>CAYVRB010000065.1:0-23368 GCA_964453375.1 uncultured Alcaligenaceae bacterium
CTTGGAACTTGAAACTCGGAACTTGGAACTGGTCAGATCGTATCCGCGAAGGTTCGTTCTACGCGGCGGAAGTACACGAGTCCCGCGAGGAGCAGGGTGGCGGTGGTGAACGCGGCCAGGCCGAGCGCCTGCCAGGAGTGCGCGTCCATCGGATGGCCGAGCACGAGGTTGCGGAACGTCAGGATGATGCCGTACATCGGGTTGAGCGCCAACACCTGTTCGCCGCGGGGCCCGACGGCGTGCCGGCCGAGGTAGATGCACGGCGTGGCGAACATCCAGAGCTGCACGCCGAAGTTCAGGAGGTAGCGGAAGTCCCGTTGGGCGACGATGAGCGCGGAGAGCATCACGCCGAGGCCGGTGGCGAGCATCGCGAGCAGCAGGATGGCGAGCGGCGCGAAGACGATCGTCCACGCCGGGGCGACGCCGGTGGAGAGCATGACGAGGGCGACGAGCACGAGCGCGATGGCGAAGTCGACCGTGGCGGAGCCGACGTTCGAGAGCGGCAGCAGCAGGCGCGGGAAGTAGACCTTTGTGACGAGCCGTTCGTTCGCGATCAGGCTGTTGCCGGCGTTGTTGAGCGCGGAGGCGAAGTAGGTCCAGGGGAGCACGCCGAGTAAAACGTGGAGGACGTAGTTCGGCACGCCGTCGGCGGTCTTGCCCATGTAGCCGATGAAGACGATGAAGACGAGCGCCGTGGCGACGGGTTGGAAGAGCGACCAACCGACGCCGAGGATGGTCTGCTTGTAGCGCAGCTTCATCTCGCGGAGGACGAGGAAGTAGGCGAGCTCGCGATAGCGCCAGAGTTCGCCGAGGTCGGCGAAGGTGAATCCGCCGCGCGGCTCGACGACGGTCAGCGGCGGTTCCGGCGCGGTGAGGGCGAGCGTCGGAGCTTTCGCGGGGGGAGGAGTTTGCGCCTCGCGGATCGATTCGTCGGGGGCGACGGTCACGCCAACGGCCTCGGGAGCTGGGTCTTGGAAACGATAGTTTACAACGGGACGAAAGAAAAACCGGAAACTCCGAATCCGGGCGGGCGATTCGGCTCCGGCGCGCTCCGGCGGGGCCTGAATCCGAGAAGTTCGCGAACTCGAACGGGAATCGAGCGATTTTTCTTGCTCTTCGCTTCGCGACGCCGTTAGATAAGGGGCGAAACCAAAACGGGCGGCCCGTCACGGACCGACAATTCTTGAAATCGATGGAAATCCGCCCGCCGACTCGCTCCGTACAGCCTTCCGAACGGGCTACGGCGGCGAGTGGGACGCTCCAACCCCACGAGGGCAGGCCATGGCTGAAAGCTTTCAGCACAAGTTGGACCGGGTGAGAAGCCCGCGCGTGCAGATCACCTACGACGTCGAAACCAACGGCGCGATGGTCAAGAAGGAACTCCCGTTCGTGGTCGGCATCATGGCCGGCCTCTCCGGGCACCGCGACGAAAAGGAACTGGGCGCGATCAAGGATCGCAAGTTCGTCGAAATCGACCGCGACAACATCGACAGCGTCATGAAGGACGCCGCCCCGATGCTCAACCTCAGCGTCGCCAACAAGTTGGCCGACGACGACAGCAAGCTCCGGCTGCAGCTCCAGTTCAAGTCGATGGACGATTTCGCCCCGGCGAACGTCGCCGAGCAGGTCGCCCCGCTCAAGGAACTCCTCGACATGCGGAAGCGGCTGGACGAAGTGATCTCGCGGATCAGCACGAACAGCCAGTTGGAAAATGTCCTCCAGGACGTGTTGGCGAACACCGAGAAGGTGAAGGAACTCGCCAAGCAAATGGGCATCGACGAGACCGCCGGGGAGGGCAAGTAACATGGCCGAGCAAAAAGCCGCCGCGTCGCAGGCGTCCACCACCGCCGCGGGCGGGAGTCTGCTGGACGACGTCCTCAAGGCGACCAAGCCGAAGAACGACAATCAGAAGGCGCAGAACAAGGTGTTCATCGAGGCGGTGATCCGCCAGGCGCTCGAGGCCGCTCCGGGTTCGGTCGTCTCGGGCGACGTGGAGCGCACGCTGCAGGCCTGGAAGGCCGAGATCGACCGCAAGCTCTCGGTGCAACTGAACGAGATCCTCCACGATCCCGAATTCCAGCGGCTCGAGAGCACGTGGCGCGGGGTCAAGTACCTCGTCGACCAGAGCGAGACGGGCGCGTCCCTCAAGCTCCGCGTGCTGAACATCAGCAAGAAGACGCTGGCGAAGGACCTCGAACGCGCCATCGAGTTCGACCAGAGCCAGCTCTTCAAGAAGGTGTACGAGGCGGAGTACGGCACGCTCGGCGGCAGCCCCTTCGGCATGCTCGTCGGGGACTACGACTTCGACGGCAAGTCCGCCGAGGACGTGGGGATGCTCCAGAAGATCGCCGGCGTGGCCGGCGCGGCGCACGCGCCGTTCGTCGCGTCCGCCGGCGCGGACATGTTCAACCTCGAATCGATGACCGAGCTGAACAACCCGCGCGACCTCGACAAGATCTTCCAGAGCATCGAGTACGCGGCGTGGCGCAGCTTCCGCGAGTCGGAGGATTCCCGCTACATCGCCCTCACGATGCCGCGCGTGCTCGGACGGCTCCCCTACGGCAGCGGCCTCACCGACAAGCCGGTCGAGGAATTCCGCTACGAGGAGGGGATCGACGGCACCGACCACAACAAGTACCTCTGGATGAACTCGGCGTGGGCCTTCGCGGCCCGGTCCACGGCCGCCTTCGCGAAGGACGGCTGGTTCATGCGGACCCGCGGCGTCGAAGGCGGCGGCCAAGTGGAAGGACTCCCGCTGCACGTCTTCACCGAGGCCGGCGGCAAGACGGCCAAGTGCCCGTCCGAAGTCCTGATCCCGGACCGCCGGGAAGCGGAACTCAGCGGCCTCGGCTTCCTCCCGCTGCTCCACTACAAGGACACCGACAAGGCCGTGTTCATCGGCACGCAGACGACCCAGAAGCCGAAGAAGTACTTCGACGACACCGCCAACGCCAACGCCGAGCTGTCCACGAAGCTCAACTACATGATGTGCGTGTCGCGGTTCGCCCACTACCTCAAGGCGATGGCGCGGGACAAGGTCGGCTCCTTCGCCGAGCGCGGCGAAATGGAACTCTGGTTGAACAACTGGATCCAGAACTACGTCGTGCCGAACCCCGAGAGCGTCAGCGAAGCCACCAAGGCGCAGCGGCCGCTCCAGGCGGCCTCGGTCGAAGTCACGGAAGTGAAAGGCAAGCCGGGCTGGTACCAGGCGGTCGCGCACCTGCGGCCGCACTTCCAGCTCGAAGGCCTGGCGACGTCCATGCGGCTCGTCGCCGAGTTGCCGAAGAAGAAGTCCTAGGCCGACGCGTGCTCGGCCTGGGTTGACCCGTTCCGATTCGTTTCGAGGGTGGTGCGGCGCGTTCCCGAGCGAACCGCCGCCCCGCCCGTCACACCCGGCCGGCACTCCACCGGCTCCCAGGGAGTTCTCTCATGGCGATGGACATCCACCTCGACCTCACCAAGGGCAGCATCAACGGCGAGTCCCTGGAAAAGGGCTTCGAGAAGCAGATCCAAGTCCTCAGCTGGAGCTGGGGCATCACGCAGACCGGTTCGTTCGCCCAGGGCGACGGCGGCGGTTCGGGCAAAGTCTCGATGCAGGATTTCCACTTCACCCAGAAGATGCACTCCGGCACGCCGTCCATCCTCCTCAACTGCGCCACCGGCCAGCACATCCAGCAGGCCACCCTCACCGCCCGCAAGTCGGGCCAGAAGACCGGCCAGCAGAAGTTCCTCGTCATCAACTTCTACGACCTGCTCATCTCGTCGTACCAGACCGGCGGCTCCGACGCCGGCGACGGACTGCCGATCGAGTCGATCTCCTTCAACTACTCGAAGATGGACCTCGAATACTTCGTCCAGGACGCCAAGGGCGTGACGAAGTCGGCCGGCAAGAACGGCTACGACCTCAAGAAGAACATGCCGGTCTAAGGACGATGGCCTTGCGGCCCGACCCGACAACCCCCGGCCCGCGCCGGGGGTTTTTTCTTTGCCCCGGCCGCCCCCCGCGCCCGACAATAACCCCATGGACGACTACCCGCCGTCGTTTTTCGACCGCCTCACCGACCCCGGCATCAACGCCAATCGATGCCGCTATTCCCTCGCCGAGACCGAAGCCGCCGTCCTCCGCGACCTCGAGCAATTGCTCAACACCAAGCGCCCCCCGGAATATTATTTCACCGAGTTGCCCTCGGTCTACCGTTCGATCGCGAACTTCGGCCTCCGCGACCTGACCCACAAGGACGGCACCACCGAGGAGTCGCGCGTCCAGATCGCCGAGCACATCCTCGGCGTCATCGAGAACTACGAACCGCGCCTCACCAAGGTGCAGGTGATCCCGCGCTCGCTCGACGACGTCAAGCAGGAGCAGCCGCGGGGCTTCCGCCTCGGCGCGGTGTACTTCCGCATCGTCGCCACGCTGAACGTCGATCCGACGCCGATCGAGGGCGTGGTCTTCGATACGATGATCGAACTGGCCACCGGCCGCCACAACGTCTCGAGTCCGGGAGGCAGCGCGTGAGCCGCGAACTCTGGCCGTTCTTCGACCAGGAACTCCGCTTCCTGCAGGAGCAGGCGCGCGACTTCGGCCGCGAGTACCCGAAGGAGGCCGGCTTCCTGCGCCTCGAAGCCTCCGGACGCAGCACCGACCCGCACGTCGAGCGCATGATGCAGGGCTTCGCCCTGCTGGCGGCGCGCGTGCGCCAGAAGATCGACGACGACTTCCCGGAACTGACCGACGCGCTCCTGAGCCTGCTGTACCCGCACTATCTCGCCCCGCTGCCGTCGATGCTGATCGCGCGCTTCGTGCCGAACCCCGGCGCGGACCTGGCCGGCGGCCTGACGATCCCGCGCCACACCCCCTTCCGCACCACGCCGATCAACGGCGTCGAATGCGAGTACCGCAGCGTCTATCCGATCCGCCTGTGGCCCGTCACCGTCGCCGACGCCAGCATCAAGCGCCCGCCGTTCCAGGACATCCGCGAGCTGCTGCCGAAGCTCAAGGTGCCCCCGGGCGGCAGCAAAAGCCGCCTGCGCCTCAAGCTCGAACTCCCCGTCGGCGTCACCTTCCAGCAGTTGCCGCTCGGCGTCGCCGACCCCGCCACCGGCGGCCTCGCCGGCCTGCGCTTCTTCATCGACGCCGACGGACCGCTCACCGCGACGCTCCACGAATACCTGATGAACAACGTCACCGCCGTCGCCTTCCGCGAACCGGGCGAACTCAAGGCCTCCGAACCGCCGCCGGAGACGGCGCTCGTCCCGGTCGGCTTCCGCGTCGCCGGCGGCATGCGGACCTCCGGCCCCGACCTCGACGAGGGCGTCCTCCCCTATCCGCCGCAGTCGTTCCCCGGCTATCGCCTACTCACCGAGTTTCTCGCCTATCGCGACAAGTTCTGGTTCTTCGACCTCAAGGGCTGGGACCGCGCCCGCGCCGACGGCGTGCTCGGGAAGAACAGCATCGAAATCCACTTCTTCCTGAACGTGGACGTGAACCCCGACCTCGAGCAGGCGGTGCGCGCCACGACCTTCAAGCTCGGCTGCGGGCCGATGGTCAACCTCTTCCGCAAAGGGAGCACCGAGGGCATCCGCGTCACGCAGCAGCGCTACGACTACCCGCTCGTGCCCGAATCCGAACGCCCCGAAGGGTACGAGATCTATTCGATCGACGGCGTGTACCACCGCCTGCCGTCCGGCGACGAAATCTCCTACGCGCCGTTCTATTCGTTCCGCCACCAGGACCGGATGCGCGACCGGCGCTACTGGTACGGCCGGCGCCGGCCGAGCGGCCGCTTCGGCGACCGCGGCACCGAGATCGACCTGCACTTCGTCGATTGCGACTTCAACCCGCGCGCCCCGGCCGAGGCGGTGGCGCTGGCGACCGTGACGTGCTGCAACCGCGACCTGCCGTCGAAGCTGCGCGAGAACCTGGATTCGTGGGCGCTGCGCCCGGTGGGGATGGTGGTGCCCGCGGGGATCGAGACGCTGCGTTCGCCGACGCCGACGCTGCGGCCGATGCAGAAGCGCGTCGACGCCGTCGGCCGCGACGAGGCGATCCGCAAGATGAACTACTGGCGGATCGTCTCGCACCTGACGCTGAACCACCTCTCGCTGGTGGACACCGACCCGGACCGCGGCCGCGAGGCGCTCGCCGAATACCTCGCGCTCTACGACTTCTCCGACGACCAGCACCCGGACCTGCGCGAGGTGGCGCGGCAGGTGCGCGAGGGGATCCTCGGCGTGGACGCCGGCCGCGACGTCGCCTTCGTGCCCGGCGAGAGCGAGACCGTCGGCGGCTACGCCCGCGGGCTGGAGGTGCGCCTCGAACTGGACGAGGAGAAGTACGTCGGCATCGGATCGTACCTGTTCGCGGCGGTGCTCGAGCGGTTCTTCGCGATGGCGGTGTCGATGAATTCCTTCACGCGCCTGACCTACCGCACGCGGCAGCGCGGCGCGATCCGCAAGTGGTCCGCCCGCGCCGGCGAGAAGGTGCTGCTATGAGCGAACCCGCCGCCCCGCGCGTCCGCCCGTCGCCGCGCGACCAGCTCTACGACCCGGAGGCGTGCTGCGAGTTCGAGCCGTTCCAGGCCTTCACCGTCCTCGAGATGATCGCGAACGACCGGCCGGTGCGCACGACGAGCGTCGGCTGGGTGGACGTGGAGGAGGCGATGCGCTTCCGCGCGAACGTCTCGCTGGCGTTCCCGCCGAGCCTCTTGGCGCAGGTCATTCCGCCGAAGGACGCCCCGCCCGATCCGGCCGAATTCTCGTCCTCCGTCGCCGGGCGCATCCGCGAGCGCTACAAGCGGGAGGACGTGCCGTCCGTCGTCGTGAACTTCTTCGGCCTGTTCGGCCCGCAGGGGGCGCTGCCGCTCACCTACACGCAGACGCTCTGCGAACTCGACGCGCTGCGCCAGGTCCGCGGCACCTCGACGCGCACGGCGTTCCGCGATTGGCTCGACCTCTTCAACGACCGGATGACCACGCTGCTCTACCGCGCGTGGCAGAAGTACCGGATGCCGGTCGGCTACCTGCGCAGCGCCTGGCGGCGCCCGCCGACGCTGCCGTCGAACAGTTCCGACCGGATCACGCAGGCGCTGTTCGCGGTCGTCGGCCTCGGCACGCCGCCGTTGCGGAACCGCCTGCGGGTGCTCGGCCCCGCGGCCGCGGAGGAGTGCCGCGTCGGCGGGCTGGGCTGCGAGCCGCTGGTGCGGTTCGACGACCGCGCGATTCTTGCCTACGCCGGCGCGTTCGCCCGCCGCCACGCCGGCGCGCACGAACTCCGCGCCATTCTCGCCGACCATTTCGACCTGCCGATCGAAGTGCAAACGCTCACCGGCCAGTGGCTCGACCTGCCCAAATCCGCGCAGACGCGCCTCGACGACGGCGAATCCGCCGGCCGCCTCGGCGTCAACGCCGTCGCCGGCGAGAAGATTTGGGACTCCGGCAGCAAGTTCCGCCTCCGCATCGGCCCGCTGCTCTACCGCGATTTCGTCGGCTACCTGCCCGACCCCACGCCGATCCCCGACCGCAAGAGCATCTACCTGCTCTCCCAGCTCACGCGGCTGTACGTCGGCGCCGAACTGGATTTCGAAATCCAGCTCGTGCTGCACAATTTCGAGGTGCCGGACTGCCTGATCCAGGACGTGGGCGAGGGCGGCCTCGGCCTGCGGCTCGGGTGGAACACCTGGCTGAAATCCGAGTCGATGCCGGAGGAGGTGGACGACGTCCGCTTCGATGCGCCGTGCGATGTGGTGCTGCCGACGATCCAGGCGTAGAACGAATTCCATGAAGCGAATCATCGTCCTTACCGGCGCGACGCGCGGCCTCGGCCGGGCGCTCGTGCCGCACTTCGTGGATGCCGGACACACCGTCGTCGGCTGCGGCCGCTCGGCGACGCACGTCGCGGAACTCTCGAGACAATTCCCGTCCTCCCGAAACGCCTTTGCCGCCGTCGACGTCTCCGACGGGAAGGCCGTCGAAGCGTGGGCGCAGTCGGCGATCGCGAGGTTCGGCCCGCCGGACTTGCTCATCAACAATGCGGCCGTGATGAACCCGGTCGCGAAGCTGTGGGAGATCTCTGCCGACGATTTCGACCGCCTCATCGACGTGAACGTGAAGGGGATCGCGAACGTGATCCGCGCGTTCGTCCCGGCAATGGTGAAGCAAGGAACGGGCGCGATCGTGAACCTGTCGAGCGGTTGGGGCCGCAGCGTCGCCCCGGAGGTCGCGCCGTACTGCGCCTCGAAATACGCGGTCGAGGGCCTGACGCTCGCGCTCGCGCAGGAACTGCCGCCGGGCATGGCCGCGATCCCGCTCAACCCCGGCATCATCGACACCGACATGCTGCGCCAGGCGTGGGCCGACGGCGCCGCCGCCTTCCCCAAGGCGGACGCCTGGGCGACCATTGCGGCGCCGTTTCTCCTCAAGCTCGGCCCGGCCGACAACGGAAAATCCCTCTCCGTGCGCTGAACTATTTCGGAGTGCCCGACGATGTGGAAGTCGATCGCGTTGATGGTATTCGCGGTGGGCGCTTGCGCCGCCGAACCGGAGCGCAAGCCGGTCGTCGTGTCGGAGGCGGCCCTCAAACTGCACGCCGAGGCGCTGGTCATCGACGGGCACAACGACCTGCCGTGGGAGCTGCGCCGCAAGGATTCCGGCGCCTCGTTCCGCGATATCGACCTGCTGCGACCGCAGAAGAACCTACACACCGACATCCCGCGGCTGCGCAAGGGCGGCGTCGGCGCGCAGTTCTGGAGCGCCTACGTGCCGGCCGATACCGGTAAAAAGGGCGTCGCCCTCAAAACGACGCTCGAACAGATCGACGCCATCCACCGCATGGTCGCCCGCTACCCCGACACCTTCGAGATGGCGTCCGGCACCACCGACATCGAACGGATCCGCAAGGCCGGCAAGATCGCCTCGCTCATCGGCATCGAGGGCGGCCACTCCATCGAAGGCTCCATCGGCGCCCTCCGCAGCCTCTATCGCCTCGGCGTCCGCTACATGACGCTCACCCATTCCGAATCGCTCGATTGGGCCGACAGCGCCACCGACGATCCGAAGTGCGGCGGCCTCTCCCCCTTCGGCGAGGAGATCGTCCGCGAGATGAACGCCCTCGGCATGCTCGTCGACCTCTCGCACGTCTCGCCGGATTGCATGAAAAAAGCCCTCGCCATTACGAAGGCGCCGGTCATCTTCTCGCACTCCTCGGCCCGCGGCGTCGCCGACCACCCGCGCAACGTGCCGGACGACGTGCTCCAGCTCGTGAAGGCCAACGGCGGGGTCGTCATGGTGAACTTCTACTCCGGCTTCGTCGTCCCCGAAGGCGCGCGGGCGATGCAGACGATGTTCCAGGTCGGCCGCGAACTGAAGAAAAAATACGCCGACGACGAGCCGAAGTACCGCGAGGCGATGCGAGCGTGGCAGAAGGAAAACCCCTTCCCGACCGGCACCGTGCATACCGTTGTCGACCACATCGAGCACATCGTGAAGGTGGCCGGCATCGACCACGTCGGCCTCGGCTCCGACTACGACGGCATCATGAAGGTGCCGACACAGCTCGAAGACGTGTCCACGTATCCCGTCATCACGCAGGCGATGCTCGACCGCGGCTACAAGCCGGAGGAGATCAAGAAGCTGCTCGGCGGCAACCTGATGCGCGCCTTCCGCGACGCGGAGACGGTGGCGGGGAAGCGCTGAGCCTCACGGCCAATGCCATCAACATAAGCCAGTTCAAAGCCTTGCGGATCGGCGAGTTCGCGTGCCGGAATTCTCTGGGTTTTCGGCCTGAAAGGCCGGCTCCGTCAGCCCAGGCCGCAGGCCTGGGTCTGTCCGTGCCGGATTCCCGTCCTGAAAGGACGGCTCATTCGGTTCCCAGGAATTGTTTGCACGATCCGTTGTCCGGTTCGTCGATCCGTGAACTCCGTACTCAGAACTCACACCTCAGAACTCATGGCTCGAATTTGAAATTCGAGACGTGAGTTCCGAGGTATGAGTTCTGAGTCAAGAGAATCGACTCGAACGGCGGTTATTATTTGGGAACCGCCTCATTCATGCCACACGTTTCCCGAACGAGCGGCCCTTTCAGGGCCGAAAACCTCGTGTCGTCACGGTCCCAGGCCTGCGGCCTGGGCTGACGGAGCGGCCCTTTCAGGGCCGAAAACCTGACCAGAAGTTCAAATTCGTGCCGGCTTAAGTTGATGGCGCTGAGGCTCACGCCCCGAGCCGCGCCGCGATCGCCTTCACGAAGGCGGGCAGGTCCTCCGGCGTGCGGCTCGTGACGATGTTCCCATCGACGACCACCTCCGCGTCCACCCACGCGGCGCCGGCGTTCACCATGTCGTCCTTGATCGCGTGGAAGCCCGTCGCCTTGCGGCCACCGCGCAAAGCGTCGGTCGAGCAGAGCACCCACGGTCCGTGGCAGATCGCCGCGAGCACTTTCCCCAGCGCGTGGGCGTCCCGCACGAGCCTCAGGACCGCGGGGCTGCGGCGGAGGTAGTCGGGGCACCAGCCGCCGGGGATCACGATCGCGTCGAACTGGCTCGCGGCCACGTCCGCCGCCGCGACATCGGCCTTCGCCGGATAGCCGAGCTTGCTGGGGTACACCTTGCCGGCCTCGGGGCCGACGATGCGGACGGTCGCGCCGGCTTCGCGAAAGCGCAGCACCGGATACCAGAGTTCCAGCTCCTCGTACTTCTGCTCGACGAGCACGGCGATCGATTTCCCGGTCATGCGTCACTTCCCTTCGAGTTCGAATCGGCGCCGGGCCGACTCCCAGAGGAACCAACTCAGCGAGGTATAGACCACGCAGATGAACAGCGTGGCGAAATGGGCGGACTGGCGATCGAGGTCGCGGCGATCGCGCGGCAGCGCGCCGATCTCGTTCACCGCGAACGGCGGTGCGGCGGCGGTGGCGACCGCCGCGAACAATTGCTTCGATTCCCCGAGCAGCTCCGCGATCCCGCCGAAGAGCATCGCCAGCATCGGCGGCACGAGGTAGAGGCCGAACGCGATGCCGAGATACCAGGCCAACGCGCGCGGGGCTTCGGCGCACCGGACGGACAGCCAGACGGCGAGCGCGAAGAAGAAGGCCGTACAGACGACCGCAAGCAGGCCGATATTCAAGACGCCCACGATTCCGACGGCCCCCGTCGCGGCGGACGCCGCCGCGACGACCCCGAAGCCGATCACCCAGAAGCGCAGCCATTGCAGTGCGGCCCACGCCTTCGCTTCGAGCAGGAGGGAGCGATCCACGGGTATCGCGAACAGCGAGTCCAGCGTCTGTCGCTGCCGTTCGTTCGCCACGCACCCGACGGCGCGCGCCCCGGCGAACGGGATCACGAACGCCACCAGGGCCAAGCAGGTCAACCGGAAGACGGGATTGAGGATTTCCTGCGGCCGATCGGACGACGCGGCCGTGGCGAAGACGCCGAAGGTCACGGGCAGCACCGTCGCCACGAGCAGCGCCAATCCGCAGCCGCGCATCGCGTCGGCCTCGAAGGTGGGCAACTTCCCACCGAAATACCGTTCCTTCCACAGGAACGGTTGCTCGTCGTCCACCGGGGGCACGCGGACGAAGCGCGGCGGCGACCGCTCGCGGCGCGATTCGCCGTAGGACGCCGACAGGCTGGCCGGTTCCGCGATCTCTTCGACCCAGCGCGGGGTTTTCGGCGCCGGCGGGCGGACGGGCGCCGAACGCGACGGCATCGACGCCCGCACGTTCCCCATCGCGAGCAGCGCGAAGAATCCCGCGAGGACGCCGTGCACGGCCACGGTCAGCATCGTCGCGGCGATCGGGTCGAAGGTTCCGCCGGTTCGGGCATTCACGTTGACGAAGAGCAGGGCGAAGGGCGAAATCGCGCTCGCGTGCGCGTAGCCGAGGCACGACGCGCAGCAGCCGCTGCCGAGGAAGAGCGCGATCGCGAGGGAGTAGGCGTTCGCCAGCACGGTCTTGAGGGCGGCGTGGCGGGTCGCCTGCCAGACGCTGTAGGCGGCGAGGCTGGCGGTGGACATCGCGGCGGCGACGAACGAGGTGGCGAGGATTGGCGGATCGACGCCGCCGATGAGGAACGAGAGCGCGAGCACCGGCAGGCCGGCGAGCGCGAGGCCGAGCACGAAGACGAGCCGCGCCGCGAGCTTGCCGAGCACGATCTCGCGGTTCGAGAGCCGCGAGGTTTGCAGGAAGGCGAGGGTGCCGCGGTCCTTCTCTTCGAGGATCGAGCCGGCCGCGAAGACGGGTGCGACGATCGTGAGCGCGAGCAACTGGCAGATGAGGAAGATCTGGAAGAAGGTGGTGGCGAAGGCGGTGACGCGCTCGCGCGGGAATTCCCCGCCGTGGAGCAGGAGCCGGATCGGGTTGACCTCGCGGAACTGGCTGAGGAAGGCGGCGAGGAGGCCGACGAGCAGGATGAGGGCGTAGGCGACGCGGAGGCGGACCTGCGAGCCGCGGCGCGTGACGGTGACGAGTTCGTGCCAGAAGAGCGGGCCGAGCACCGCGGGGGACTCGGCGCGCCGGCGAACGGCGGCGACGGCCTTCAGGACCAGGCCCGGCAACAGGAAGAGCGCCGCGAGCATCCCGACGGCGAGCAGCGCGAGCGCGGGCAGCGAGACGAGCGTCATGGGGCGCGGTTGTCCAGCAGCGGGCCGCGCTCGGCCGAGCCGTCGCACGCGGCGACGAACCGGCGGCGGGCGACGCGGTAGAAGAGCCTTGCGACACCCGCGTAGAACAGCAGGCCGCCGAGATAGCCGGCGATCCAGTACGGGACGCTGGCGGGGGCGACCAACTTCGCGAAGCCCGGCCCGACGAGGCCGAACGGCGGCAGCAGGGCGATGGCGAAGTACTTGTAGGTGTCGAGGGCCGCCGCCGCCGAGAGGCCTCCGAGCAGGCCGGCGACGACCATGGTGAGGAACGTGGCGAGGAAGACGAAGACGCCGAAGCGCTTGCCCGCGGTCTGGACGTTCGGCGCCGCGGCGCCGAAGCAGAACGCGGCGCTCGCCATGACGTGCATGAAGACGAGCATGAACAGCGCGAGGCCGGCGAAGGCCCACCAGACGTAGCCGCCGCACAGCACCGTCGGAACGCCCACGATGAGCAGCCAGGCGACGACGCCCCGCCCGATGCGCTGCACGCCGAGGTATTTCTGCCGGAGGATCTCCGCGGCGTCGAGGTCGCTCAGGAGGAGGTTGAGCAGCGTGTCCCGTTCGCGTTCGCGCGGGATCGAATGCAGCGCGAGGTTTTGGGAACTGAAGATGCCGATGGCGGCGATGATGATCGGCACGAAGCGGGCGATGTCCTCGGCGATGAATTTGCCGTACGGGCCGAGCGGAATCGCGGCCGCGACGAGGAAGAGCGCCGCCGGCAGGATCACGAGCACGAGCGTCGCGATGCGGTTGGCGGTCTTGTTCTTCTGCGCCGCGACGAGCAGCGGATTGCAGAGGGCTTCCTTCCATTTCACCGGTTCGTCGGTGACGGGCGGCCGGGGGTTGGCCTCGCCGTCCTTCGGCGTGGCGGCCTCCCCGGCGTTGGCGTGGGCCGTGCGCACCTTGCGCGCGGCCAGGAGGATCGCGAAGCCGCCGACGAGCGTGTGGAACGCCGCGAAGCCGGGGAAGTCGGCGGCGATGGCGTCGAGGCTGCCGAAGCCGAAGCCGAGCGTGAGCCAGCGCGTCAGCAGCGTGAGCGGGTTGCCGATCGCGAGCGTCTCGATGAGATCGCCGACGCCGTAGCGCGTCGGCTGCGCGGGCGTGCCGGGGAAGAGCCAGACCTCCGGCCAGAAGCGCAACAGCGAGAGGAGAAACACGAGGAACAGGTACGGCATGACGAAGAGCGCGAACATGTTCCCGCTGCCCTTCTTGGTGGCCGCGATGACGGAGCCGAGCGCCGACAGGCCGGAGAGCGAGACGAGCATCGCCCCGCCGTAGGCGAAGGCGTACAGGATGATCGACGGATCCATGCGGAAGAGCAGCGGCATCGTCAGGATCACGGGCACGGTCGCCAGCGGGTACATCAGCACGGCGATCAGCCGCGCGAGCATCTTGCCGATCACGAGCTCGCGGCCGCGCAGGTCGGTGACGAGTTGGAAGTCGAGCCGCTTCGACTCGCGATCCTCGGCGATGCCGTAGCAGAGGTACGTGCTCGCCAGCGAGAGCGTGACGATCATCAGGATCCAGAAGACGAACAGGAACCCGCCGGCGGCGATGCTCGACACCATCTCCTCCGGCGGCGCCGTCTCCGGCGGCAACTGCGTGACGGCGTATTGCAGGCCGAGCACCGGCGCGGCGGCGAGCAACGCCAGCAAGGGCCACCACAGGTGCAAGCGCACGCGGCGCGTCATCGCCCGCAATTCGAGCGCCAGGAACGGGCCGAACAGATAGAGTTTGCGAGTGTCCGCGAGGCAGGCGAGCGCGAAGAAGGCGATCGCGACGGGAAACAGCCACGGGACATGGAACCCCGCGGCGAGGGCGACGACGCCGAGCGCGGCGACGACCGGCGTGTGGCGTTCGGGATCGAACCGCGCGGCGGAATCCATGGGGGGAATAAAAGTGGAACGAAAAATGGTTTCGCAGGAGCTCAACGCCCGGTCAACCGGCGGGTACCGCGTCCGGCCGCGGAGCGCTGGCCTTCGAGACCAATTCGCGAATCTGCAGCACTACGGTGTGCCGGAGTTCGAGCGGGACCGACGTGAGATCGACAGGATAGATGCCTTTCGCCAGCACGTGCACGACCCGCGCCCCCGCGGAGACCGGCGAACCGTCGTCCATTTCGGCAACCCACTTGTCCAATTCGGAGTACACGAGAGCGCTCATGGCTTCTCCTCCAAGACCATTTGAACCAGGGGCGAATCGTCCGTCAGTTCGTAGCGGACGAGATCGTAGTAGTCGGGGTCGTGACCGATTCGGACCAAGCCATGTCGTACATAAAAGCTCTCGGCCTGCTCGAGCGAATGGAGGCCGATCCGGCCCGACAAACCCCATTCCAATGATAGCCGCACGCACTCCACCAACAATGCCAAACCCGCGCCGCCGAAGCGCGGCGTTCGACCGTCGATCCGGAGGTTCCACGGTGCGGATTCGAGGTAATCGATGTAGACAACCGAACCGGTATCCAGCATTGAGGGGCAAGGTTCGCGCCGGTGCGCGAGAATGGACTGAATCTCATCGTCGCACGTCACGACCATCAGGCCGAACACTCCCGAGGAGACGAGGTCCGTCTTGTTTCGCCAATCCCAATGCGAGTGCTGAACGCGATCGGTTGAAATTGTCGACGACTTGAGCGATTGTCTCGCGGCGGCCCATTCCATCTCCACTTGCACGAGAATACTGGCCGGACAATCTCGGTGTAGCCGAGCATCGGCCAAGAAATTGGTCCGGGAATCTTTCAGTGGGATGGATCGCGCAGGTCGGTGCATGGGCTCCTCGGAGAGGGCAATCGACACGGTCGAGTTCAGTCTGTGATCGGCAACTCACTCCCCGTCACCGGCGCCGCGCAGGCGAAGTTCTCGCAGACGTAGACCGTCGGCTTGCCGTCCACCATCGGCCGATCCGCCAGCAGCGGGATCGACGCCGGGCCGGTCGCGGGGTCGTGGAACGCCAGCACGCGGTTCGGCCGGAAGCGCGAGCGCAGCTTCGCCAGCACGGCCCCCGTCTCCGGATCGTCCTTCGGCCCGATCACCGCGACCTCCTTCGTCGGGCCGAGATGGAAATCGAGCGCGATGAGCAGTTGCCCCGCCGCCATCGGGCTGTCGGCCATCAGTGAGCCGTAGACGCGCAGGGTCCGCTCGGCCGCGTCGCGGAAGTCGGACCGATTCAGCAGCTTCGCCAATCGCAGCAGTACCGTCGCCGCCATCGCGTTGCCCGACGGCGTCGCGCCGTCCTGCAGATCCTTCGTCCGCGCGATCAGCTCCTCGTGGTCGTCGGCCGTGAAGAAGAATCCGCCAGCCGGATCGGCGAAGTGTTTCAGCAGGACATCGCACAGTTCCGCCGCCGTCGTCAGCCAGCGCGGCTCGAACGTCGCCTCGTACAGGGTCACGAGCGCATCGGCGAAGTTCGCGTAATCCTCCAGGTATCCCGTCAGCTTCGCCGGCGCCTCCGCCCCGCAGGTGCGATACAGCCGGCCGGCGCCACTCCTCATCCTCAGCAACACGAACTCCGCGGCCCGCGTCGCCGCGGTCACGTACTTCGCTTCGCCGAACGCCGCCCCCGCGAACGCGAACGCCGAGATCGCGAGGCCGTTCCATGCCGTCAGGAACTTCTCGTCCCGCCCCGGCCAGACGCGCCGCGACCGCACCGCGTACAGCTTCTCCTGGATCGTCGCGAGCTTCGCCCGGAACTCCTCGACGCCGAGGTTGTTCAACTTCGCGTCCTGCTCGTCGGTCTTCGAGCGGAACAAAATGTTGTGCTCCTCGAAGTTCCCGTGCTCCGTCACGCCGACGACCCGAACGGCCAACTCCGCCAGCTCCTCGCCGAGGATCGCCTCGATCTCCTTCCGGCTCCAGACATAGAATTTCCCTTCCTCCCCTTCGCTGTCGGCGTCGAGCGTGCTGGTGAACCCGCCGTCGGCGTGCGTCATCTCCTTCAAAAGGAAATCGAGCGTCTCCGTGGCGATCTGCCGATAGAACGGATCGCCGGTCGCTTGGTACGCCTCGACGTACGCGACGGGCAGCAGGGCGTTGTCGTAGAGCATCTTCTCGAAGTGCGGCACGAGCCAGCGCTCGTCGACGCTGTAGCGCGCGAAGCCGCCGCCGATCTGGTCGTAGATGCCGCCGCGCGCCATCTTCTCCAGCGTCAGCCGCACCGCGTGGAGGGCCGAGCCGTCATTGAAGCGGGCGTGCGCCCGCAGCAGCACCCGCAGCTCCATCGGGTGCGGGAACTTCGGCGCGTGGCCGAACCCGCCGTGCGTCGGGTCGAACGCCCGCCGCAGCATCCGGGCCGCGTTCTCCAGCATCGCCGGCGCCGGCTCGCCCGCCCCCTCCGGGTTCCCGGTCGCCCGCAGCGCCTCCGCCACCTGCCGGCCGACTTCGTTCAACTGGTCCCGCTTGCCGCGCCACGCCTCCGCGACGCTCGCCAGCAGCCGCTTGAAGCTCGGCCGGCCGTACTTGTCCGTCGGCGGGAAATACGTTCCCGCGTAGAACGGCGTCAGCTCCGGCGTGAGGAACACCGACAGCGGCCATCCGCCCCCTTCGCCGCGGTTGAGCAGGTGGTGCGCCGTCATGTAGATCTGGTCCAGGTCCGGCCGCTCCTCGCGGTCCACCTTCACGCTGACGAAGTGTTGGTTGAGGATGGCGGCGGTGGAATCGTCCTCGAAGCTCTCGTGCTCCATGACGTGGCACCAATGGCACGCCGAATACCCGACGGACAGGAAGATCGGCCGATCGAGTTCCTTCGCCCGCGCGAGCGCCTCCGGCCCCCACGGGAACCAGTCGACGGGATTGTTCGCGTGCTGGCGCAGGTACAGGCTCGATTCGACGGCGAGGCGGTTCATGGTGCGGACTCGGCGGATCAGTCGAGGTCGTCCCGATTCAGGAAACGGAGAATCTCCCCGTCCGGCAATCGCTTGGCATTCGGCACGTCCGGCGTCAGTCCCATCGAATTGATGACGCGGCGAGCATGGGGGTCGGGCCGTTCGATGGTTCCCTTGTGCAGCAAGCCGAGCAAATGGGGAATCGGAGCATCGTCGGGAAACAGGCTGTTATTGACGACGACGATGGCCCCGGTATCGCGCGGCACGAGGAGTTCTTGGACATACGGACCAAGCAATCGTTCGCCGCTCGGAAACATCGGATTGTTCGCGGAGAAGAACGCGTTAACTCCCATGCCGGCATCGCTCGCGGCCCGACACGCGTCGGCGAGGAAGAAGCGGCTCTGGATCGAACTCGGTTCGTATCCAAGCACGAGCAGCGACGCTTCGGGCGCGCCGTCGCGGTGGAACTTCGTCGTCACCTGCTGATCGTACCGGCCGAGCCGTTCGGGCACGAGCGTCGTCCCGATCGCATCGCCGAACGCCGCGACGAGCTCGACCATGAACCGGCGAAGCGTTTTGGAATCGACCGGCGATGACGGCACGATCATCGCGAACCCCTCGCGATCGAGATCGGTCCGCCAAACGGCCTTGGCGAACCGTGCGACAACAGTTCCAGGTATCGGATCGTGAAAGGAAACAAGAATCGACGAACTTGAATTCATGCGCGACGCATCGATGGAGATCGGGACGATCGTTGGGGACGGGACGACGGGACTCGAGTACCCCCGGCGCGGCTCGAACGCGCAACCTGCCGCTTAGAAGGCGGCTGCTCTATCCAGTTGAGCTACGGGGGCGGATGCGCCATTCTTCCACATCGTCAGTCGCCCGACAACGGCGACCGCGCGATCACCGAATAGATCGGCCCCTCGCGGCGATGGTCGCTCGAGAAGAGCAGAATCTCCTCCACGAACACGTCGCCGCCGGTCCAGGTCGCGTGCTTGGCCAACTCCGGGGCGAGCAACTGGCCGTCGGCCTCGTCCTTCGCGCGGCCGAGCGTCAGGTGCGGCGTGTAGCCGCGCTCCTCGCGACGGTAGACGCCGAGCTCCAACAGCTTCGGCTCGGAGGCGGCGTGGAGGCGCGCCAGCGCGTCGGCGCCGTCCGCGAGGCCGGCCCAGAGCACCTTCGGCCGGCGCGGCGTCGGAAACGCCCCCACGCCCGCCACCGCGAGGCGGAACGGCGATTCCCTCCTGCCGACCGCGGCGAGCGCCCGGCAGATGCCGTGCAGGTCGCGATCGTCCACTTCCCCCAGGAAGTTGATCGTGACGTGCAGATTCTCCGGCTCGACCCACTTCACGGACGCGCCGGACTTCGCCAGCGTCTGCTGGAGCGCCGCGGCGCTCGAGCGGATCGCGGGGCCGACGTTCGCGCCGGTGAAGAGCTTCAATCGCGCCATGTCAGGAACCGACCGCCTGTTGCCAGTGGAACTTGGTGCCGTGGTGCAGCCGGGCGCCCACTTGGGTGATGACTTTCATCGCGAGGAGGTTCGCGCCCTTCGCGGCCACGTCGGGGCGGAGGCCGTGCGTGACGCCGTACAGGAAGGCCCCCGCGAACATGTCCCCGGCGCCGGTGAGGTCCACGGGTTTGCATGCGAACGCCGGCACGTGCGATTCCTGGCCGTGGAACCGCACGAACGCGCCGTTCGGGCCATCGGTGACGATCGCGTTCGGCACGAGCGCCTTTAGCTTCGCGAAGGCGTCCTGCGAGTTCTCGACCCCCGCGACGGCGGCCGCCTCGGGCGCGTTGCAAAACAGGAGATCGCTCTGCTGGAGCGCTTCGCGGAAGGCGTCGCCGAAGACCGCCGGCACGAACGCGTCCGAGCAGGTCAGCGCGATCTTCGTGCCGTTCGCCTTCGCGATGGCGATGGCCTCCTTGATCGCGTGCTGACCGGTCTCGGGGTTCGCGAAGATGTAGCCCTCGATGAAGAGCCATTCGCTGTTCTTGATCCGGTTCGCGTCGACGTGCCGGGCGGCGAGGTGGCTGGCGACGCCGAGGTGCGTGCGCATCGTGCGCTCGGCGTCCGGCGTGACGACGCAGACGCAGGTGCCGGTGGTCTCGCCCGTGAGCACCGGGTTGCCGATGTCGATGTCGAGTTGCTCGAACTCCGAGGCGTAGTGCAGGCCGTAGCGGTCGTCGCCGACGCAGCCGATGAACGCGCCGCGCCCGCCGAGCTGCGAGAGGGCGATGATGCTGTTCGCCACGGAGCCGCCGCTGACGAGCGGCAGGTCGTGGTTGGCGTCCTTGAACTTCGCGAGGATGTCGTTCTGCTCGGCCTTCTCGACGAGGCGCATGGTGCCGCGTTCGAAGCCGAGCGGCGCGAACTCGGCGTCGTCGAGGGCGAGGAAGATGTCGACGATGGCGTTGCCGAGGCCGCAGGCGTGGAAATCGCGGGGCATGGTGGCTCGCGGTGGGAAGGTGGTCTCGCGGTTGATTTACGGTTTGGCGAAGGCGATGGTATGCGTTGACTAAGCAGGAAACGGCGGAATCGCCGAGGGCAAGCCAACGCGCATGAAGAAACGGGCGAACGCCTGGGAGAAATGCTCCAAATACGGCGATTGCAGCCGCCACCGAGAGCCGAGTTGCCCGGCGTGCGTTTGCAGGTAGCCCATTGGCAAGCTGATGATCTCGCGGAAATTCACGACAACCGCTTCCCGACTCACTTCGGGGTTTTCGGCGGAGGCCAGCAGGTGGAGCCCCTCCCGTCGGCCCTTGCGCACTTCTTCCCACATTCCGCGCTTCGCAAATTGGGGATTGACCCGTTCAAAATCGGCCAGCGAGTAGACGGGGCACAAGGCGACCAGGCCACTCTTGAGATTGGCCAGATCGCAACTCTGCGTCAACACGATGAGATCGGCCGTGTGAACCCGAATCTCCGTCGAACCGGAGAGGCCGAAATCGTCCGCGACCGACGGCACCAGACAGCCGCGCAACCAGTCGCCCTGTGCAAACGCGGGACCGTTCGTGGTGATCCAGAAAGGCGCCATCGCGTTATTCTTCCGGAACGACTGGAGGCCGGAGTGGGCCAGCGGCAACCATCGTTGGGCGAACCATTCCGATCACTTCGTGCGGCGGAGGCTGGTAATCGAAGGATTCCTCCGGGCCTTGTTCGGATCCGTCCAAGTAGATGCTCGGGATCAACCGATTGTCCATCGACTCGTGGGACGCCGCGCCGCGGACAATCTCGAGTGGCTCGTTGTCCGCGAAGGCGACCGGGCTCAAGGGGCGAATGACGCCATGTTCGAAAACCGCGGGAATCGTTGCGGGCACGGCTTGCCTCCTCCACCGATGCAGACACCGGTTCTATCGAAATCATACTCGAAACTCGACCCGGCGTAATCGTTTCCGCGATTCACTTTCCGCGCCGGTTCGGTTAAACTGTCGGTCTGCCGACTCGTTTCCTCCGGATCGGATCCGCCCCATGACCACCACCCACCCCCTCTCCCGGCGGAACTTCCTGCGCGGCGTCGGCGTCACGATGGCGCTGCCGTGGCTCGAATCGCGCAACGTCTGGGGCGACGAGAAGCCCAAGCACAACCCGTCGTCCGAGCCGCCGGTGCGGTTCGCGTGCCTCTTCTCCGGCAACGGATTCCACCGCGAAGAATGGTGGGCCAAGGGCGAAGGCAAGGCCCTCCAGTTCGGCAAGGTGCTCGAACCCCTCGCCCCGCTGCGCGAAAAGACGCTCTTCCTCCGCGGGCTCTACAACCAGGAAGCCCTCATCGGCGGCATCCACAGCTGCCAGACGGGCAACCTGCTCACCGGGGCGCACCTCGCGCCGGACGGCGAAATCCGCTCCGGCGTCAGTTGCGACCAGGTGCTGGCCGAGAAGACCAAGGGCCAGACGAAGGTGCCGAGCCTCGTGCTGGGCTGCGAGCAGTCGATCGCGGCGATCCACAAGAACTACTCGATGATCTACAGCTCGCACATCTCGTGGAGCTCGCCGACCACGCCGACGCCGCTGGAAGTCTACCCGGCCCTCGCGTTCGATCGGCTGTTCCGCGACGAGGTCGGCAAGGCCGACAAGAGCGTGCTCGACGCCGTGCGCGAGGACGCCAACGGCTACCGGGACAAGGTGAGCGCCTCCGACAAGCGGCGGCTGGACGAGTACCTGTCGAGCGTCCGCGAGGTCGAGCAGCGGATCGAATCGGCCGGCAAGGCGGGCCGGCTACAGGGCTGGCGGCCGACGCTGACGGCCCCGGATATGAAGCGCCCGGCCGACGGCATCCCGCAGGACATCGACCAGCACATGCGCCTCATGTGCGACATCCTGGTACTGGCTTTCCGCACCGACACGACGCGCGTCGGCACACTGAAGCTAAACAACGACCATTCCTCGCTGCGTTTCCCGCACCTGAAGGTGGACTACATGATCCACCACCTGCTCTCGCACACCGACAACGCCGACTGGCTGAAGGTGAACCGCTTCTTCCTGGAGCAGCTCGCGTACATCGCCACGAAGATGGACGCCGTGCAGGAGGGCGAGCGGACGCTCTTGGACAACAGCATGTTGCTGTACTGTTCGAGCATGATGACGGGGGCGCACAACAACGATCAGTTGCCGGTGGTGCTGGTCGGCGGCGGCGGCGGGAAGATCAAGACCGGCCGCATCCTCGACTACCTCGGCAAGCCGAACCGCAAGATGTGCAGCCTGTACCTCTCGCTGATGGAGAAGGCCGGGGTGCGGCTGGACGCGTTCGGCGACTCGAAGGAGCGGCTGTTGGAGGTGTGACCACGAATCAAGCGAATAAGACGAATGAAGAATGAGAACATATAGCTGCCGGCTTGCCGGCAGTGAATCTGCAGCGGATCTTCGTGCCGTAACGAGAGGCGCATTCGAAATGAGCACTTCAATTTTATCGATCGCCTGTCCGACATGCGGACACACCTTGCGCTACAAATCCGATTTAGTAGGTCGCATCGCAGCCTGCTCTGGATGCGGCGAGCGTGTGCGACTGCCGAAGTCGCCAGTTGTCGCACAAGTGACAGAGAAAGAGAGATACTATTCAGGAGGCCCAGAGGACATAAATAATACGGGAAAACCGAGTAAAAGAACTAGGGCCACGTTGATATTCGCAGCCGCATTAGCTTCCATTGCAATTGCTGTGCTATCACTGTACTACACGTCCCTATTTTCAAATCGCGACAAAACGGAGGCCGATTCGACAGCCAAAAATGAGAAAGACAAGCAATCACTGGAAAAGAACCGAGAACTAGAGCTCAAAAAACGTGACCGTCAAAAAGCTGATGCCAAACTCATTATTAACCGAGATTCATTTCATCGAAAGAAAGAGGCTGTTGAAGCATATTTCGAAAGCTATGCCAAGCTGCTTGATCTCGATGATATCAAAATTGACAGCAATGATCGAATTTTTTCTACTCATCAAATGTTGATAGCGAACTGCAAAGAACATGATGATTTGATACTGAGAAATAAATTGGATAAAGTTAAACTTTCTGATTTATCACAAGACCAGGCAAGTGATATGCATATCAAAACAAGTCAGAGGCACATGCGGATTTCCATACTCGCCACCCGTGGACTTATCAGCAAAAGAGAGTCCCAACGAACAGGCACTACTTTCAAGAACCCAATCTACGAACAATCATTTCGCGAACTCGCAAGTGATTTGCTTGTAAAGATTCTCGAATCGATCGATGAAGATAAAGATGCGGCATTGGCGCTTGTTCACTAGATTGTAGGGTGGTGCCGAGTCTTCGAGGCCCACCGCGTGGGCATTAGACGCGATCGGAGGGACTCGAAGACTCGACCCACCCGGCCCTTTGAAGGAGGTCGGTCCCGGTTTTTGGCCCCAACGGGGCCTCCGGAAATAGCCAGGGGTGGAGCGAGGCTCTGCGAGCGCAACCCCT
>CAYVRB010000066.1:0-15659 GCA_964453375.1 uncultured Alcaligenaceae bacterium
CCCTGGCTGGGCGCGATCGCGATGGCGAGGGTGCGGCGCACCGCCGCGGCGTTCGAGGACGTGGGGAGGATGGAGGTCGGCCCGCGCGCGGGCGTGCGCTGCGCGGTCGCGCCGCGCCTCGCGCTCGCGCTCGCCGCCGGCGGCGGCTGGGTCGCCGCGCAGTCCGCCACCGAAATCGCCGTCACCGACACGATGATGGTGCGCACGTTCGCGGAGGAGACCTACGCGCGGATCGTGGGCGACCCGGCCGGCGTGGGCGCCGCCGTCGCCGCGACGGTGCCCGTCTGGCTGCTGGCCGGGTCCGTCGCCGCGATCTTCGCCCGGCGTCTCGAGCGCCGCTTCTGGCCGCCGGAGTCCGCGGCGATTTCGAGCCGCACAGTGCCGATGTCCGGTTCGTTCCTCGCGTTCCCATTGGTGGGTATTCTCGTGCTCGTTCCGATGGGTGCGCTGCTTGGAAGAGCCGGCTGGACGCCCGACGGCTGGAGCCTCGCAAACCTCGCGGCGCAACTCCGACGCGCGGCGATCGTGTCGGGAAGCTCGCTCCCCGCGAACCTGCTCGCCGCGCTCGTGGCCGGCCTCATCACGGCGTGGCTCGCGGCTCGCCTCGCCTGGGCGATGCGCGATCGCACCGGGCGGCTCGCCGCGCTCGCCGTCGCGCTCGCGTTCGCGCCGGCGCCGATCGTCGGCCTCGGATTGAAGGAGTGCATCGACGCGATCCTCGCGTTCGAGGAATTCGCGATGAAGGGCCTCGGCCTCGCGCCGACGTTTCCGCCGCTGCGCGCGCTGCTCTACGATCAGCCGTCGCCGTTGCCGGCGATCTGGGCCTCCGCGATCCGGTTCTTCCCGATCGCCGTGGCGATCCTCTTGCCGGTGGTGCGGGCGGTTCCCGCGGAGTTGAAGGAGTTGGCGATGCTCGACGGCGCGAATCCGTGGCGCGCGGTCGGGCGGCCGGCGCTGCGGGAGGCAACGGGGCTGGCGGCGATCGCGGTGGCGGCGCTGAGCCTGGGCGAAGTGGGGGCGACTAAGCTCGTGACGCCGCCGCAGTGGAGCGTGCCGGTGCTGGACCTGTTCAACCAGATGCACTACGGCACGGAGGCCGGCGTGGCCGCGCTGGCGTTGCTCCAGGCGGCCGCGACGGCCGTGGCGACGGGCGCGGCGTGGTGCGCGCTTACTTGCCGATCGGCCCCGGCAGGCTCGCCGCCGGCGGTTGCGTCCCCGCCGCCGGTTGCACTTGCGGGTCGGTCTTCGTCTTGAGCTTGTCGATGGTTTCGCCGGCCTTCTGCACGCCCTCCTGCAGGTCGCTGCCGACCTTCGTGCGATCCACGCCGATGTTCACGTTCGTCTTGCCGTCGGTGCCCGTGGACATGTTGAACGTGTACCAGCCGCGGAAGTAGCCGACGGCGAAGAACACGACGATGACGAGGCCCAACAGGGCCAAGAGATTGCGCATTGTGATACCTCCTGCGGGTGGCGGACTCCTCCCCGTACTGTGCCGTGGCCGGCGGGATGCGCCAAGGCCAACTCGAGCGGTTCGCGCTTGTCCCCGGTCGGCTCGACGATTAATATCGAAGCACACGTCTTGGAGTTCGTACATGGCTCGCAAGGAACGGCCCCGGCTTTCCCTCCAGTCCCAGCGCCGCGTCTTCGGCGGTTCGATCCTCGCCGTCGCGCTCGCCGTCGGATACTGGCAGTTTCTCTCGGACGGCCTGCCGGTCTGGTGGGGGCCGAGCGCCTCGGCCGCCGAGAAGGTGGCCGGCCGCGAACTCTTCGAACGCGAATGGACCGCCAACGATCCGCTCGCGCACGGCGACGGCCTCGGACCGGTCTTCAACGCCAAGTCGTGCGTCTTCTGCCATTTCCAGGGCGGCATCGGCGGCGGCGGCGAGGTCGGCCACAACGCCACCCACTTCGAGGTGCTCCCGCGACCGGGACAAAGCGAATACAAGACCGGCGTCCTCCACGATTTCGCCGTCGCGTCGACCGACCGCGAGTCGATGCGGCTGCTCCAGTTTCAGAATCCGATCGTGAAGTTCCCGCCGCCGCCCCCACCCCCGCCCCCGCCGCCGGGCCACTGTGGCTACGCGCCGAACTACGTGCCGCCGACTCCGTCCCCCTTCGACCCCGTCCGCACCCACGACGTCCAGACCACGGCGCTCTTCGGCATCGGCTGGATCGACCGGATCTCCGAGAAGGCGATCCGCGCCAACCACCGCGACCGCAGCGCCGGAATCATGCTCCGCGAAATGAAGCTCGACTTCGACCACGTGCCCGTCGGCCGCATCCCGATCACCGACGACGGCCGGATCGGCCGGTTCGGCTGGAAGGGGAACGTGGCGTCCTTGCACGATTTCGTCGCGGGGGCCTGCGCGAACGAACTGGGCCTCGGCACGCCCTACAGTTCTCAGGCGAAGCCGATCCACAAGCCGGACTCGGCCGACGCGCCGTCCGACTTGGACAAGACGCAGTTCCGCAACCTGCTGGCGTTCGTGGACACGCTGCCCAAGCCGGTCGAAGTGGCCACGACGGAATCGGAGCACGGCAAGCAACTGTTCCGCGAGATCGGTTGTGCGAAGTGCCACGTTCCCGACCTCGGCGGTGTGAAGGGGGTCTATTCGGACTTCCTGCTCTACACGCTGGAGGAGCCGAGCGCGAGCGGGACGTTCGACCGGTACGGGCCGGAACCGCCGGCGGAGTTCGCGCGGCCGAGCCACGTCGCCGAACCGCAGCAATGGAAGACGCCGCCGCTCTGGGGCGTCGCGGACTCGGCGCCGTACCTGCACGACGGCAGCGCCCCGACGCTCGCGGCCGCCATCGCCGCCCACAAGGGCGAGGCGAAGGGCGTGACCACGAAGTATCAGAAGCTGGCCGTGAACGATCAGACGGCGATCGTGAAGTTCCTGGAATCGCTGAAGGCGCCGGCGGACGCGATCCCGGTGCCGACGAAGGCGCCGAAGACATCTCGGGGTCAGCGGTTCGCGCAGAAGTGAGTGCGGAACGCGCGGACAGTGGCTTCGGCCGCGCCGCGCGAGTCGGGGTAGGGGAACGCTTCGGCCGAGACGTAGCCAGAGTAGCCGATGGATCGGAGCGCCGCCGCGATCGGGGCGAAGTTCGTGTGGCCGTAGCCGGCCGGGCGGCGGTTCGAGTCGGCGAGGTGGACGTGCCCGACGTGCCGGCCGGCGGCTCGGAGCGCGGCCGCGAGATCGACCTCTTCGATGTTCATGTGGAACAGGTCCGCGAGCAGTTTCACCGGTTTGCGATCCACCATCTCCAAGAGCCGAACGCCTTCTTCCAATCGCGTGGCGAAGTTGGTCTCGTAACGGTTGAGCGGCTCATAGAGGAGCGGTTTGTCGCCGAGGGCGCGAAGCGCTTCGACGAGGTACACGAGTCCCGTTTCGCGATCGACGCCATCGCCCCAGCGGCCCTGCATCGAGCCGATGATCGCGGGGGCGCCGAACGGCGCGCCGTAGTCCTGCATCGACTTCACGAAGTCGACGGCCTTCCGCCGTATGCTGGCGTCGGGATTGGTCAGCGCGAGCTTGTGCCGCACCCAGCCGGCGCCGGTGCCGACGGCCGCGAGCGCCAGCCCGTGATCGCCGAGGAGGGATTTCAGTTCGTGCGCCGGCACCGCGTCCGGCCCCGGCGCGAACAGCTCGATCGCGTCGAACCCGAGGTCCTTCGCCGTGCGGCAGGCGCCCGGCAGGTCGTCGTGGAAGACGAACGGCCCCGCCTTCGCTTCGGGAACCAGGCTGATCGTGACGGCGGACTTCATGCGATTCTCGGGTCTGGGTTTTGCATTTTACATTCTTCCCTTTTGCATTGGTTGGTTCATGACCAAGCCAACGCAAAAGGGAAGAATGAAAAATGCAAAACGAAATCAGTCGATCTCGACGATGGCCTTGATGACGCCCGTCTCCGGATTCATCCACTTCGGGAACAGCTCGATCATCTCGCCGAACCCCGCGTGGTGCGTGATCCACGGCTTCGTGTCGATCTTGCCGTCTTCGATCAAGCGAATGATCTGCGTGAACTCCGCCGTCACCGCGTTGCGGCTCGCGAGGAAGCTCATCTCGCGCCGGTGCATCAACGGCTGCGTAAATGCGATCTCCTGGTTCGTGATGCCGACGAACACGAGCTTGCCGGCGAAGGCGACGTAGTTCATCGCGTTCACCATCGACTTGTTGCTGCCGGTCGCGTCGATCACGACGTCGGCCCAGTTGCCGCCGGTCAATTCTTCGACGCGCGTCAACTCCGTGCCGTCGGCGCGGACGGTGTGTTCGACGCCCATCCGCTCGCGGCAGAAGGCGAGGCGTTGCTCGTTGATGTCCATCACGATCGTCTTCGCGCCCGAGAGCTTCGCGAAGACGATGGCGCTCAGGCCGATCGGGCCGGCGCCAATGACGAGGATGGTTTCGCTCGGTTTCGGCGCGGCGCGGTTGACGGCGTGGCAACCGATGCCGAGCGTCTCGACGAGCGCGAGCTGGTCGTAGGTGAGCTTCGTGCTGACGTGGAGTTTGCGGGCGGGGATGGTGAAGAGCCGTTGCAGGCCGCCGTCGCAGTGGACGCCGAGCGTCTGGTGGTGCATGCAGCAGTTCGTGTGGCCGCGAACGCAGGAATAGCACTTCTGGCAATTGATGTACGGCTCGATGGAACACCGGTCGCCAGGCTTCACATTTGAAACACCCTCGCCAACGGCGACGATTTCGACGCCGAGTTCGTGGCCGGGGATGCGCGGGTAGCTGAAGAACGGCATTTTGCCGAGGTAGCCGGAGAAGTCGGTGCCGCAGATGCCGACGCGATGGACGCGGACGACCGCGTCGTCGGGGCCGGGCGCCGGCGGCTCCGGCACGTCGATCACGCGGAACGCTTCGGGCTTTTCGAGTTGGATCGCTTTCATGCTGGGACTGTATGGTTCGCCGGGACGGCGGCCAATATCCCCCTACCATGAACGGAACTTGAAAGACGGCCCCGCCGCCGCCGGTATCCCCCGCGTCGCACCCACCCCCGAGGATGATCGTTCCATGCCCGTTCCGAACGCCGACGATGTAATGGCGCAGCTCCGCTGGCGCTACGCCTGCAAGAAATTCGATGCCGCGAAGAAAATCGACGCCGCCACGTGGGCCAAACTGGAGGACGCGCTGGTGCTGTCGCCGTCGTCCTACGGCTTGCAGCCTTGGAAGTTCTTCAACGTCGTCGATCCGGCGACCCGCGAAAAGCTGTTGCCGGTGTCGTGGGGGCAGAAGCAGATCGTGGACGCCTCGCACCTCGTCGTGTTCGCGGTGAAGGCGAACGTCGGCGCGGCCGACGCCGAGAAGCTCGTCGCCCTCAGCGCCGCCACCCGCGGCGTCCCGGCGTCGGCGCTCGACGGCTACAAGAACATGATGGTCGGCTCGCTCACCCGCGCCACGCCTGAACAGGTCCGCGAGTGGATGTCGCGCCAGGTGTTCATCGCCCTCGGCGTCTTCCTCAGCGCCGCCGCGCTGCTCGGCGTGGACGCCTGCCCCATGGAAGGCTTCCAACCGGAGAAGTACGACGAAATCCTCGGCCTGCCCGCCAAGGGCTACCACAGCGTGGTGCTCGCGACCGCCGGGTACCGCGCGGCCGACGACGCCTACGCCGGCCTCGCCAAGGTCCGCTATCCGAAGGCCGAACTCGTCGAGGCGATCTGATGCGCTGCTACGAGTACGTGAAAGACGGCGACGCCTACAACCCCTTCGCGACCACGCGCCCGGACCCGACGCCGGGGCCGGGGCAGGTCGTGCTGCGCGTGCGAGCCGCGTCGCTGAACTATCGCGATCTGATTCAACTCCACAATCGCGCCGGCCGGGATGTGCGCGGCGTCGTCCCGCTCTCGGACGGCGCGGGGGAAGTCGCGGCCCTTGGCGATGGCGTTTCCGGCGTTCGCGTCGGCGATCGCGTTATGCCGAACTTCTTCACGAGTTGGATCTCGGGCCGGTTCTCGATGGCGCATCACGCCACCGCGCTCGGCGGGCCGGGTTGCGACGGGATGCTCGCGGAACTCGTGGCCGTACCGGCCGATTCGCTCGTGCCGATCCCCGAACATCTCTCGTTCGAGGAGGCGGCGACGCTGCCGTGCGCGGGCGTGACGGCGTGGCAGGCGCTCGTCGTGCGCGGCCGCTTGCAACCCGGCGACGCGATCCTCGCGCTCGGCACCGGAGGCGTCTCCATCTTCGCACTCCAGATCGGTGTGGCGATGGGCTGTCCCGTGTTCGTCACCTCCGGCAGCGATGCGAAACGCGAGAAAGCGATGCAGCTCGGCGCGGCGCACGCGGTCAACTCTCGCACGCATCCCGACTGGGAGAAGGAAATCCACCGGCTGACCGCGAAGCGCGGCGTCGACCACGTCGTCGAGGTCGGCGGCGGCGGCACGCTCGCGAAATCGCTCGCCTCCGTCGCGGCCGGCGGGCACATCGCGCTCGTCGGCGTGCTCACCGGGTTCGGCCCGCCAACAGAGAGCCTCTTCCCCGCGCTCGCGAAGAACGCCACGCTCTCCGGCATCTACGTCGGCTCGCGCGACCAGTTCCGCGACTTCGCCGCCTTCCTCGCGACCCATCGGATTCGCCCCGTCGTCGATCGAACGTTTCCGTTCGACGCCGCGCCCGAGGCGTTCGCGCATCTCGACGCGGCCGGGCATGTCGGAAAAATCGTCATCGCGATTTCCTAATTGCGGAGTCGTGTCCCGCGCAAGACTTTCCGCCTAGAATGCCCTTCGGATCATCGCGGACGGGACCGTCCGTGTTAGAAGGCCGCACCAGGACGGTATCGACTAGGGACACGCATGGCCGAGCCGCCGTTAACGCGCGCGACGCTGCTCGCCCGAATCCGGGACGGTCGGGACGAGGAGGCCTGGCGGGAGTTCCTGCACCTCTACGGGCCGGTGGTGTACGGCTTCGCCCGCAATCGCGGCCTGCAGGACGCCGACGCGGCGGACCTGATGCAGGAAGTGCTCCGCAGCGTGGCGCGCAACGCCAACAAGATGGAGTACGATCCGAAGCGCGGCACCTTCCGCGGCTGGCTCTATACCGTGACGCGGAACAAGGTCTACAACTTCCTCAACGGCCAGCGCCACCGCCCCAAGGCCGTCGGCGATTCGGCCGCCCAGGACCGCCTCGAAAGCATCCCCGACCGCAACGGCGAACCGGACGATTGGGAACTCGAATACCGCCGGCAGCTCTCCGCGAAGGCGATGGACCGGGTGAAGGGCGAATTCCAGGACACGACGTGGAAGGCGTTTTGGGGCACGGCCGTGGAGGGCCGCAGCCCGCAGGAAGTCGGATCGGAGTTGAAAATGTCGACCGGGGCGGTGTATGTGGCGAAGAGCCGCGTCATCGCCCGCCTGCGGGACGAAGTGCAGAAACTCGAAGCCGAGGCCGAGCAGTGGTGAGGACCGCCGCCGCCGCGCCGCCGGAGTGAACGACCATGGCCGTCGAAACCAAGACGAACATCGCCTGCCCGAACGACGAGGAGCTGCGCCGGCTCGTGCGCGGGCACCTCACCGACGCGCGTCAGGGCGTGCTCTGCGACCACCTCTGCGGCTGCCCGGAATGCCAGGGCCGATTGGAGGAAATCGCGTCCGACGGCGACAAACTCTTCACGGGCTGCATGAAGGAACTGAAGCGCCCGCCCGTGCCGAAGGAGTCGGCGTACTGGAGCGCGATCAGCCAGGTCGAAGTGAGCATCACCGGCACGCACGTCGATACCGACGGCGACACGCTGCCGCCGCAACCGGCCGACCGCAATCTCGACTTTCTGGAGCCGACGACCACGCCGGGGCGGATCGGCAAGATCGGCCCGTTCGAGGTGATCGACGAGTTGGGCCGCGGCGGGATGGGCGTGGTACTCCGCGCCGTGGACGCGTCCTTGAAGCGCGAGGTCGCGGTGAAGGTGCTGGACCCGGGCCTGTCGAAGCAGACGGTGGCGCGGGAACGGTTCTGCCGCGAGGCGCAGGCGGCGGCGAAGGTGGCGCACGAGAACATCGTCGCCGTCCACCAGGTCGGCGGCGAAGCGGCGGGATTGCCCTATATCGTCATGCAGTTGGTGAAGGGCAAGACGCTCGAATCGAAGCTCAAGGAGAGCGGCAAGCTCTCCGTGCCGGAGGTGGTGCAGATCGGCATGCAGGCGGCCGCCGGCCTCGCGGCCGCGCACGAGCATTCGCTCATCCACCGCGACATCAAGCCCGCGAACATCCTCATCGAAGACGCCACGAATAAGGTCAAGCTCACCGACTTCGGCCTCGCCCGCGCCGAGGAGGACGCCAAGCTGACGCGCACCGGCTTCGTCGCCGGCACGCCCCTCTACATGGCGCCGGAGCAGGCTCGCGGCGACACCGTCGACATGCGCTCGGACCTCTTCAGCCTCGGCTCGGTCCTCTACGAATCGCTCACCGGCAAGCCGGCCTTCGACGCCAAGACGCCGCTCATGGTGCTCCGCCGCCTCACGGACGAGGAGCACGAACCGCTGCACAAAGTCGTTCCGGAGGTCCCGGACTGGTTCGAGGACATCATCGACAAGCTGCTGGAGAAGACCCCGGAAAAGCGCTATCAGAAGGCCTCGGACCTCGCGGCCGATCTCGCCGCCAAGTGGGAATGCATCAAGGGGCTTTCGCAGGAGAAGGTGGAGGCCTGCCCGATCCAGCCGTCGCGCATGATCCGCGGCCTGACGCGCCGCGGATCGCCGCGCAAGGTCGTCGCCGCGCTGGCGGCGGCGTTCCTCGTCGGCATCGCGCTCGGCGCCGTCGGCGCGTGGATGGCGCTCCCCCGCGGCGCCGAACCGATTGTCGAACCCGGCACCAAGACCGGCCACAAAGAATTGGCGATGACCTCCCGCCTCACCGGGCCGGTCTGGTCCATCTCGTCGTCCCGCGACGGCAAGACGGTCGTCGCCGGCCTCGAAGACGGCCAAGTGGTCATCTGGGACGTCGGCAACGGCGGGAACGTCACCAGCTTCCCGGCGCACGACGGCACCGTTTGGTCCGTCGATCTCTCCGAAGATGGCAACATGCTCATCACGTCCAGCGACGACGGTACGGTGAAATACTGGAACATCAGCGCCGGCCAGCCGGTCCAGACCATCCAGAACGATCGTTCCGTGCGTTCGGCCGCGATGAACAAGTCGCTCGACAAAGTGGTGACGGGCGATCGCGTCGGCGCCGTCCGACTTTGGAAGCTCGCGGACGGGAAGGTGCCGGTCTTCGATTTCATGCAGAAAGGCGTCATCAACGCCGTCGCGTTCGCCCACGAGAAGCCGCTGGTCGCTTCCGCAAGCTCCAACAAGACGGCGGTACTGTGGAACATCGACGAGTCGGTGGACCTGAAGGCCGACAAGCGCGCCATTCAACACCTGCGCGGCCACGAGGGGCCGGTCTACAGCGTGGCGTTCTCGCCCGACGACGAACTGCTCGCGACCGCCAGTTGGGACCACAGCATCATGCTCTGGAACACCTCGACCGGCAAGCGCGTCGGCACCATCAAGGAGGCGCACGAGGAAGGCATCTGGTCGATCGCGTTCGCGTGCTGCGGGAAGGTGTTGGCGACCGCCGGGCAGGACGGCCTCGTGAAGATCTGGAACATCGAGACGCTTCCCGCCGACGGCGCCGCCGAGAAAGCCGCACCGATCATGACCTTGTCCAGCCACCGGGGCACGGTGCACGCCGTCCACTTCACGGCCGACGGCAAGAACCTGCTCACCGGCGGCCGCGACGGCACCATCCGGCTCTGGAAACTGAAAGACTAACCCCATGAGTTCGCGCTTCGCGGGGCTGATCGCCGCCCCGTTCACGCCGTTCCACGCCGACGGCTCCTTGAACCTCGCCCGCGTCCCCGACCTCGCCGCCGCCCTGCGCGCCGCGGGCGTTGCCGGCGCGTTCGTCTGCGGCACCACCGGGGAGAGCGCCTCACTCATCGCGTCCGAGCGCAAGGCCGTCGCCGAAGCCTGGATGGCCGCGGCCGGCCCGCTGCGCATCCTCGTGCACGCCGGCCACACGAGCGCCGCCGACGCGCGGGACCTCGCGGCGCACGCCGCCGCCCTCGGCGCCGCCGGCGTCGCCGTCACCGCCCCCTACTACTTCCGCCCCGCCGGCCCCGCCGAACTCGTCGACTTCCTCGCGGACGTGGCCGCCGCCGCCCCGACCCTGCCGTTCTTCTACTACGACATCCCGTCCACCACCGGCGTGCTGCTGCCGACCGCCGACGTGGTCCGCCGCGCCGCGAAACGCATCCCGAACTTCGCCGGCGTGAAGTTCTCGAACCCGGACCTCCTCTCGTTCCAGGAATGCGTGCGGTTCGAGGATGGGAAGTACGAAGCGATGTTCGGCGTGGACGAGTTCCTGTTGGCGGCCGTGGCGCTCGGCGCGACCGGCGCGGTGGGCAGCACGTACAACTACGCCGCGCCGACGTATCACCGGATGTTGGACGCGCTGCGCGCCGGCGACCTCGACGCGGCGCGCCGCCATCAATACGCCAGCGCGCAGCTCGTGCGGGCGCTGATCGACTTCGGCGGCCTCCGCGCCGGCAAGGCGATCATGAGCATGATCGGTTTGGACTGCGGCCCCGTGCGGACGCCGCTGCGGAAAATGACGGTCGACGACGACGCCAAACTCTACGACCGCTTGAAGGACCTCGACATTTTCTCATCGCCGCTGCGCGAGCCGAGGAAGTAGGGCGGGTCATGGCTTTGGGCCGACCCGCCGAGTGCGATCTCGGCGGGTCGGCGCAAAGCCTTGACCCGCCCTACAAAACAAAATCGACGTTACCACTCCTCGCCGTCGATCGCGGCGCCGACCCACACCGCCATCGCCGGCACCGGATCGCACCACTCGGCTTCCGCCGGATCGTTCGCGATCGGGGCGGCCGCTTCCGCGAACTCGGCCGGCTCGCTCAACTCCGCCGGCGCCGGCGTCAGTTCGATCGGGTCGTCCGACTCGAACGCCGACAGAAGCGCCGCGACGGGCAAGGCGTCGCCCGCGAACGATTCGCCGTCCGGCATCCCGAACGCCATCACCATCTGCGTGCCGTTCGTGCCGGTGACGATCAGCGAGAAGGCGGTGAGGCTGCCGACGTCCTGGGCGGCCACGTCCTGCACGACCAGCGACCAGGTTCCTTTGACGTTGCGGCCGTCGAAGGTCGTCAGCGTCGTCTCGGGGCGGTAGGTGCCGGAGAAGGGCGCGGCGCCGTTCGCGATCGAGGTGGTCGCTTCGTCGTCGATCGTCGTGGCGTTGAAGTTGTTCGCGCTCCCGCCGCGCCGGTTCACGAGCGTGGCCGATTGCCCGCCGGGGCCGACGAGGCGAATGACCAGGTCGCTGTCGTAGGTGTGCGAGATGCTGAACCGCACGTTCACGTCCGAGATGATGATGTCCTGCGTGATGGCGAGCGTGGCGGTCGTCGTGGAGTTGTCGCGGATGGCGAGGGGCAGCCCGCCGGCGGTGAACGTCTGCGTGGTCGACGTGACGAGCGTGCGGGACGCGGTGTAGCGGTCGCCGGGCGATTCGCCGTTGACGCCGTTGGCGTTCTGGTCCATCGGGTTGCCGGCTAGGTCGAGGATGTTCGGCCCGACGACGAGGGTGTAGACGCCGCCGACGGTTTGGGTGGCGAAGGTAAGGTCGAACATGGTGCCGTTCGAGCCGGCGACGGCGGTCACGCCGGTGATGATCAGCGTGCCGGCGGGGCCGGTGAAGCTGACGATGTCGGCGGTCGTGAACGAGGCGGCGTTGATCGCTTCGTTGAAGGTGAGGCGCGCGCCGGTGAGGGTCGTGGTGCCGTTGAAGCTGGCGGCGGTGACGCGGGCGCCGGCGAGGTCCGCCGGCGGCGGGGGCGGCGGCGGGGGCGACGTGACGCCGATGAGCGCGCCGACGTTCAGTCGTTTCCCGCCCTGCACGACGGTCGTCAGCCCGGCCACGGTGTCGGCGGTCGCCTTCAGGCGGTCGATCACCTGCGTCGCGGTCGCGGTCGGGTTCGCGTCCCAGTAGAGGGCGATCGCGCCGGCGACGTGGGGCGCGGCCATCGACGTGCCGCTGAAGGTGCTGTAGGTGTTGTTCGGCGTCGTGCTGAGGATGCTCGAGCCGGGGGCGGCGATGTCGACGGTGACGTCGCCGTAGTTGGAGAAGCTCGACCGGGCGTCGGTGCCGGTGGTGGAGGCGACGGCGACGACGTTCGCGAGGTTGTAGCTGGCCGGATAGCTCGGCGAGACGTCGATGTCGACGTTCGAGTTGCCGGCGGCGGCGACGAAGATGTGGCCCTTGGCCTGCGCGGACTGGATGGCGTTGAAGAGCGAACTGCTGTACCCGCCACCGCCCCAGCTATTGTTCGACACTTTCGCGCCGTTGGCGACGGCGTAGTTGAGGGCTTCGATGGCGTCGCTGGTGGAGCCGCTGCCGGAGGCGGTGAGGAACTTGAGCGCCATGATCTTGACGCCCCAGTTGACGCCGGCGACGCCGACACCGTTGTTCCCGACGGCGCCGATGGTGCCGGCGACGTGGGTGCCGTGGCCGTTGTCGTCGAACGGGTTTCCGGTGTTCGTTCCGGCGAAGTTGGCGCCGAAGACGTCGTCGACGAGGCCGTTGCCGTCGTTGTCGAGGCCGTCGCCGTTGATCTCGCCGGGGTTGCGCCACATGTTGGCGGCGAGGTCGGGGTGGTTGTAGTCGACGCCGCTGTCGATGACGGCGACGACGAAGTTGCCGGAGCCGGTGGTGGTGTCCCACGCGGTCGGGGCGTTGATCTTCGCCATGCCGTAGAGGCTGGAGTATCGGTCGTCGTTGGGCGTGCGCTGGAGCTGGATGGTGTAGTCGGGTTCGGCGGTCACGACGCCGGGCACGCCGGAATAGTAGGTGATCGCTTCGCCGGCGGCGACGCCGGTGTCGAGCGTGACGGTGTAGATGCCGAAGCCGACGTGGCGGACGTTCGAGGCGAACGGCGCGGAGAGGATCGTGGCGGCGGATTCGCCGAGCGTGGTGACGACATTGACGCGGTCGGCCGGGGAATCGACGATGGCCAGGTTCGCGGCGAAGGGATCGGCGAATCCGGCGGGGGTGGTGCGGTCTTCGAGGTGCTCGATCGCCAGACGGGTGCGGCGGAGCGCGGACCTGCGAGTGCGCATGCGGTCATCCTTCGAGGAATGAGATGGTGGACCAACTTTGCGAGTCAACGGAGCGATGGGTGAGCGAGATAGTAGCGGTACGGCCGAGATGGGGAAATTGGATTTCAGAAATCCTTAAGGATTTTGCGAATCGGCCCGATGAAATTCTACTTGCGACATGAATCTCCCGCCCGGCGCGAACCGGGTGGTTGGCCATCAATTATTTCTTCTTCGCCTTCGCCACCGCGAGGTGCACCTTGGCCACGTCCCACATGTAGTGGCCGATGACGAACTTCTCCACCGCCGGGGTCAGGTGCTCGACCACCTTCTTCTCGTCCCCCTCGGCCTCGTACCAGAGCGCGACGTAGAGGTGGCCGTAGAAGCGCGACTCCTTGCCGGCGTCGGTCTTCTCGTCCACCTTGTTCGCGGCGGCCATCACGTCGTCCGGCTTCAGCTTCCCGGCGTAGAGCTTCTGGATCTCCGCCATCGGCACGCGCGGGTCCCGCGTCACGTCGATCAATTCCTTCGCCGCCTTCTCCTTGCCGATCACCTTGGCGTTGCAGAGGTAGTGCCACACGGCGTTCTCCACGTCCTGCGGGTTCACGGTCTTGTGCGTCTCGAACTGCTTGACGCCTTCCTTGTGTTTGCCGGCGTAGTAATACGCGATGCCGCGGCGCCAGTGGTCCGGCTCGAATTTCGGATTGGCCTTGAGGTAGACGTCGAAGTCCGCGATCGCCTCGGTGAATTTGCCGAGCTTCAGGTACGAGTCGCCGCGGCGGTCGAAGACCAAGGGCGTGTTGCCGTCCGCCTTGATCGATTCGGTGTAGGCGTCGACGGCCTTGTCGTGCTCGCGCTTCGTCGCGTGCGCGAGCGCCTTCTGGAACGCCGCCTCGGCGGCCTTCTCGTCCGCCCCGGCCCGCGAGGCGATCAGGACGATGGCGAGCAACGCGATGCGCATGGCGAACTTCCCCGCAAGTGGACGGCGCGGCGGACACTCGCCCGCCGGCAACTACAATGGAACGATTCCATTGGTGCGGAGAAGTCTATCCATGAGCGATCGGCCCAACAAGGAACAGATGATGAAGATCGTCGTTCCCGCCCTCGCGATTTCGGTGGCGCTCGTCATCATCGGCCTGCTGATCGGCATGCAGGGCGACAAGGACGAACCGAAGAAAGGCACGACAAAGCCCGGCGGCCCGGCGATGGCCGGCATCCCCCCCGTCGCCGCCGACGACGAAGGCATGACCAACAGCGCGCCGCTCGCCGACGCCCCCGAATGGAAGGACATCGGCGGCGGACTCAAGATCTGGGACGTCAAGGAGGGCGACGGCGAAGTCTGCAAGCCCGGCGCCGACGTCACCATGCACTACGCCGGCTGGCTCCTCAACGGCACGCTGTTCGACAGCAGCCGCGCCAAGCTCAAACCCGACCGCGGCGAACCGTTCACCGCCTCCCTCGCCGGCGGCCTCATCGAAGGCTGGATGAAGGGCGTCCCGGGCATGAAGCCCAATGGCATCCGCCGCCTCTACATCCCTTTCGCCATGGCCTACGGCGAGAACGGCCGGTCGGGCATCCCGCCCCGCGCCGACCTGATCTTCGAAATCAAACTGATCTCGTCCCGATAACGAACCCACCGAGAGGACCCTCGATGCTCCGTTCCCTGCTGGCCTGCGCCGCGCTCGCCGTCGCCGGCGTCGCCGCCGCCGACGACAAGAAGCCCGCCCCCAAACTCCCGCCGCTCGACGCCAAGGAGTGGAAGGAGCTCAAGAACGCCGACGGCATGAAGTTCTGGGACGTGAAGGAAGGCAAGGGCGACGCCGCCACCGCCAACGCCCTCGTGACGATCCACTACACCGGCTGGTTCACCGACGGCGCCGTCTTCGACAGCAGCGTCACGCGCGAGAAGAAGGCGACCTTCCCGCTCTCGCGATTGATCCAAGGCTGGCAAAAGGGCATCCCCGGCATGAAGCCCGGCGGCGTGCGCCGGCTCAACATCCCGTGGAAGCTCGCGTACGGCGAAGACGGCCGCCCGCCGCGCATCCCCGGCAAGGCGGACCTGATCTTCGAGATCGAACTCTTCGAGACGCACAACGTTCCCAAGGCCGACGCGAAGGAATGGAAAGCCGTCGCCGGCGTCGAAGGATTGAAGCAGTGGGACGCGACCGAAGGCAAGGGGGACGGCGCCAAGGCCGGCGCGACCGTGACGATCCACTACACCGGTTGGACGCTCGACGGCAAAGTCTTCGATTCCAGCGTGCAGCGGGACGAGAAGGCCGAGTTCCCGTTGGGCAGCCTCATCGAAGGTTGGCAGAAGGGCATCCCCGGCATGAAGCCCGGCGGCGTGCGCTACCTGTACATCCCGTGGAACCTGGCCTACGGCGAAGCCGGCAGCCCGCCGACGATCCCCGCCAAGGCCGACCTGATCTTCCGCATCGAATTGTTCGAGGCGAAGTAATCCCGATTTGTAGGGTGGGCCGAGTGTTCGAGGGCCACCGGTCCCCACCAATCGTTCGCGGTGGGCCTCGAAGACGCGGCCCACCCAAACAGCAAGCGCGGACCAAGCCAATTACGAC
>CAYVRB010000066.1:15669-23113 GCA_964453375.1 uncultured Alcaligenaceae bacterium
CCTTTTTTGTGGGGGGGGCCTTTTTTCGGCCCCCCCCGTTCCCCCACCTTTTTGGCGGGGGGGGCCTCCAACCCTCGGCCCACCCTACCTGAAAGCGCGGACCATGCAATTTCCGACGATCGACGGCCCCGAATGGAAGGACATCGGCGGCGGCCTCAAACTTTGGGACGTGACCGAAGGCAGCGGCACCGTCGTGCCCGCCGGCGCGACCGTCACGTGCCACTACACCGGCTGGTTGACCGACGGCACCAAGTTCGACAGCAGCGTCGATCGCGGCAAGCCGATTTCCTTCCCGCTCAGCGGCGTCATCGCCGGCTGGCAGAAGGGAATCCCCGGCATGAAGCCCGGCGGCACGCGCCGGCTCCTGATCCCCGGCCCGCTCGCCTACGGCGCCCGCGGCATCCCCGGCACGATCCCGCCCAACGCGACGCTCGTTTTTGAAGTCTCGCTCGTGAAGTAACATCGACGAGCCGGGCGGCATTCGCCGTCCGGCTCGCGTCAATTCGGAATCAGCTTTTCGATCCAGCCCATTAGCGCCGCGACTTCCCACACGTTCGTCTCGGACTTCTTCAGGCGGTGGAGTTTCCCCACCGTGTCCCAGCCGTCGTTGGAGGTGTTCAGCAACACCGCGGTCGCGATCGGCTTCGCGCCGGGATACGGCTCGTTGATCGCGCTCCAGAGCTTGCGGTTCACGAACTCGCCGACCGATTCCTTCGAAGGACCGGCGATCTCCAGATCGACCTTGAAGGCGGAGCCGTCGAAGTGGGCGTGGAGCGCGACGCGTTCGACGCCGAGTTCGGCGAGGGAGAGGCCGTCGGGGATGTTCCAATCGCCGGTGGCGACGAAGGTGAAGGCCGGCCGTTCGGGATTGGCGGGGTCGGGCAGGGCGGCGAGGAACTCCTCGGGCAGCGCCGGCTTGCGCGTCGGCGCGCGGCGGGCGAGGGCGAGGAGGAACGGCTCGTCGTTGGCGAGCGTGTAGCCGCGCCGCGACGGCGCGAGCAGGCCGAGGATCTTGGCCGGGTCGGGGCCGAATTTCAGTTTGCGTCCGTCGGCGAACTTCTCGGCCTTCGCGTCGGGCCATTTATCCATGTGCGTGCGCCAGGCGTCGTCGAGGTGGTCGCCTTCGACGGTGGCGGCGTAGACCGGCGCGCGCCCCGGCGCGAAGGCGACCGTGTAGCGTTCGCCGGCGCGGGCGTCGAACTGGTATTTGGTGGCGAGATGTTCCATCGCCTTCTGGAGCCGGGCGCCGACGCGGTCGCGCGCCACCGGCCAGACCGCGCCGGGATGGACGACGATCGCGGCGGCCGTCTGGTCCGGCAGGTTCACCCACGCCGGCGGCAACGACGCGACCACCGCGGGCGGCGGCGGTTCCGGCGGCTTCGTGTCCACGACCGTCGGCTTCACCTCCGGCCTCGGCTTGAAGACCAGCCACCCGACGACCGCCAGAACGAAGATGCCCGCCATCCCCAGCGCGATCGGGACCCAGTTCGTCTCCTTCCGCCGCTTCTTGTTCGCCAAGCGCGCCTTGGCTCGCTTCTTCCGCGCCAGCTCCGCCTCGGTCTCGCGGCTGCGCGAGCGCGTCTCGTCGCTCGAATCGAGCAGGCTGCGCGGCCCCGATTCGCCCGGCGAACCTTTCCGCTTCGTCGAGATCGGGCTGACCGGCACGGCGTCGTGGCTGTCCGCCTCGCGCGGCACCAGCCGCACCGACTTCCGCACCGCGGCCGGCGCCGCCTTCGGCTCCGGCGCCCGCGTCACCACCTCCGCCTCCAGCACGCGCACCGCCGGCGCCGGCGCGGTGTCCCCGGACGGCACCGCCGGCGCGCCGGCCGCCGGCACGTGGTCCGGCATCGTCAGCACGATCTCCGGCACGTTCGCCAGCCCGTCCGCCGTGAACGGCGCCAGCGCCTTCGCGACCTCGCCCGCCGTCGGAATGCGATCCTCCGGGCGCTTCGCCATCATCTTCAGCATCGCGCGCATCATCTCGTCCGGCACGTCCGGCCGCTGCTTGCGGATCTCCGGCGGTGGGTCGAGTTGGTGCCGTAGTAGCTTGTCGATCGGCGTGCCGTCGGGGAAGGGCGGCTTGCCGGAGAGGAGATAGTAGAGCGTGCAGCCGAGGGAATAGACGTCCGCGCGGCGGTCGACGGTGCTGGAGTTCTTCGCCTGTTCCGGCGCCATGTAGTCCGGCGTGCCGACGACCGTGCCGTCGCGCGTCAGTTCCGTGTTCGCGGCGTCGTTGTCGTCGATGAGCGAGCGCACGAGGCCCATGTCCAGGATGCGGACGACGGCGACGCCGTCGGTGCCCGGCAGGGCGCGCTCGCCGCTGACGAGCATGTTGGACGGTTTGATGTCGCGGTGGATGAGGTCGTGGTCGTGCGCGTGCTGGAGTCCGAGCGCGCCCTGGCGCACGTACTCCGCCGCCTCCGGGAACGGCAGCGGGCCGAACTCCTTCACCATCCGCGCGAGGTCCGAGCCGTATACGAACTCCATCGCGAGGAAGTAGCGCCCCTGCGCCTCGTCGGCGTCCAGCAGCGAAACAATGTTCGGGTGGTTCAGCTTCGCGGCGGCGGCCGCCTCGCGGCGATAGCGGCCGACGACCGTCTTGTTCGCCATCAGGTGCGCCCGCACCACCTTGAGCGCGACGAGCTTGCCCGTCTTGCACTGGATCGCCTTGAAGACCTTCCCCATCCCTCCTTCGCCGATCTTGTCGAGGACGAGGTAGTCGCCGAAGAGGATTTCCGAGAGGCGGTTGAGGCGGACTTTGCGCGTCTGGTAGGCGGTGAGGAGCTGCGCGGTCCAGAGCCGGTCGGCGAGGCTGACCGGGTCGGCCTTCGCCTCCGCCGGGATCGCGTCCAGGACGGCGAGCTTGTCGGAGGTGTGCTGCCCGCTGGCGCGAAGCGCCTGGAACAGGTGTTCGGGCGTGAACGGATCCATCGCTGGCCGCGCTACCACGGTGGGGAGTCCACAGTCGCATCCCGACCGCGGTTTAATGATTGTACTTCGCGACGGGGCGTTTTGTTCGGGAAAAACGGCTCGTGACGGTTCCGCCGGTCGAGACTTCGCCAACGAAATCGGATAGAAGGGTGTTAATTGAATCGTGTAAGCCGATAGTGTCCGGGATGGTATCGTTGCGTGGGAGAACCGCCATGACCGCCGCATCGGACGAGGAGACCCGGTATCCCGGAGGGGCCAGTTCGCCGGCGTACCGGTTCGCCTTCCAGGCGTGGATCGCCATTTTCCTGCTCGTCGTCTGCACCAGCCTGCTCCGGTATCTGGGCATGTGGGCCATGATGGCGAACCGCTAGGACGGCCCCCGATTCCCGCCGGCCGTTCCATCGGTTAGCATGGGACCATGATCGACGCGCACCTTCACGTCGTTCCGCCGCAGATTCCCGGCGCGGGAAGTCTGGCGCCCGTGCTGCGCCTCCCGCCGGAGCAGGTCGCCGCCATCGTCCGCGAGGAACTGCTCGCGTCCGGCGTCCGCCGCGCCTTCGCGATGGGCGAATGGTGCATCACGGCCGACGATCCGCTCGGCGTGAACCGCACCCTGGAGATCGCGGCGCGCGTGCCCGAACTCTCCGCCATCGGCGTGATGGACCCGACGAAGGACCCGGCCGACCGCGAGCACTTCGAGCGCGTCGCCGCCGTGCTCGCCACCGGCCGCGTCGCCGCCTTCAAGGGCTACCTCGGCTACCTGCACTACGAAGCCGCGCATCCCACGTATCGCCGCTACTACGAGCTGGCCGAGCGCTACGACCTCCCCGTGATCTTCCACACCGGCGACACCTTCTCCCCCTACGCGAAGCTCAAGTACGCGCACCCCCTCACGGTGGACGAAGTCGCCGTCGACCACCCGCGCGTGCGCTTCGTCATGGCGCATCTGGGGAACCCGTGGACGCTCGACGCGGCCGAAGTGATCTACAAGAATGTGAACGTCTGGGCGGACCTCTCGGGCATCGTCATCGGCGAGGAGCACGAGCTGCTCGGCCCGACGGCGCACGCGGAGCTGGTGGACTCGATCGACCGCGTGCAGAAGGCGATCCGCTACTGCGGCCGGCCGAACCGCTTCCTGTACGGCACCGACTGGCCGCTCGTGCCGATGGCCGCGTATCGCGAGTTCATCGGCGACATCATCCCCGTCGAGATGCACGACCTCGTCTTCCGCGAGAACGCCGAACGGCTGTTTCGGGTGAAGTGAACCGCTTCCGAAGCCTTGGGACGGCCGTCCCAAGGCTTTTTTCGTTTTCCCCTTAAGAATACCTCCCGTCGCACGTTGTCCTCTCGAACGCGATGGAGGGGCCATGTCACCGGATCGCGAGTGGATCCTCGCCGCCGTGGCGCGCTACGAACGTCCGCTCTTGGCGTACGTCCGTCGCCTGCTGCCGGACGGCGATCGCGAGCGGGACGTGGTGCAGGACGCCTTCCTCCAGCTCTGCAAGCAGCCCCGCGAAGAGCTGGAAGCCCGACTGGCGCCGTGGTTGTTCGCGGTGTGCCGCCGTCGCGTCGTGGACATCCTGCGAAAGGACAAGCGAATGGTCGCCACCCTGACACCGATCGCCGAGCCGCCCGCCCGCGGCCCCGACCCGAATCATCAAGTTGAAACCCGCGACAGCGCCCGCGCCGTGATGGATCGGCTCGAGACGCTGCCCGCCGACCAGAACGAAGCGGTACGGCTGCGGTTCCAGAACCAGTTTTCGTACCGCGAGATCGCCGACGTGATGGGCCTGAGCGAATCGCACGTCGGCGTGCTGCTGCACACGGCCCTGAAGACGCTGCGGCAGACGCTGCCGCACCTGGCGTGATCAGAAACCACTCCCTCTCCCCCGGCTTTGCGGGGGAGAGGGCCGGGGTGAGGGGGCAAGAGCATTCGAGACACGATGAATGTCTCGCGATCGCGAAGACCCCCTCACCCTATCCCTCTCCCCCGCAAAGCCGGGGGCGAGGGGACCGGAGTGTCCCCGAATTTTCCTGACTAGGAACCACCCATGACTCCCGATACCTTCGACACCAAACTGACCGCCTACGCCCTGAACGATCCCGGTCTCACGGACGCGGATCGCAATGAAATCGAAGCCCGCCTGCGGACCGATCCGGCGGCGCGGCAGGCGCTCGAGGAGACGCGCCAGGTCGGCCACCTGCTGCTCAAAAGCCTCGCGGCCGAAGCGCAGGCCGTGGAGGCGAAGCTCCCCGCGACCGTGGCGAGCACGCTGGCGAAGCCGAAGACATCGTCGTTCAACCGGTTCGCGATCACGATCGCGTCGCTGGCGGCCGTGGTGATGCTCGCGGTCTTCGTCGGCCGACCGATGTGGGAGCGGAATTCCCCGAACGGCGGCTACGCGGCGACGGCGCCGTTGGACAAGGAGGTCGGTCGGTTTTCGGCGAAGATGTCGCGAGAAGACAATGGCGAGTTTTCCGGTCAACTCCGAAATCGAAATCCCGATGCATTCGACCATGAGAAGTATCTCTTTGAACCGGTCGATCGGCTTAGCTCTTCAACGGCCAAGGCCAGTGGTGGCAAGCAGCCCTCGCCTCAGCAACCGTTCGGAGGCTCCGGTTTCGGCGGCGGCACCGGCGCCGGGATGCAGAAAGGCGCCGCGTTCGGCGGTGGCGGATTCGGCGGCGGTGGCTTCCAAGGCGGTAGCGGGCAAGGTTTCGGCGGCGGCGGCTACCTTCCCCCCGGCGCGGGATCCGGCGCCGGCATCGGCGCTCCCAGCGGCTCGACCACGGCGACGCCGCCGGCCGACTACTCGAAGCTCCCCTCGTCGAACCCGGCCACGCCTTCGCCGGTCGTGCCCACGAATCCGACGCCGGGCGAATCGACGGTAAACGCGACAGCGAAGGATGTCGCCCAAAATCAGATCGAACCCCGCGATGGACTCGTCCCGAACGACCTGTCGCCGATGCACACGTTCGCCGGCGCGATGTCCGGCAACAACTACCGGCAGCTCGTCGAGAACGCCTTCACGCGCGTGCAGGGCCAGGACGCCCTCTCCACCTTCGGCGTCGACGTCGACACCGCCAGCTACTCCATCGTCCGCAACTACCTGAACCGCAACGCCATCCCGCACCCGGACGCCGTGCGGCTCGAAGAGATGATCAACTACTTCCCCTACCGCGACGCCCCGCCCGAGGGGAACGATCCGTTCACCGTGCGCGTCGAGATGGCCGAGTGCCCGTGGAAGCCGACGCACCGGCTGGCCCGCATCGCCCTCAAGGCGAAGCCGATCGACAACGCCAAGCGGCCGCCGAGCAACCTCGTCTTCCTCGTGGACGTGTCCGGCTCCATGAACGAGCCGAACAAGCTGCCGCTCGTGATCGCATCGATGAAGCTGCTGGTCGAGCAACTCGGCGAGAACGACCGCGTCGCGATCGCCGTCTACGCCGGGGCCAGCGGCCTCGTCCTCGACTCCACGAACGCGAGCAAGAAGGACCTAATCCTCAAGTCCCTCGATGCCCTTTCGGCCGGCGGCTCCACCAACGGCGGCGCGGGCATCCAGCTCGCCTACGACGTGGCGATCAAGAACTACATCGAGAAGGGCACGAACCGCGTCATCCTCTGCACCGACGGCGACTGGAACGTCGGCACCACCGGCACCGGCGACCTCATCAAGCTGATCGAAGACAAGAAGAAGTCCGGCGTCTTCCTCTCCGTCTTCGGCTTCGGCATGGGCAACCTCCGCGACGAGATGATGGTCCAGCTCGCCGGCAAGGGGAACGGCAACTACGGCTACATCGACACCCTTCAGGAAGCCAAGAAGGCGCTCGTCGAGCAGATCTCCGGCACGCTCGTCACCGTCGCCAAGGACGTGAAGGTGCAGATCGAGTTCAACCCCGCCAGGATCGCGGCCTACCGCCTGATCGGCTACGAGAAGCGGAAGCTCGCCGCCAAGGATTTCCACAACGACAAGAAGGACGCCGGCGAGATGGGGGCCGGGCACGTCGTCACGGTGCTCTACGAACTCGTCCCCGTCGGCGCGGCCGTCACGTCGGAGGAGAAGAAGAACGAAGGCCTGCGGTATCAACCGAACCCGAAGGTCGTCGAGCCGGCCAAGGTGGACGTGGACGCGAAGGTGGCGACGGAAGCGTTCGTCATCAAACTCCGCCACAAGTTGCCGGACGCGGACAAGAGCACGCTGCGGGAGATCCCGTGCGGCGACGTGGCGAAGTCCTACGACAAGGCGAGCGAGGATTTCCAGTTCGCCTCGGCCGTGGCCGCGTTCGGGATGCTGCTGAAGCAATCGCCGTACAAGGGCCAGGCGTCGTTCGCCCTCGTCGAGGAGCTGGCCCAATCGGCGATGACGCACGACCCCGGCCAGTACCGCGCCGAGTTCCTGACGCTCGTCCGAAAGGCCAAGGCGCTTACGGGGCAGAAGTAAGCGAAGAGTCTCAGTGTCAGTGTCAGTGGTTAGTGGTCGGACAATCCCCTCTGACCACTAACCACTGACAC
>CAYVRB010000067.1:0-22980 GCA_964453375.1 uncultured Alcaligenaceae bacterium
GGGGAGAGGGAGAAAAACCAAACCGAGTCTTCGCCTCGAATTCCCGCCATGAAGTTGCCGCGCATCATCCCCGTGATGGACGTTCTCGATGGCCACGTCGTGCGCGCCGTCGGCGGGAGGCGAAACGAATACCGGCCGATCGTCAGCCGCGTCACCAATTCGACCGAGCCGCTCCAAGTCGCGCGCGACCTGCTGGCCGCGACGGGGGCGAAGGAACTCTACGTCGCCGACCTCGACGCGATCCGGGGCGGAGCGATGTCGGAGAAGATGCACGAGATGGTGAATTCGATCGGCGTTCCCGTCTGGCTCGATTGCGGCTCGGGAACAGGGGCGTTCCCAAACTCCGTCCGCCCCGTCGTCGGCTTCGAGTCGGCCGAATCGCCGGAGGTGCTCTCCGAAGCATGCACCTTCTCGCTCGACCTTTGGAACGGCGAGCTGTTCGGTCCGTGGCCGTCGTGGGGCGTCGAATCGCCGCGCGATCTCTTCGGCGTGCTGGATCGAGTCCTCGCGAAGGGCGTTCGCTCGCTGCTCGTCCTCGACCTCACCGCCGTCGGCGGGAACGAAGGGCCATCGACGCTACCCCTCTGCCGACGCATTCGCGAACGGTATCCGAAGATCGAGCTTCTCACCGGTGGCGGGGTCCGCAATGCGAACGACCTCGCCCGGTTGGGCGAGGTCGGCGTCGACGGCGCGTTGATCGCGTCCGCGATCCACGACGGTCACTTCACGATCGAGACTTCCGCGTAGCGCGGGAACGCCTCCATCGTGCGGCGGTCGGTGTCGAGTTCCTGCGTCAGCCGCTTGAAGGCCTCGTCGGCGTTCGCGGCCGTCACTTCGCCGGGCGTGACGTACACGGCCGGGGGCGTGGGCCGCGGGGCCTCGCGCACGATCGGCTCCGGCGTGTCGGCGGGCGCGGCCTTGCCGTCCGGCGGCAACCCCTGCATCTGCGCCAGCGGGCCGATCGGCTTGATGTGCACGCAACCCGTCGCGACGAGCATCAGGACGATCGGAAAGTACCGTTTCATCAGATTCCTCCGCTGACGCGCACGGGAGCGGCGGGAATTTTCGTTTCGACGGCCGGCGCCTTCTCCCCGATCGGTTCGCGCGCCGCCCGCGCCGCCGAGCCGCGCACGCCCATCCGCGCCACGCGCGCCTGGCAGATTTCCACGGCCTGCTTCTCCAATTCGTCGATGCGCGCCAGGAGCGCCTCGTCGTTCTTCGCGGCGGCCAGCTCCCGCAGCTTCGCGCACACGTCCAGTCGGCGCGTGCAGGCGTTCTGCTCGTCCTTTACCGCGTCCGCGAGCACGTCGGCGGCGAGCGGCGCGATGATGATCGGCGGACGCAGCGGCGTCTTGGCCTTCTCGGCGGCTTTGTCGTCGGGCTTCGGAGTCTTCGCGCGGTCGGGCTTCGGGTCGGCGGCGGCCAGGCCGAACGTCGCGAGCGCCACGGCCAGCCCCCCGGCGGCGGTGCGGATCATCGAATTCCCCCACGGCGTCGGCCGGCCCGCTTCCCCCGCGGACCCGTCCGAGTCCCGGCCCTATGCCATCCCGCGCCGGGCCTGTAAAGGCGAGTTTTCCGGGCGCGGCCGCCGCATACGATGGTGGGGAACCGAGGAGCGTCGCGATGACCTGCGTGCCGCTGGGCGAGGAAGCCGTGATCGCGTACCTGCCGGACGAGGCGGCGGCGGTGCGCTTCGCGGCCGCGGTGCGCGCCGCCGCGCCGCCCTGGCTGCAGGACGTGGTGCCGGCGTACGCGAGCGTCGGCGTCTTCTTCGACGCGGATGCCATCCGCACCGCGGACGCGATCGCCTGGCTCAAGAAGCACGCCGCCCGGCGCGGGCCGCCGCCGGCCGAACCCCGCCGCCACGAAATCCCCGTCTGCTACGACTTCGACCTCGACCTGCCCCGCGTCGCGGAGCAGACCGGCCGGCCGGCCGAGCGCGTGATCGAACTGCACGCCGGCGCCGAGTACACCGTCTTCGCCATCGGCTTCGTGCCGGGCTTCCCCTACCTCGGCTACCTGCCGGACGAATTGAGTGGCGTGCCGCGGCTCGCCAGCCCGCGCCTGCGCGTCGAGCCGGGCAGCGTCGGCCTCACCGGCCGCCAGACCGGCCTCTATCCGCTCGCGCGCCCCGGTGGCTGGCACCTCATCGGCCGCACCCCCCTGACGCTCGTCGATGTCGCCGACGGCTACTTCCCCCTGCGCGTCGGCGACGCCGTGCGCTTCCGCCGCATCGACGACCGCGAATTCCGCGCTCTCGAGGGCGAACGGCTAGCGACGGCCTGACGCCCGTGCTTGCGATCCGTCGCCGCTCGGGCTATCGTGGAAGCATCCCGCCGCCGGAACGCCTCCATGCGCAGCCTGTCCGTCTTGTTGTTGATCGCGACCGCCGCGTCCGCCGAGGAGAAGCCGCGCGAGCCGGCGATCACGCCGGAGGACCGCGCGCACTGGTCGTACGTCAAGCCGGTCCGTTCGACGAAGCATTCCCAAATCGACGGCTTCCTCCGCGAGAAGCTGCTCGAGAAGAAACTCGACTTCTCGCCGGAGGCGGACAAGCCCACGCTCCTCCGCCGCGTCTCGTTCGACCTCACCGGCCTGCCGCCGACGGTCGCCGAGATCGACGCCTTCGTGAACGACGCCGCCGCGAACGCCTACGAGAAGGTCGTCGACCGCCTGCTCGCGTCGCCGCACTTCGGCGAGCGCTGGGCGCAGCACTGGCTCGACGCCGTGCGCTTCGCCGAGAGCAACGGTTACGAACTCGACGCCGACCGGCCGAACGCCTGGCGCTACCGCGACTACGTCGTGAAGAGCTTCAACGACGACAAGCCGTACAAGACCTTCCTCCGCGAGCAGATCGCCGGGGACGAACTCGCCGCCGGCAAGGATCCGCGCACGGTCTCCGAACTTCTCGTCGCCACCGGGATGCACCGCTGCGGTCCGTCGCACATGGTCAGCGGCAACCTCGACAAGGAGATGATCCGTCAGGAGTACCTCACGGAGATGGTCAACGGCGTCGGCTCCGCCGTACTCGGCCTCACGCTCGGCTGCGCCCGCTGCCACAACCACAAGACCGATCCGATCTCGACGGCCGACTACTACCGCGTCCAGGCGTTCTTCGCCGCCGCCCAGTACAAGGACGTGAACCTCGCCACCAAGGAGGAGAAGGAGGCGTTCGACAAGGCGACCGCCGAGATCGCGAAGCGCCTGGCGCCGATCAAGAAGCAGATCGAAGCGATCGACGCGCCGGTGCGGGCGAAGGTGACGGCCGCGAAGCGCGCGGCGCTCGAGCCAAAGTATCGCGAGGCGCTCGACGTGGATCCGAAGAAGCGCACGCCGGAGCAGCAGAAGCTCGTCAAGGACATCCAACCCGTCATCAAGGTGTCGTGGGACGACGTGCTGAACGCGATGCCGCCGGCTGAGAAGGCGAAGCGGGACGCCCTGCGCGAGCAGCTCTTCGCCATCGAGGCCGACGCGCCGCAGCCCCCCGCCGCCGCGTGGAGCATCGCGGACGCCGCGAAGCGGCCGACGACGTTCGTCCGCCCGCGCGGCGACTGGGCGCGGCAGGGCGCCGCCGTCACCATGAACGTCCCCCGCGTCCTCGCGCCCGAGAAGTACGAGCCGAAATCCCGCATCGAGTTCGCCGACTGGCTGACGTCCCACGACCAACCGCTCACCGCCCGCGTGATCGTCAATCGCCTCTGGCACCACTATTTCGGCCACGGGATCGTCCGCACCGTCGCCGACTTCGGCCTCACCGGCGAGAAGCCCAGCCACCCCGAACTGCTCGACTGGCTCGCCGTCGATCTCATGCAAAACGACTGGAAACTCAAACGCATCCACAAGATGATCGTGATGTCGAACGCTTATCGACAGTCTTCCACTTCGCACTCCGCACTCCGCGCTCCGCACTCCCAAGACCCCGACAATCGACTACTCGGGAAGCAGAACCGCAAGCGCCTCGACGCCGAGGCGATTCGCGATGCGATGCTCGCCGCCAGCGGGGAACTGAATCGCGCCGTCGGCGGCCCCGGCGTCCGCGTGCCGCTCGAACCCGAAGTGTACGATCTCATCTTCACCGAGGGCGAACCCGACGGACTTTGGATCGTCACGAAGGACCCGAAGCAGCACGTCCGCCGGTCGATCTACCTCTTCGCCAAGCGGAACGTCCGGCTGCCGCTGTTCGAGGCGTTCGACCAACCCGACACGCTCACGCCCTGCGTCGGGCGCAACACGAGCACCTTCTCCCCGCAGGCGCTCATCCTGATGAACGGCCCGTTCGCGCGCGACCGGAGCGTGGCGCTGGCGACGGCGCTCGTGGCGGAGTCGAAGGACGAGGCGGCGCGCTTGATGAGCCTGTATCGCCGCGCCGTGGGCCGCGCGCCGACGGCGGAGGAAGCGAAGGCGATGCGGGAGTTTTTGGCCGCGGGGTCCGCCGACGCGAAGACGGCGCTCGCGGACGTGTGCCGGGCGGTGCTGAACTCGAACGAATTCGTCTACGTGAAGTGATCGCCGGTCACTTCTTCGCGCGCTTCCGCGGCGGTTTCGCCACCGCCGCGCTCGCGCCGTCTTCGACGTCGGGAAGCGACTCCAACAATCGACAATCGGCTTCGTACCGCGTCACGGCGCGGCCGTGGGCGAGATTCGTCTTGGTGAGCACGAGCGAATAGGGTCGCCCGACTTTGCTCAATGCGCCCTTCGCGTCGAGTTGCTCGGACGCGATGATTTGAAGGATATGTCGACGGTTCTCCTCGGCGGTGGGAATCGCGATCGTTTCCAGGGCCGGATCGGCCAGGAACGTCTTCAATTGCTTGCAGCGTTCGCAGGGGCAGCGGAAGTCGTTCGGGCGCGTCCAGTCGGTGGGCGGGGCGGGGCGCGCGGCGGTCGCTTGGGCCAGCGCGGCGCGTTCGGCGGCAAACCAGTCGCGCACGGCGTCGGGCAATGCACCGAAGCGGGCGCGGCACCACGGCGCCAACTCGACGAGTGCGGGTACGGATCCCGTCTCGCGCGACACGATCTTGGGATTCTGGCGGGCGAACGCGATTGCGCGCGTGGCGAGTTCGTCGAAGCCGGCGGCGTAGAGCGCGCGGAGCAGCGCCGGCAGCGCGCGCTCGTCGGAGGTCGTACCGCGTTCGCGGTAGTCGGGCCGGCGGTCGCGCGTGAAGGCGTCCACGGCAAGCCGGCACGCCTCGGCGAGCCACGGCGCCTCGGCGGCCGCCCCGGCTTCGCCGAGCGCGGCGAGCCACGCGGCGTCGCGCGGGCATAACCGATCGCCGTTCCGCCGATGCGGGTCGGTCGGCGGTAGCAGGAACGCCATCCATTCCCGTGCGAGTGCCGTCCAGCCCCATCGCCGGCCCGCCTCGACGGCGAACGACTCCAACGGCAGAACCTGATCCTTCTCGGCGACGGTTTGGAGGAACCGCGCGGCCAGGGCCGGGTCGTCCAATTCCAGCACGAGTTTCGGGAATGTCGCCATGCCCGTCTGGGATTCGGGGGCGAAAATGTGGTGCCAACGAATCGGCCAGTGTGCGAGGATGCCGCGCGCCAGGGACAGCGCATCCGAACGGGCCGCCGCCCGATGCGACTCCGGCGCCGTCCGCAAACCCGCCACCATCGATTTCAGTTCGACGAGTGCGTGGTCGAGGCCGGCTTGGGGCAGGATTTCGTAATGATGCGCGCGGGACCAGACCACCAGCCCGGCGCGCTCGTACCACCGGTCGAGCGTATTGCCGGCGTTGCCCGTGTACCCTTCGTAGTCTTCCCGATCCGGGATCCATTCGTCGAACGGCCGACTCGACACGACGGCGTCGGGATCGAGCGCCATCGCGCCCCACGGCAACCGCGCGCCGTCCAATCCGGCCCAGGTCGTGGCCGAGAATTCCCGTTCGATCAGCTCGACGACTTCGTAATCCGAGGTCTCGCGCCATCGGCGGCCGCCGTACTCCGAACCGTCGTAGGCGCTCAGGACATCGTGCCGATCGAGTTGGGCGAGCTGCACGCGGCAGCCGGCCGCTTCCGCGGCGGCGGCGACGAGGTCGGTCCGCGCGCGGTCGGTCCCCTTCAACAGGTCCCGCGCCAGGCCCCGCGACGTGTACTCGTGATCGAACGCGAACACGAGCGGATTCGTCGGGTGCGCGGCCACCCAATCGCGGATCGCGCCGACGAGCGGGTCGCCCGCCGAGGGCGGCGGCACCGGCCGCGGCGCCGTCGCCTTCAGCACGAGGTTGTACGCGAGGCAGACCCGCAGACCGTGGGTCACGGGCTTCACTTCGTGTTCGCAGTCGGCGTAGAACGCGGCGTAGTCGGACTTCCGCTTAAAACTGGAAGCGGAGAAATCGAAGGACTTCGTTCGACCCGCGTGGCGAACGTCCAACCGGCCGCCCTCGAACGGATTCGGCAACACCACGATCAGGCTCGCGACCATGCGATCGTGCTTCTCGCTGTCGCGGTGCGGCAGGAAGAAGCCGCCCTTCTCGTATAGCAGCAGTTTGTAGAGGACCGGTTCGAGATCGTCGTCGGGCAGCCCCATTCGTCGGGCCGCCGCGCGCGTCGCGTCGGCGATCGCGCGGTTCCAGGCCTCGCCGAGCCGCACGCGCGACGCGTCGATTTCGAGCGTCTTGCGCACGGTCGGATCGACGAGCGTGCGCGTCCCTTTGCCGTAGGGCGCGACCTGGCCCGTGGTCGCGAGCTTCCGCGCCTCCGCCGGCTTGAGCGGGAACCGGACCGGGCCGTAGTCTTCCACGAAGAGTTCCGGCTCGATCGCGGGCAGGGTTCCCTCGGTGGCGAACGTCTGGCTCGCGCCGTGGTTCCGCGCAATCGCCGCGACGAGCGAACGGCGCAGCGAATCCTCGTTGGCTTTCGGCATGGCCGTCGCTCCACGAGATTCGGTTACCCGTCACTTCTTGAACATCGCGTGGTTGCGGTCGCCGCGCGCCAGGAGGTACGCCATCAGGTCGAGCGCCTCGTCCTCCTTCAGCGTGTCCATCAGGCCGTTGGGCATCATCGACAGCTTCGACGGCTTCATCGACGCGATGCCGTTCCGGTTCACGTCCTTCATCAGGTTCGGGTCCAGCATGTCGGTGTTCACCTTGTAGTTGTCGCCGTTCAGGTTCACGATCCGGCCGGTCACGGTGCTGCCGTCGTCGAGTTCGAAGATCGTCGCGGCGTACTGGTCGCTGACCTCCTTGCTCGGGTCGAGGATCGATTCGAGGAGGTCCTTGGGTCCGAAGCGGCCGGAGACGCCGGAGAGGTCCGGGCCGAAGGCGGAGCCGTCGTTGTCGTAGCGGTGGCAGCCGAAGCAGCGGGCCTCGCTGAACATCTTGCGGCCTCGGTCGAAGTCGCGGCCGCCGGCCTTGATGGCGGCTTCGAGCTTGGGGGCCAGTTCGTCGAGCGTCCACTTCTTCACGACGGCGCGGGCCGGGCCGACCTGCGGCCCCTTCGGCCCCGCGGCCGACTCCGCCAGTTGCTTCGCGATCGCGTCCCGCTCGCCCGGTTGCAGCGTCTTCTCGAAGTCCTCGCGCATGATGCGCAGGAAGCCCGAGAGGCTGTTCCCGCCCCGGAAGTTGTTCGCGCCCGCCAGCCACTCGGCGTAGCCCTTGCGCAGCGCCGGCGTCCAGCCGGCCTTCAGCACGCGCAGGGCGCGGGCGTATTCCATCTGCTCCTCCTGCGTCGGCGCGTTCGCGATCAGCTTGAGGCCCCACTCGGCCGCCTTCGGGTGTTCGAGGTAGACGAAGATCTGGAAGAGATCGCCGTCGACGTAGCGGTTCTTCGTGGGGAAGACCGGTTCGTATTTCGCGAGCCAGGCCTTCCTTTCGTCGTCCGTCGGCGGGCCGAAGCGGTTGAAGAGGACGTGGTGGACGCGGATGAGGTCGAGCTTCTGGTCGTCGGTCAGCTTGGCGAAGTCGATCTTGCCGAGCGTGGCGAGGATTTTGCCGCGCAGGGCGGGATCGGGCTTCGGGCTGTCCGGCTTCGCGTGCTGCGGGCACGGGGCCGAGACGCGCGCGAGGGCGAGGGCGTACGCGATGGCCGTGTTCGGGTCCTTCGAGTTCAGGGCGGAGTCGCCGGAATGATGCTTGATGGAGATTTCCAAGACCGAGCGGGCCACCGAGCGCAGGGTGCGGTCCGGCGAGGCGAGGTAGTGCTCCGCGATGTTGGCGAGGCGCTCGTACTGGTTGCCCATCTCACTTTCGAGCGAGGCCCGCGCGCGGTATGGATCCTCTTCGAGCGAGTTGGCTTCGACGGGCTTGGTCCGCGGCTTGGCGACCACCGGCGCGGTCGATTCCGTCCCCGTATACGTCGCGCGGTACAGCCCGCTCTGCACGCCGCGGCCGCCGACGGCGAAGTACATCGCGCCATCGACCGGATTAATCACGACGTCCGTCAACGGCAGCGGCGTCCCCGTCACGAATTCCTCGGCCACCGCTTCGTAGGTGCTGCCTTTCGGCGTCAGGTGGACGGCGTAGAGCTTGCCGTAGCTCCAGTCGCAGATGAAGTAGGCGTCCTGGTATTTGGCCGGGAACTTCGCCCCGTAGCCGAAGCAGGTGCCGGTCGGCGAGCCGGGGCCGATGTTGACGATGCCCGGAAGGTTGTCCGGGTAGTAAGCCGGGTACTTGCCCGCGCCGTTGCGCCAGCCGAACTCGCTGCCGCTGGTGACGTGGCAGACGCGCGTGGGGCGGTACCACGGCGTGTTCATGTCCCATTCCATGTCGGCGTCGTAGGTGAAGAGGTCGCCGTCGCGGTTGTAGCCGGCGTCGAACTGATTGCGGAAGCCGACGCTGAAGAGTTCGGAGTGCTGGCCGTTCTTGTCGACGTTGAGGATGAAGCCGCCCGGCCCCATGACGCCGGCCATGAACCCGCGACCGTCGGGCATGCGCGGCAGCAGGTGGTCTTCGCCCCAGACCGGCGGCACCTTCGTCCGCTCGTATTTCGGCAGCTTCGTCTGGTTGCCGCAGACGAGCGTGAGGCGCTGGCCGTCCGGGTGCGGGAGGATGGCGTGCGTGCCGTGCTCGCCGCCGGCGCCTTCGAAGGTCAGCAGCTCCTCCACCTTGTCGAGCGTGTCGTCGTTCTTGCTGGAGGTGACGCGGTAGAGGCCAGGTACGATCTTCGTGCCGCCGGGCATGGTCTTGCGGACGTTCGGCATCACGTAGAGCGCGTCGAACGCCCAGAGCAGCCCCTGCGCGCCGCCGATGTCGGCGGGGATGCGCTCGACCTTCGTCCCCTCGCTCGTTCCGATCGGCGGCACCGTGATCCGGTAGAGGAAGCCGCCCTGGTCGCTCGTGATGAGCCGGCCCTTCGGGTCGACGCAGAGGTTCACCCACGAACCTTCCTGCGGCTTCGGCACGCTGTAGAGCAGCTCGACCTTGAACCCCTTGGCGACCTTGAACGTCGCGGGGTCGGCGGCGACCGACGGCTTCGCGTTCTTCGGCGCGGCCGGTTTCTTCTTCTTGTCCTGGCCTTCGGACATGGGCGCGAGGCAAAGCCCCGCCAGCAGCGGGAGCAGGAGGAGAGCGCGGCGCATGGGAGCTTCCGGAAAGGAGCGTCGGTGGAGTGGCAGTATAAGCGGCGGGCGCGGCGACGGCGAGCGGATCACTCGCGCGGACGGATGCGAATGGCGAGCGGGTCGATCCAGGCCTTCGACTCGGCGCCGTAGTAGAGATACGCGCGGCTGGCGGGGCCGCGGTACTCGCCGGGGAATTCGGCGATCAGATCGAGACTCAGATCCACCGATTGCTTCGGTCCGAGGCCGCGCCAGTAGAGCGCCAGTTCCCGGCCGCGCACCTCCCAGTGGCTCAGGGCGGGTTCGCCCTTCTCCGGTTTCGCGGCGAGCGCCTTGAGCTGGCCGAAGTCGGTGGGGAACACCAGCCCGGCGGGCAGGCCGACGACGGCGACGGCCATGCCGGTGTCGCGGTCCTCCCGGTTCTCGACGCGGACACTCAGCCGCACCGTCTTGCCCTCGGTGGTGCTCGCGTCCGAGAGCGACGCCGTCAGCGCCAGGGGCGCGGCGGCGGCGGACGCCGGCTTGGTGGAATACGCGCTCCACGACACGGCCACGGGGTACGTCTGCTTCGCGGTCGTTTCGAGGGCGATCTCGTGCTTCCCCGTGGGGAAGAGCGTGCGGACGTTCTCGAACTCGAGGACGATCGGCCGCAGATCGGCGTTGTCGAACGGCAGCCGGGCGACTTCCTGGCCGTCGACGCGGACGACGATTTCGCCGGCTTCGGGCGGGCGGCGGTGGGCGCGGTTGTGGGCGACGATCGCCTTGAGGGCGAGGACGGTGGCCTGCGTGCCGCCGAAGGCGCCGTGCGGTTCGCGCGCCTTCACGAGGAAGGCGATGGCGTTGGCGAGCGCGCCGGCGGAGGCGGCGTCCTTCGCGGCCATCAGGGCGAGCGCGGCCAGACCGGTCGTCTCGACGACGAGGTCGCGGCCGCGGGAGCGCGTGATGCTCGTCTCGGCGCCGGGGAAGGAGCCGTCGGGCGACTGCTTCGCGGCGAGCGCTTTCACCAGTTCGGGCGAAGGCGCGGCGTTCGCCGCGAGGGCGAGGCGGTACGGATCGCCGGAGGCGAGCGCCTCGGCGGCGACGGCCTTCGCTTCGCGGGCGAGGTCCGCCGTCGGATCGGCCGACGCCAGCGCCCAGAGGATGTAGGCGTTCGCCACGCTGTCCGGCACGGCGCCGAAGGAGTGGGCATCCTTCTTGCGCGTGAAGCCGCCGGCGCCGTCGCGGCGGTTCAGCAGGAACGCCTTGGTGCGCTCGACGAGGGCGGCGTCGACGGGCACGAACCGCGCCATGTCGGCGAGTTGGACGAGGCCGTAGGCGGTGAGGCATTCGTGCGCGGGGTGGTGGCCGAACCACTCGAAGCCGGCGCGGGCGCCGGTCGGCGGCTGGACTTCGAAGCTGGCGAGGCGGGCGAGGCCGCGCTCGAGGAGGCCGCGCGCCTGCTCGGCGGCGCCGCCGTTCCAGCGGTTCGCGTCCTTCAGGTATTCGAGGGCGAGGACGTTCGGATAGTTCGCGGAGGAGGTTTGCTCGAAGCAGCCGTGGGGTTCGCGGAGGATGCCGTCGAGGCCGGATTGAACGTCGGCGAGCGAATTCGCGAAGACCTGGAGTTTGACCGCGAGCGAGCGCGGCACGAGGTCGGCGGGGATGTCCACGGTCGCCTTGGCGGCGCCGCGGAGGTCGAGGTTGGCGGCGCCGGCGAGCGGGAAGCCGTCGGGCACGATCGCCACGGCGCGTTCGACGGCGTCGGTGTGGCCGCCGCCGGACGCGGTCACGCGGACGCGCGCGGGGCCGACGGCGATCGGCTTCGCGGGCACGAACCGCCGCGTCCCGCTGTTCATTCCGAGCCGCAGGAAGCGCGTCTCCACCTCCGACGTCAGGAAATCGGACCAATACTCCGCGCGGCCCTCGAAGCTCCGCCCGGTGTTGTTCGCCGCGACGAGCGGAATGAGCGGCTGGTCGGCGGTGCTCAGTTCGGGGGGAAGCTTGGCGTCGATTTCGAGCGGCTTGCGGACTTCGAGGAGGTCGGTCGCGGCGCCGAGGCGGCCGTCGAGGGAATGGCCGGCGATCAGGACGCGATAGGCGTTCGCGGCGTCGGACACGTGGAAGTCGAGTCGGCCGCGCCCGTCGCCGGGAAGGACGAGCACGGGGTGCCAGAGGACGGTTTCGGTGAAGTCTTTGCGGGTGGCGTCGAGCGGATCGGGGCGGTACGGCAGGTGGGCGTATTCGCGGACGACGTAGGGAGCGTGGCGGGCGAGCGATTTCTTGACGCGGTCGATGGCGGCCATCTCGGGGCCGTTCGGGGCGGTGTCCGCAACGGCGCGGACCGCGCGGTCGGCGCGGTCCGTGAGGAGCTTGGTCTTCGCGGCCGGCACGGGCCGCGCCGGCGTGGCGGGGCCGATGTCCGCCCGCGGCGGCGCCTCCGCGACCGCGGCGCGAGGTTCCGCGGCATTCTCCACTCTATCGCGGAGATCGGGGCCAGCCGCCGGCGGTTCGTCGTCGCGGGTCGCCTTCTTCGCCAGCGGGGCGTCGGCCAGTTCCGCGCCGATCCGAAGCTCGCCCTGGAGCGCGTAGCCGAGGGCGAACAGGGCGAACGCGGCCGCGGCGAGCACGGACAGCGCCGTATTCGACCGCTTCGCGAAGATGCTCCTCGCGACGAGGACCACCATCGCGAGCAGGATCGCGCCGGCCAGCCCCGCGGCGCCGTTGTACGTCGCCTTGCGGAGCGATTGCACTTCCTCGCCGGCCGTCCGGCCCATCTCGCGATTCACCGTCGCCCACTCGGCCGACTTGCGGTCGCGTTCGACCTCGGCGGCGCGCTTCGCGCTCTCGAGTTGTTCGATCTTCGCGTCGAGCGCGCCGGTCGCGCTCAGTTGCGTCGCGGTGGCGCGGTCGGGCCGGGCCGATTCGGTCATGGCGTCCAGCCGGCCGTTGGCGATCCAGAACCGCTGCTTCTGCGCGTCGCTGACGGTGGACGAACGGAACTCGCCGTTCACCTCCGCGAAGCGCCGCCAGCCCTGCGTGCCGAGGATCAGATCGAGCGTCTCGGCGGCCTTCGGGTGGTTCGTCAGGGCGAAGTCGGCGTGTTCGAGCTGCTCGGGGTTCTGGAGTTCGCCGGAGAGCAGGAAGTGCGTCGGCAGGAGGCGCTCGGCCTTGTCGTCCGCCATCGCGAGGACGCTCGGGTTGACGACCGCGGCCCTTAGGACGGCGGCGGTCGGCCGGTCCGTCTCGTCCGTCGCGCGCACGGGGAGCGTGACTTTCTCGCCGGGGGCGTAGCGGGATTTATCGGTGCTGTAGGCGAGCTTGAGGGCCTCGGCCGGGCGGCGGAAGACGAGCCGTTCGGCGAGCGGCACGAGGTCGGCGCGGCCGGCGTCGGCGGCGGGTTCCTCGAAGACCGTCACGCGCGTCACCCCGCCGATGGCGACCGCCGGCGGGGCGATGGCGAACTCGGCGGGCTGGCCCGGTTCGACCGCGAGCCGGGCGTGGCCGACGACCAAGCCGCGCGTGTAGACGCCGACGATCAGGTTGCGCTTCGACGTGGCGGCGACCGATCCCTTGAGCGTTTGCGCGGCGTCGACGACGCCGTTCGGAATAGACAGGACGACGCCGTTCGCCTCGGCCTTCGGCAGCGCGTAGCCGGTGCCGAGCGAGGCGAGTTCCTTCGCGGCGAGCTTCGGTTCGACGGTGCCGACGGGGCGGTGCAGCTTCAGGGCGTAGCGCTTCCCCGGCTCCGGGGTGAACGTGAAGACGCCGAGGCCCTGGTTCGCGCCGGGATGCTCGGCGTCGGTGAGGGTCTTCACTTCGCAGATGGTCTTCGTTCCATCGGTGAGGGTGCCGGCGATGTCGGCCGGGGCGCCGGCGGCGGTCGTCGCGCGGAGGTAGACGCGGTTCGGCAGGCCTTCGATCAGGTCGCCGCCTTCGGGGAAGAACTCGAGCGAGAGCGTCTTCGACGCGAGCGGCACGCGGCGGACGATCGTCTCGTTGTTTTCGTCGAGGATCGTGACGGAGAGCGTCGCGTTCTTCAGGTCCGGCACGTTCGGCAGGGTGAAGGCGATCTCGGCGGTGCCGTCGGCTTTCAGTTGGCCGGGCTGCTTCAGCGGAATCTTGACGTTGTTCCCGTGCACGGCGGCGACGAGGATGCCGATGTTCGCGTGCGGACGGTTCTGGTTCTTGACCGTGAGCTTGGCCTTCACGGCGTCGCCGGGGCCGTAGGTGCGGGCGTCGAATTCGAGGGTCTTGGTCAAGACTTCGGGGCGATACTTGGCGACGGTGAGGCGGCGCGTGCCGATCGGCGTGGAGCCTTTGGGCGGTTCCGGGCTGGCCCAGCCGGGAGGCAGCTCGAAGGCGAGGAGCGTGTACTCGCCGCCGGGGATCGTGTCGGGCAGGGCGAAGGCGCCGCAGGCGATGCCGCGGACGGGCTGGCCATCGGGGCCGACGACGGGCATGTCGAGGCCGCCGCGATGGACGACCGGCTGCGTCGTGCCGGTGAGCGTGGCGCCGTCGAGGGTCGCACCGTCGGGCTTGCGCAGCTCGAAGCGGATCGTGAGGTCGCGCGCCGGCGGTTGCAGGTTCGCGCGGTTGAGCGTGAGGCTGCGGAAGAAGACGCGCTCGCCGGGCCGGTACAGCGGCTTGTCGGTGACGACGAGCGTGGTCAGCACCGGGGCGAGGAGCTGGATCGGTTCGGCGAGTTCGGCCTTGGCGCCGGCGGCGTCGGTGGCGGTCACGGCGAGGACGAGATCGTCGGCGCCGGCCGGGAACTTCGCCCAGAGGCTGGCGGGCAGGCGGATCTTGGTTTCGCCGGCGGGGAGCGTCTGGGCATGGTACACGGTGCCGCGAGCGTCGCGGACGGTGGCGGCGATCGTGGTGGCGAGCGGCTTGCCGGCGGCCGACGTGGCGACCGCGTATTCGTTCGGCGCGCCGGGGATGGCGGCGACCGGGCCGGAGACTTCCAGTTTGAACGGCTGCGCCGCGGCGGCGACCTCGGCGTTCACCCACGTCTTGATGCGCTGCTTGTGGGACTCCCGCGCGTCGAGGAGGTCGCGGTCGAGCTTGGCGATGAGTTCGACCTGCCGCGCGACGCGGGCGGCGTCGGCCGCGTCAAGGTCGGCGAGCGCCCGCCGCGCCTGCGCCACGCCGGCGGCGTGTTCGCGATGATTCGCGTAGTCGCGGATCGCCGGCGCGAGCATCGCCAGCGAGGCGACGAGCAGCCCGGCCGCGATTGCCCACGACGGGGTCCGGCGCGCCGGCGCGGCCGGCTTCGCCGGCTCCGCGTCGACGGGGATTTCGAACTTGGCTTCGGGGAACGGCGCCTTGGCCGCCGAGGCGATCAGGCCCCGCATCGCGGCGGCGTCCGCCTTCGCCTGCGCGCAGGCCGGGCACGTCGCGACGTGCGCGAGCGCCGCCGATTCCTCCGCCGGGTCCAGCAACCCGTAGAGGAGGTCGAGCAGTTGCTCGCGGCAGCGATCGCAGGCCAGGTCCATGTCGTCCGTCGTCCTCAAATGTCGCCGGCCGGTCCGTCGGCGTCGGGGTTCAAGACTTTCCGCAGCTTGATAAGCGCCGTCCGCATCTGCGTCTTGACGGTGCCCACGGGGATGTCGCGCAGCTCCGCGATCTGTTCGTAGGTCAAATCCCCGTTCTGACGCAAGAGAAAAATCTCGCGTTCTTCGTCCCGCAGGTCGAGAATGGCCGCGCGAAGCCGCGCCACGTTCTCGTTTTCCACGATCCGCTCCGTCGCCGAGACGTCGCGCGCCGGCAGCAAGACTTCCTCCGCGATCAACGGCTTGGCGCGTTTCATCCAGCCGCTGCGCTGGTGGTCCCGCGCGGCGTTGAGGGCCACGCGGAAGATCCAGGCCCGCAGGTTCTGCACGTCCGGGATCGTCTCCTTCGCCCGCCAGCACTTCACGAACGCTTCCTGCGCCACGTCCAGGGCGTCGTCGCGGTGGCCGATGACGTAGGCGATGGTGCTGACCAACTCATCGCGGATCTGCTCGAACGTCTCGACCAGGAGCCGTTCGACGGGGGAGGGAGCCGCGGGCGCGGGCCGGGGCGGACCGGATCGCCCGGCGACACCGGGCGTCCGGTTGTGCGGGTCCGGCGGACTGTTCCGTCCTGTCCCGCCCTTGGCCATAGTTCCCTACCCATGAGACGAAGGCGGCCCGTCCGCCGATTGAATGGGTACGAAATTCCGCGCGGATCGGCCGGGAAATCGACGATCCGGCCCCGGAACCCGTTCGGCTTGTGGCGATGGGGCAATCCGGGGTATTTTGCCGTCCGTCCCGCAGGATTCCCGATGCCCGACGTCCAGCCGATGCCCGCCCTCGCGATCCGCCGGCCGCCCGCGCCGGCGCGGCTCGGCCGCGCGTTCGCCCTCGTGCTGGCGCTCGCCTTCGCCGCCACCGCCGTCCGCTATTACTTCAAAGCCGAGAAGCCGAGCCGCACCGGCGAGCTGACGCGCACCGCCTTCCTCCGCTGGCGGCCGCAGATCCTCGCCCTCCAGACCCCCACGAACATCTACACGGCGTTCAATTACCCGAACCCGCCGATCATGGCGCTCGTGCTCGCGCCGTTCGTCGCGCTGCCGCCGCTCGTCGGCGCGATGGCGTGGTTCGCCGCCAAGGCGGCGATGGCGGTCTGGCTCCTGCGCTGGGCGGTGCGCGCCCTCGGCGCCGATCCCCCCGGCTGGGCCGTCGGCGCCGCCGTGCTGCTCGCCATGCACCCGATCCTCGGCGACCTCTCGCACGGGAACGTGAACCTCTTCATCGCGTTCGTGGTGCTCGGCGCGCTCGCGCTCTTCACCGCGCGCCGCGACTTCGCCGCCGGCGTCGTCCTCGCGCTCGCCATTGCCTGCAAGGTCACGCCTGCGCTCTTCCTGCCGTACTTCGTCTGGAAGCGCGCCTGGCGCGCCGTCGCCGGCGCGCTCGCCGGCCTCGCGCTCTGGCTCGCGATCGTCCCCGGCGCCGTCCTCGGATGGGACCGCAACGCCGACCTGCTCGCCTCCTGGTTCGACACGATGGTGAAGCCGTTCGTCGTCGAGGGGAAAGTGACCAGCGAACACGCGAACCAGTCGATCCCCGGCCTGACGTTCCGGCTGCTGACGGCCGAGCCGTCGTTCCTCGACTACGACGAAGACGACCGGCCGGTGGCGACCGACTACCACAACCTCGCTTCGCTGTCGCCCGGGCAGGCGCAACTCGTCGTGAAGGGACTCATGGGGCTGTTCGCCATCGCGGTCGTGGCGCTGTGCCGCTGGCCGACGCACCGCGCCGACGTCCCGCGCGCCGGGCCGTTGCTCCTGGCGGAGTTCGCCCTCGTGCTGCTCGGCATGTTGCTCTTCAGCGAGCGCACCTGGAAGCACCACGCGACGACGCTGATCGTACCGTTCGCCGTGCTGGCGTGGGCGGCGACGGCGGCGGAGCTTCCCGCCCGCGCGCGGCGCTTCGTGCTCGGCGCGTCGGTCGCCATCGGGCTGCTGCTCGTCGTGCCGAGCCTGCTCCCGCCGCAGGCGCAGGACCTCGCGCTCGTCTACGGCGCCGCGACCGCGGCGTACGCGCTCACGACCATCGCCGTCGTCGTCGCCCTCGCCGCCGGGCGCGGAATCCGTTCCCCGGCCGCTTGATTCGGATTCGCCGTCCATAGGATGCCTCGGACGGGCACCCTGTTCCGCAGCGCATCCGATGGGCCGACCGCGCCCGTCGTGGTTCTCGCACCCTTCCCCCGTGGCGGTCCTGCGCGCCGGCGCGCAGCTCGTGTCGCCCGTCGGCGTCCCCGCCGACGCCGGCCGGCAATCGTCCACCCGCTTTTGGGCATCGGACGAAACGCTTGCGACCTGGGAAAACCGTTCTGGACGAACGAGGGATGGATCTGCCGGAGCAGGAGCGTCGTCCCGGTCATGCGACCACCGGTTCGCGGCCAACGACCCACTCGGCCAATCGCTCCCACGACTCGATCCGATTCAAGTCGATTTCCGCGGTTTCTTCGGCGTCCGTGTCGAGATCGAGCGCGTGCCACCGACCGATGCGCGCCGAGAGATCGATTTCGAGCGACAGGGACCAGGGGTTTCGGGGCCACTCGGCGAGCACGCCGCCTTCGGGCGTGGGAAAGAGATACGGCCGGGGCAATCTCGCGGGATCGAAGGCGTCGAATCGTTCGGCGAGCCAAGTCAATCCCTGCGGATCGGGCGCGAGGCCTTTCCCGTCGAGCCAACCATCTTGAAGTTGCCGGAGTTCGCCGATCCGCCGGCGCACGTCGAGCGCATCGCCGGCCCCGGAAGGTAGTGTCCCGTTCCGATGGGGGGTCGTTTCGCCAGTCTGGACTTTAGTATTCACGAAGCCGCGCTCCAAGCCGTACGCGGACGGTCGGACGGATATCTCCAAATTATACATCGTTCCGGATGGAGTGACCCGGCGAGATTCCGCCCCCGGCGCGTCCCGTGGGGGTCGCGGTCCGTATTGACCGGTTCTCCCGTGAATTCTTAGACTATCTCTTGAACCCGAACGCCACCGACGACCCAAGGCCCCGTATCCATGGCGACCGCAACGAAAGTCGAAGCCGGCATCCTCGAAAAGATCGGCGACACGCTCAACAGCTTCGTCGAAGGCAGCCTCGGCTTCGTCACGCGCCTCTTCGGCTCCGCCAACGAGCGCATGGTCAAGGGGATCGGCTTCGTCCGCCCGCGCAACGCGCTCCAGCACGCGGTCGTCCCCGGCTCCATCCTCGACAAGATCAACAAGTACGAAGACGCGATGACGGCGCTCGACGACCTCGGCCTCAAGGCCGTCACGCCCCGGCTGCGCGAACAGCTCCGCGGCGGGGCGACCCTCGAAGACGTCCTGCCCGAGGCCTTCGCCGCCTGCCGCGAAGCCGCCCGCCGCGCCAAGGGGATGCGCCACTACGACGTGCAGATGGTCGGCGGCGTCGTGCTGCACCGCGGCAACATCTCCGAGATGGTGACGGGCGAAGGGAAGACGCTCGTCGCCACGCTGCCGGCGTACCTGAACGCCCTCGTCGGCCAGGGCGTCCACGTCATCACCGTCAACGACTACCTCGCCCGCCGCGACTGCGAGTGGATGCTGCCCATCTACCAGGCCCTCGGCGTCTCGGCCGCGTACATCCAGTCCGACATGGACCCGGAGCGCCGTCGCCACGCCTACGAGTGCGACATCACCTACGGCACCAACAGCGAGTTCGGCTTCGACTACCTCCGCGACAACATGAAGCCGGCGCGCTTCGACGACGAGAAGTACGACGCCTTCTACCGCCAGGTCCAGCGCACGCCCCTGAACTTCGCCATCATCGACGAGGTCGACAACATCTTGATCGACGAGGCGCGCACGCCGCTCATCATCTCCGGCCCGGCCTACACCGACATCAAGAACTACGAGAAGGCCGACGAGATCGTCGTGAAGCTCACCGAACTCGAGCGCAAGGCGCGCCTCGAGATGAAGGCGTCCGGCAAGTCGGTCCTCACCGGCACCGAAGGCAACGGCCTGCCGATCGTCGGCACGCTCGACCCGGAGAAGGTGAAGGAAGTCCCCCGCGGCATCTACTTCGAGATCAAGGAAAAGGAACGCTCCGCGCACCTGACCGACCTCGGCGTGCGCGAAGCCGAACGCCTCGCCGGCGTCGAGAGCTTCTACACCCCCGGCAACATGGAGTGGCCGCACCTGCTGGACAACGCGATCAAGAGCCACCACCTGTACCACAAGGACCGGCACTACATGATCGCGCAGGACCCGCGCGAGAACAACGAACTCGGCATCATCATCATCGACGAGTTCACCGGCCGCGCGATGTTCGGCCGGCAGTGGAGCGACGGGCTGCATCAAGCGGTCGAGGCGAAGCACCGCCGCGACGGCGTGAAGATCAAGCAGGAGACGCAGACGCTCGCGACCGTCACGCTCCAAAACTTCTTCAAGCTCTACCGGAAGCTCGGCGGCATGACCGGGACGGCGATGACCGAGGCGAGCGAGTTCGCGAAGATCTACAACCTGGACGTCGTCGCCATCCCGACGAACAAGCCGCTGCAGCGCGTGAACCACCCCGACCTCGTCTACAAGAGCGAGAAGGACAAGTGGGACGGCGTGGTGACGGAGATCGTGGACGTCAGCAAGACGGGCCGGCCGATCCTCATCGGCACCACCGACGTGGCCAAGAGCGAGGCGCTCTCGGCGATGCTCAAGCGCCGGGGCGTGAGGCACGAGCTGCTGAACGCGAAGCCGGAGAACGTGTCGCGCGAGGCCGAGATCGTCTCGCAGGCCGGGCGCCTGAACGCCGTCACCATCTCCACGAACATGGCCGGCCGGGGCACGGACATCATCCTCGGCGGCAACGCCGAGACGCTCGCCTGGGCGCAACTCAAGCAACTGAAGAATTCCGACAGCCGCCCGCTCTACCCCACGCGCCTCGAAGTGCCCGAAGACGTCTGGAAGACCACCGTCGACGCCATCGAAGCGAAGGAGAAGATGAAGGACGAGGGCCGCAAGGTCGCCGAGATGGGCGGCCTGCACATCATCGGCACCGAGCGCCACGAGTCCCGCCGGATCGACAACCAGCTCCGCGGCCGCGCCGGCCGCCAAGGGGACCCCGGTTCGTCCCGCTTCTACCTGTCCTTGCAAGACGAACTCATGCGCCTCTTCGGCGGCGAGCGCATGGCGCGCCTCATGAACAGCCCGCTCATCGGCCTCAAGGACGGCGAGGCCATCGAGAGCGGCATGCTCTCCAACCAGATCGAGAAGGCGCAGCGGAAGGTCGAGGAATACCACTTCGACCAGCGGAAGAACCTGCTCGACTACGACGAGGTGATGGACACGCAGCGGAAGCGGACCTACGCGGCGCGGCAGGCGATCCTCGACGGCGGCAACCCCCGCGCCATGATCCTCGACATGCTCGACGACCTGATCCGCGACGCCGTCAAGCGCTACACCGCGGACGACTACGGCACCGGCAGCTTCGCCGCGTTCGCCAGCGGCCGCCTCGGCGTCGAGTACGACGCCGCCGAGTTCAAGGGCTGCACCTTCGACGAGGCCGTGCAGGTCGCCCAGGACCGCGCGCTCGATACGGCGCCGATCTACATCCAGGAGGCGATCGACGAGAACCTCGGCGGCGACGACGAGGCCGACTGGAAATGGCAGGAGCTCTCCCGCGTCGCGGAGGCGCGCTTCGGCCAGAAGCTCTCCGTGGCGGAACTGAAGCAGGTCGGCAAGGAGAACCTCGGCGAGCACCTGCAGGAGGCCGCGCGCAAGGCCGTCGAAGCGGTCGATCTCAGCGACGGCCGGCGCTACCTCGAGCGCCAGTACGGCCTCGATTCCCTCGCCGACTGGGCGCGCCAACAGTTCGGACTGGACGTCGATCCGAAGGCGTTCGCCGGCAAGGACCGCGAGGAACTCGGCGCGATCCTCCGCAAGGGGATCCACGACGTCTACCGCCGCAAGGACGTGGAGTTCCCGGTGATGGTCGGCCTGGCGGCGCACCTGCCCGAGCGCACGACGCCGAACCGCCGGCCGAACCGCGAGCAACTGCTCGGCTGGACGATGCACCGGTTCCGCGGCCCGGCGATCGCCGAGGACGTGTTCCGCACCGAGCCGCGCTCGATCATCCTCGAGAAGCTGCTCGAAGTGAACCGGACGTCGATGCCGGCGGCGGATTACCCGGAGGTGGACGCGAAGCTGAACGACGTGTACAGCGGGGCGACGCTCTCGGAGGCGGCCGACGCGAACGAGCTGGTGGAGTGGGCGAAGGCGGAGTTGAAGCTCGAACTCGATCCGTCGAAGCTGACGGGCGTGGACCGGAAGAAGGCGCGGGACGAGATCCTCACCGCCTACGACGAGCACTACCGGCCGGAAATGCACGACATGGAGCGGCGCCTGGTGCTGGACGAACTCGACGGCGCGTGGAAGAGCCACCTCCTGACGATGGACCACCTGCGCAGCACGGTCGGCCTCGCCGGCTACGCGCAGGAGGACCCGAAGATCGTCTACAAGAAGGAGGGGATGAAGCTCTTCGAGATGATGTGGGACGGCATCCACGAGAAGACGACGAAGCTGGTGTTCAAGATGGAGGACGTGGGGGAGGAGCAGGTGCAGAGCGCGTACTACGCCGGGGCGATGGCGGTGCACCGGCAGGCGGAGAGCGCGTTGCGGGCGCGGGCGGCGCAGGTGAGCGCGGAGCAGCAGGCGCAGGCGCAGGCGGCCGCGAACGCCGGCACCGGCGGCGAGGTGAAGAAGGTGGAGACGATCCGCAACACGGGCGCGAAGATCGGCCGCAACGACCCGTGCCACTGCGGCAGCGGGAAGAAGTACAAGAACTGCCACATGAAGCTGGAGCAGGTGGGCTGACGCATCGGCTCCGACTTCCGAGGTCCGGCATCGACTTCGGAAATCGAACGCACCCGGAACGAAGCAGCACAAGTATGTCCTCGCGTGTCGTCGAAGTTCGCGAGGACTTCCGAAGTCGAAGCCGGACTTCGGAAGTCGGGTACATGAAGCTCGAGCAGGTGGGGTAGTCGACGGGAGGTGAGCCGTGCTCCGTCAGGAGCCGGGTGGGTGAGTCGCTCGAGATTCGACCTCCACGGGGCCGCCCACGATTGTCGCGGTCTTGGCCCCAACGGGGCCACCGACAATAGCCAGGGGTGACGGAGCGATGCGACGGATATCGCGGTTTTGGCCCCAACGGGGCCACCGACAATAGCCAGGGGCGACGGAGCGAAGCGACGGAACCCCTGGATTCGTTGGCGAAACCTCAGTAGCCCCAACGGGGCGACCCTGCTGGCATGGGTCGCCCCGTTGGGGCTACGCAATTGATCCATAGCTTTTCCAGGGGTTGCGCTTCGCTCCACCCCTGGCGATTTCCGGTCGCCCCGTTGGGGCGGCGAACCAAATCGGCCCCTTTCGGCGTCTTCCCCGATCTTGTTCGGCCGGCGTCGCCCCGTTGGAGCGACAATACTCGTTAGGCCTTGGAAATTCGCGTGTTCTCGTCCAGCGCGATGGACGCCAGTTCGCCGTTGTCCTTCGTGAAGTGCACCGTCGGTACCACAATGTCGTCCTCGGGCACGCGATCGACGGTGACGCCGGTGGAGAGGTATTGCAGGCCGCGGAACGTCCCCGCGGTCTCGGCGGTCCACTTCTTGGCGCCGACGCGCACGGACTGGACGAGTTTGATCTTGTCCCCCGGCACGAGCGACTTGATCAGGTCGACGAGCCCCGGTTCGAGCCGGCGCGTCGGCGTGTAGATCGGCTCGGTCATTCGTCGTCCCTCGGCTTGGGCACGCCGCGCACGAGGGCGATGCGGCCGGTGCGCGCCAGTTCGATGATCCCGTAGGGCCGCATCAGGTCGACGAACGCCTCGACCTTCCCTTCGGTGCCGCTCACTTCGATCATCACGTTCTCGTGCTGGATGTCCACGACGCGGCCGCGGAACGATTCGACGAGCTGGAAGACCTCGGCCCGCTTCGCCCCGCCGCAGGTCACCTTGATGAGCATCAGGTCGCGCTCGACGAA
>CAYVRB010000068.1:0-1192 GCA_964453375.1 uncultured Alcaligenaceae bacterium
CGGCGCCGGCGTCACGGTCGAGAACGTCGCCGCGAACCTGCGGATGAGCAAGGAACGCCTCCAGGCCAAGGCCGACGCCACCTCCTGGGCGCTCGTGTATTATCTCTCGCGCAGCCAGATGGACGGCCTCAAGAACTTCTACCGCGAACTCGGCCGGATGCCCCGCGACATGCGGCTCGACGAGAACGTCGTCCTCAAAACCTTCTGCAAGTGCTTCAACCTGATGGACCGCCAAAAGATCGACCAGATCGACGAAGCCGCCTTCAAGCACTTCGCCGAGATGTGGACGCGCTCGATGCGGAACGTGCCGGTCTACGGCGTCGAACTCGCCATGGCCGCCACCGGCGCGGCGGGCGGTGGAGGCGGCAACGCGCTCCCCGGCGGCACGACCCCGTAACACGGACCAAACGTCTACGACCGATCCGGCCCCGCCGGATCGGTTTTTTCGTGCGCCGGGGCGCCGGCCCCGCGATTTAACTACACTTTCCCGATCCTCGTCTTCGCGGTTTTTTCGGAGTCTTCCATGAAATGGTGTTCGATCGCGCTCGCGACCCTCCTCCTCGCCGCCGCGGCCTCGGCGCAGCCGCCGGCCCCGCGCCGCGCCGAACTCAAGAAGGGCGTGCGCGTCGCCATCGTCGGCGATTCGATCACCGAGCAGCGGCTCTACAGCCGCTTCATGGCCGACTACCTCACCGCGTGCCACCCGGACCTCGACGCCCGCATCGTCCAGTTCGGCTGGAGCGGCGAACGCGCCAGCGGCTTCCTCGCGCGGATGGACAACGACCTGATGCCCTTCAAGCCCGACGTCGTCACCCTCTGCTACGGGATGAACGACGGGAGCTACGCGCCGTTCACCGAGGCGATCGGCCAGGGGTACGAGAAGCCGCTCGTCGAGATCGTGAAGAAGCTCAAGGCCGCCGGCGTGCAGGTCATCGTCGGCTCGCCCGGCGCGGTGGACGACCACTTCTTCGGCCGCGAAGGCGACGGCAAGGCGGTGACGGCGCGCTCGAAGATGTACAACCCGACGCTCGCGAAACTGCGCGACATCGCGAAGAAGACCGCCGACGCCGCCGAGATGCCCTTCGCCAACGTCCACGACGCCATGTTGGAGGCGATGCGCAAGGCGCAGGCCGACGACAAGCTCGGCAAGGGCTACCACGTCTGCGGCGGCGACGGTTTCCACCCCGACGCC
>CAYVRB010000068.1:1202-6488 GCA_964453375.1 uncultured Alcaligenaceae bacterium
AACGGGCAACTCGTCATGGCGTTCGCGTTCCTCCGCGCCATGAAGTTCGACGGCGACCTCGGCGCCGTCGCCATCGACTTCCAGGGCGCTTCGACCGCCACCGGCGGCCACAAGATCACGAAGGCCGAGGGGGGCAAAGTCTCCCTCGAAAGCTCGCGGCTCCCCTTCGGCTTCACCGGCGACGCCAAGCAGACCTTCGGCACCCGCAGCATCGCCCCGTTCCTGCCGTTCAATCCGGAACTCAATCGATTCACGTTGACCGTCAAGAACGCCCCGGCCGCGAAGATGAAGGTGACATGGGGCACCGAATCCGCCACATTTTCAAAGGACGAATTGGAGAAGGGGATCAACCTCGCGGCCGAGTTCCAGAACCACCCGCTGCTCGCGCCGTTCCTGAAGGTCGACGCCGCGGTCGCCAGCCAGCAGAATTTCCAGACGTTCATGATCAAGCAGGTCATCACCAACCATCGCTTCCTCGCGGGGCTGGCGAAGGAGGACCCGGAGATCGGCGCGGCGACGGCGAAGATCCGCGATCGGCTCTGGGCGAAGGACGACGCGAACCACGCCGCCGTCCGCGCCGCGCTGCCGAAGGCGCCCGTGGCGCACGCGATCGTCGTCGAAAAGGCCGATTGACCGGTCCGCGACCGCGGCCTACACGTCCAATTCGTCCGCGGTCGCCAGGTCGGCCTTCTGCATGATGAACTCGTAGCGCGGCTCGGCGTCGCCGCCGAGCAGGTCCTTGAAGGTGTTGTGCGCCTCCAGGTTCTCGTTGATCTCCACTTTCAGCAGCTTGCGGAACTTCGGGTCGAGCGTCGTCTGCGCCAGCACGCGGAAGGGCATCTCGCCGAGGCCCTTGAACCGCGTGATGTCCACCTTCGCGTTCGCGCGCAGGCCGGCGAGGATCTCCTCCTTGTGCTCGTCGTCCTTCGCCCAGTGCGTCTCCTTGCCGACGTCGATCCGGTAGAGCGGCGGCTGCGCGATGAAGACGTGCCCCTTGCGGATCAGCTCGATCATGTGGCGGAAGAAGAAGTCGAGCAGCAGCGTGGCGATGTGGCAGCCGTCGGCGTCGGCGTCCATGAGCAGGATCACCTTGCCGTAGCGGAGCGAGTCGTAGTGGAACTTCTCGCCGGCGCCGGTGCCGAGGGCGCTGACGAGGTCCGAGAGTTCCTTGTTCTGCATCACCTTGCCGGTGGTCAGTTCCTCGCCGTTGAGGATCTTCCCGCGAAGCGGCAGCACGGCCTGCGTCTTGTTGTTCCGCCCCTGCTTGGCGCTGCCGCCGGCGGAGTCACCTTCGACGATGAAGAGTTCGCTCTCCTCGAGGTCGCCGGATTTGCAGTCGGCGAGCTTGCCGGGGAGCGACCCGCGCCGCGTGCCGGGGGCCTTGCGCTTCACTTCCTTGGCCGCCTCGCGCGAGGCCTCGCGCGCCTGCGCCGCGAGGAAGATGCGGTAGATGATCTCGTCCGCCGCCGACTTGTTGTTGTTCAGCCACGCTTCCAGCGCCGGCCGCACGAAGCCGTCGACGGCCGATTCCAGCTCCGCGTTGTTCAGCTTCTCCTTCGTCTGCCCCTGGAACTGCGGTTCCTGCACGAAGACGGAAAGGATCGCGACCACGCCCTCGCGGATGTCCTCGGCCGTGATCTTCACGGCCTTGACGGTCTTCTTCGCTTCGTCGTGCGTCTCGATGTAGTTGTTGATCGCCTTGCGGATCGCGGCCTTCAGGCCGTTCTCGTGGGTCCCGCCGGCGGCGGTGCGGATGCCGTTGACGTAGCTGCGGAACGTCTCGTCGGTGGACTGCGTCCACTGGAGCGCGATCTCCATCTTCTCGCCGTTATTCCGGACCGCGTGGAACGCCGTCGGCGTGACCGTCGGCTTCTGCGCGTCGGCGACGAGCTTCGCGAGGAACGCCGGCAGCCCGTCGGGGTTCTTCAACTCGATCGACTCGCCGGTGATTTCGTTCTTGAAGTGGACCGTCAATCCGCTGTGGATGTAGGTCATGTCCTCGAGCCGCTGCTTGATGACGTCGGCGTCGAAGTGCGTGTTGCGGAAGATCGTGTCGTCCGGCTGGAAGTGGATGATCGTGCCGTGGCCGCGGAACGGGCCGAGCTTTTCGAGCTTCGATTGCGGAATGCCCTTCGCGTACTTCTGTTGGTACTCGTAGCCGTCGCGTCGCACCGTCGCGACGAGCTTCTTCGAGAGCGCGTTCACCACGGAGGCCCCGACGCCGTGGAGGCCGCCGGAGTAGAAGTAGTTCGAGTCCTTGTTCCCGAACTTTCCGCCGGCGTGGAGCTTCGTCAGCACCAGTTCGAGGCCGGAGATCTTGAACTTCGGGTGGTTGTCGACGGGGATGCCGCGGCCGTTGTCGTGCACCGTGACCGAGTCGCCGCCCTTGTGGAGCGTGACGGAGATCGTGTCGGCGTAGCCGTTGATGTACTCGTCGACGCAGTTGTCGACGATTTCCCAGACGAGGTGGTGCAGTCCCTTGGAGTCGGTGCTGCCGATGTACATGGACGGCCGCACGCGTACCGGCTCAAGGCCTTCGAGGACCTGGATGTCGTGCGACGCGGTGTAGCGGGATTTCGGGGCGGGGAGTGCGCTCATGTAGAATTCGATCCTTGAATCTGCGATCTCTTATTGACAATACTTCTTGTAAAGAATGGAACCTTCGTCGGCGTCGATGATGTAATGCGGCCCACCGCCGGCCATCAACTTTTCTTTAATATAGAAGTCGATGTGCCAGCCTGTCTTTTCGAGAACGATGACGATTCGAAATCGGTCGACATCGGGATAGACGCTCTTGGCGTCCGCGATGGCGATGTTCAGAGCTTCCACACTACTTATCGTAGGCATGGCATTGTCACCAAGAGCACCAGAGCAGGGTGGGCCTCGTAGACTCGGCCCACCCTACGCCTCAGTCGTCGACTGATGACGTAATTGCACTTTTGCTAATTGCGCCATTAAGTTCGGGAGGATGATTTCATATCCTTATTCGATTCCTTTCTCGGTTGCCTTCGTTATATCCGCTGTGGCGCGATGCGGCACCTCTCCTGGAACCTTGCCGAGGATGTGCCCCTCACCGTATGGTACGCGATATGTCTCTCCAGGCTGAACTCCGGGTCTATCCCCGAAAACTGCAAAGATGGGATAGTTGCTGATCGTCCGAATTTCTTTACCGCTAATATCGAATACATGTATTGTTGCAGAAACGGTTCGCACCGTCTCCTTGCCTGAATTCTTCCAATCGATGTGCACCATTTCTGTATCTAGTCCAGTGGCAGTGCGATATGGCTCAAGCCTTACGCTGATTACTTCGATCATTTGAGTGTTATAGTATGAATTTGTAGTCGAATTGTTTTGACTTGGAAAGCAGCTTTGAATTCCAGCGATTGCAAAGAATGTCGCGATAAATAGTAGAAAGCATCCAGCGAAAGCCCGGCTTGAATTTGGTTTTGGCTTCGTTGTATTGCTCAGTGGATGTTGTGAATCATGCTTTGTGGGCAGATTTAGTTTGGATGCAGATGTTTTGACGTTTGGATTCTCAGTTTGAGATGTGGAATGATATTGGTTTGGGCTATCGTTGTTTAAGGCAACTGTTTTTTGTGAGTCGACATATGGGATTTGCAATTGCTCTCCGCACACGGCACATATTATCCTGTTGCCACCAAAGTGGTTGTCAATTTGGATATTATATGCACAAATTGGACATTTGAACCGAATCATATTTCGGGCCTCAAATGTGACGAGCATTCGTGAGAATACTGGGTTACGATCTATTGATTTCAGTCAAACAGCGTCCCGTTGCCCTTCACCTTGCCGTTCTTGTCTTCGAGTTCGTCCCAGTTCACCAACTCGATCGGCGGTGGAACGACTCTCGCATGCGTCAGCCGCTTTACGACTTCGTCGCCCTTGCCGCCGCGGCCGACGAGCCGGCGGGCCTGCGGGCCGTAGCGTTCCGTCTTGCCGTTCGATTGCTCGACCTCGATGCCGTCGAACCGGCTGCCGCCTATCAGCGCCCCGCCGATGCAGATGTCGTCGCCGCCGAGCTTGATGCCCATGACACCCTTGCCGACGCCGGCGAGGATGTTCACCTCGTCCATCTTGAAGTGAATGATGTACCCCTGGCGCGTCGCAAGCATCACGCTCTCTTCCTTGCCGAGCAGGGTCGCCAGCACGACCTTGTCGCCGTCGTCGAGCCGGGCGTAGCGGCGGCCGGCCTTCGTCGATTCGGGGCGGAACGCGGCCAGCGGCGTCCGCAGCACGTTCCCGGCCGACGTGGCCACGAACAGGTGCGGGCCGCGCTCCACGTCCTTGTCCGGCGGTGTGAAGCGCAGGTCGGTCGTAACGGCGCCGACGACGCGCACACCGTCGGCGAGCTTGAAGAACTTCGTCACCGGGTCGCCGTAACCGCTGCTCGCCGGCACTTCATTGATCCGCATAGTGTAGGCCGTGCCGTCGTCGGCGAGGAGCACGACGTTGTCGAGCGTGCTCCCCGGCACCACGGCGACGACTGAATCGCCCTCCCGCACCCGCGTGCTCTCGACCGACGCCAGCCGGCCGACGCGCTTGATCCAGCCGTCCCGCGTCAGCACGACGTTCGTATTCTCCCTGACGATGTACGCCTGCTCGTCGAACTCCAGCACGTCGTCCTCGCTGGCCATCCGCGTCTTGCGGCGCTCCGGGAACTCCTCCGCCAGCTTCTCCAACTCGTTCTTGATGACGGTCCACATCCGCCGCTTCGAGCCGAGGATCGCCTCGATCTCCTCGGCCCGCTTCTTCTTCTCGCGCAGCTCCTCGAGGATCTTGTTGATCTCGAGCTTCGCGATCTTGTAGAGCTGCACTTCGAGAATCGCGTTCGTCTGCTCCTCGTCGAGCTTGAACTCCGCCATCAGCTTCTCGGCCGCGTCCGGCTTGCCGCTCGACTCGCGGATCAGCTTGATGGCGCGGTCCAGCGCGTTGAAGATGATGCGGAAGCCTTCGAGGATGTGGATGCGCGCCCGGAGCTTCCGCAGCTCGTACTCGAAGCGCCGCTTCACCGTCTCGAAGCGGAAGTCGAGGAAGTGCTGGAGGAGTTCCTTGAGGCTCAGCCCGTCGCGCGGGACGAGGGTCTTGCCGTCGTCGCCGGGCACGAGGGCGGTCACGTTGTAGGCGAAGTTCTTCTGCAGATCGGTGTGCTTGTAGAGGTACGCCATCACGAGCGCCGGATCGACTTCGCCCTTGAGTTCCAGCACCATCCGCAGGCCGTCCTTGTCGTTCGTCTCGTTGGAGACGCTCAACAGTTGCGGCAGCTTC
>CAYVRB010000068.1:6498-22635 GCA_964453375.1 uncultured Alcaligenaceae bacterium
TCGAGCGGCCCCTTGTCCTCGCCGTAGGGGATGGACGTGCAGACGATCTGCGACCGGCCCAGCGGCGCCTCTTCGAGCTTCCATTCGGCCTGGACTTTGATGCTGCCGGTACCGTCTTCGTAGATCTTGCGCAGGGTGGTGCGGTCGGTGATGATCTTGCCGCCGAGCGGGAAGTCGGGGCCTTTGATCTTGTCGAGCAGCAGGGCGACGGTGGCGTCGGGGTTCTCGATGAGATAGACGCAGGCGCGGAGCACCTCGGCGAGGTTGTGCGGCGGGATGTTCGTCGCCATACCGACGGCGATGCCGGCGGTGCCGTTGACGAGCAGGTTCGGGAACTGCGCCGGCAGGACGCACGGCTCCTTCTTGTTCCCGGCGTAGTTGTCGCGGAAATCGACCGTCTCGTCGTCGATCTCGTTCAGCAAATACTCGGCGGACTTGCTCAGCTTCGCTTCGGTGTAGCGGTAAGCGGCGGGCGGGTCGCCGTCGACCGAGCCGAAGTTCCCTTCGCCGTGGACGAGCGGCACGCGCATGACCCATTCCTGGGACATGCGGACGAGGGCGTCGTAGATGGCGCCGTCGCCGTGGGGGTGGTAGTTGCCCATCACGTCGCCGACGATCTTGGCGGACTTGGCGGCTTTGCGGTCGAAGGTGAGGCGCGAGTCGTTGTACATCGAGAAGAGGATGCGCCGCTGCACGGGTTTCAGGCCGTCGCGCACGTCGGGCAGAGCCCGGCCGGTGACGACGGACATCGCGTAGCGCAGGAACCGGGAGCGGACTTCGCCGGCGATGGAGACCGTTTCGATCGTTTCGGCCATCGGTTCCTCGGACTCCGTTCGGAAGACTCGTGATCTTAGCGACGCGGCGCCCGCGATTCCACGTCGGTGGTCTGGAAACGGAACACCCCCGCGGGCGCGGGGGTGTTCGCGGGCGATCGCGCTTCGATCATTCCATTTTCTTGGTCGGGGCGGCGGCGGCGATGGGCATCGGGTAGTTCTTCAGGCAGAGGTCGAGCTGGGCGTTGTAATCGACCGGTACGGTGTCGAAGCCCTTGAGGTTCCACATCATGAGCAGCGGCTTGTAGGTGGCGGTCTTGTGGGCGCTCGTGAGGCCGTCGCGGAGCTTTTCGAGCGTTCCGGCGGCGAGGGCGCCCTTGCGGGTGAGCAGCACGGAGGCCGGGAACGGCTCCGACTGGGAGAGCACGCGGAGGCGCTTGGCGGCGCCCGGCTGGAGCGCGGCGTAGGAGGCGTAGTTGGCGGCGTCCACGAGCGCCGCGGCGTGCTCGCCGTTGGATACGGCGTTGAGCGCCTCTTCGGGCGTCAGGCCGTTCTTCGGCACGGTCTTGAGCGAGGTCTTGGGCAGACCGCCGCGGAGCTTGTCGAGGTAGACGAAGACGTGGCCCTTGGAGCCGCGCGGGATCAGGAGCGTTTCGCCTTCGAGGTCCGCGGGGGTCTTCGCCTCGCCGTCGACGGAGACGACGATCATCGCCTGCACGATGCCGCCCTGCGGCTGGGCGATGGTGATCGGTTCGAGGTCGGGGTTCTTGGCCTTGATCCAGGCGTATTCGTGGCCGTGGAGCACGCCGACCTCGAGCTTGCGGTCGTTGAGTTTCTTCGCCATCGCCAGGCAGTCGGGGCAGATGTCGAAATCGCCGGAGAGGCCGGTCTGGCGCTCCATGAGCGTGCGGAAGGGCCGCGCGACGGCGTAGATGACCGCGGGCTGCACGTCCCGGAACATGCTCTGGACCATGCCGATCTTGATCGGATCGGCGGCCGAGGCTCGCGAATGGGTTTGGAAGACGCCGGCGCCCGTGGTGAGCGCGATGAGAAGAGCCGCCCGAATCCACTGTCCCACAGCCCACCTCCCGGGAGAGAAATCAACGGTGTGTCATTTCTGGGGAAAATCCGGCTTCACGCCGCCCGCGGTCACGCGGTCGAGGGTGGCGAGCGCCTTGATGTTCTCGTAGACGGCTTCGAGGTAATCCGCCTGCGCCTTGGCGGCGAGGCCCTCGTTCAAAATCAGTTGCCCGTAGTCGCGGATGTTCGGGGCGCTCTCGCGGGACAGCTTCACCATCTTCTGGCTGCTCTCGAACCGCTTCGTGGCGATCTTCAGCCGTTCGACCGACGCCAGCCAGTCGTAGTAGGAGTTGGTGGCTTCGAGTTCGACGAGGTTGTGGGTCTTTTCGAGGACGGTCTCCTGGCGGGCGCTGTATTCGCGGGCGCGGGCCACGCGGTCTTCGCGCGAGCCGACGAGGTTCGGGGGCATTTCGGGCGCCAGGGCGCCGGGGCGGTATTCGCCGTTGCGGTGCGCCGCGGGCACGGAGCGCGAGTGCAGGTCGCTGCCGAGCGCGAGCGTGGGCACCTGCTTGCGGCGCGTCACCGCGTTCTGCGCGCAGACTTCGAGCCGAAAGGCGTCCACGCCGGCGGAGGCGAGCACCATCTCCGGCCGCCGCGAGAGCGCGAACTGCACCACTTGCTCCTCGGACACCGAACCGCCCATGATCGGCAGTTCGGTATCGCGCGGCACGAACGAGAACGACTGCTCGACGCCCATCGCCTCCTTCAGGGCGGCGAGCGCTTTCTTCTGGCCGGTGCGCGCCGTCACGCGGGGCGACTTCACTTCCGCGATCGCATCTTCCATGCGGAAGAGCGAAAATTGATTCAAGTTCGGCTGCGCGCCCTGCTTCAGGAGTTCGTCGGCGATGTCGTAGAAGACTTCCATCTGCTCGAGGATGTCCGACGCGGTGAGTTCCTGCTGGCGGGCGTAGACGAACGTGTAATAGAGCCGCGTGACGTCGTAGACCGCTTCCTGTTGGACCTTGAGCACGTCGGCCTGGCCGATGGTGCCGCCGCGCTCCGCCTGCATCTTGCGGTAGGGCAGGTCCGGGGAGAGCAGCTTCGCGATCGGCCCGAGTTTCGTCAGCGAGCGCGTGCCGATTTCCGTGGCGCGGAGGCTGGCGTACGCGGCGCGGATGTTCGGCTGCTTCTCCATCGCGATCGCGATGCAGTCCTGCAAATTCAGCGTCGTATCGGAAACGACCGCCGGCCCCTGCTTCTCGCGATCCTTCTTGCCCGCCTCCCGTTTCGATTCGGCCTTGTCCTTCGCGGGGTCCTGCGTCCACCCCGTCCCGACGGCGGCCGCCAGAATCCCGACGGCGAGCGCCACCGATCGAAGCGAACGGAACAATCGGGCGGTCATCGTGACTCCCCTTCATACGCCGGCACGGCGGATCGGCTCCCGCACCGCGCGCGTGTCCCTTACACATCGTCCACCGCGGGGGCCGGTCTGGATAGTCGCTCGCGAAGAGTTCCGCGGTCCAGCCCAATTTCGAACCGATGCGTACCGCCTGTGCCGGTCGAAGGGGCAAGCGAGGCAAACCGGCGAAGTTCGCCCCGGCAAGCTGGGGGAATAAGATGAGCGGTTCCCCACTCCGGAAACCCCCGGCGATGCCCACGAGCCACGAAATCAGTCCGGCGGTCGAACGGGCGGCCGCGACGGCCAGCGCGGCCGGGGCGCGCCTTCGGGATTGGTTGTCGGCGCTGCTCGCCGACGACGAGGGGCGGCCGTACGAGCTGTTGTTGCGCCTGGGGATCGACGCGGAATCGCTGCGAAGCCGGGCGCCGGCCTTGCCCGGGACGCCGGCGCCGCCGGAGGCGGAACTGTTCGCCGCCGCGCGCCGCCACGGCCTGCGATTGCGCGGGGACCCCGACCTCACCACCGATCTGCTGCTCTTCGCGGTCATGGTCGCCAGCGACGACTTCGCGGCGGAATTGACCGCGCACGGCGCCCCGCCGACCGCCGTCGAGCGCGGCCTGATCGGCGCGAACATGGCAGCCGGGCCGGCCGATCCGCCCGCCCACGTACCCTTTGTTCCCGCCCGCCCCGTCGAAGCCACCGGAGCGATCCGCGCGCTCGATGCGAACCTCAACCGCGCCCGCGAAGCCCTGCGCGTGCTGGACGACTACGCCCGCTTCGTGCGGAACGACCGGGTACTCACCGAGGAACTGAAAGCCTTGCGCCATCGCCTCGCGGCCGCGACCGACCTGTTGCCGTCCCGACTCTTGCTCGCGTCGCGCGATACGCCCGGCGACGTCGGCACGGCGATCGCCGCCGCGGGCGAATATGCACGATCCTCACCCGACGACGTTGCGCGGGTGAACGGCAAGCGCTTGCAGGAAGCCTTGCGCAGCCTCGAGGAGTTCGGCAAACTGGAGAGCGCGCCGTTCGCCCGCGAGGCCGAGGCGATCCGCTACGCGGCGTACGCGATGGAGAAGGTCCTGCTCGCGAAGTCGCCGACGCGGGATCGACTCGCGGCGGCGAAGGTGTACGTACTCCTTACCGGCGCCCAGTGCGTCGGGACGCTCGATTGGACCATTGCGGAAGCCGCCGCCGGCGGGGCGACCGTCTTCCAACTGCGGGAGAAGGAGCTGCCCGACCGCGAATTGCTCATTCGCGCCCGGCAGGTCCGCGAGTGGACGCGCCGGGCGAACGCGCTCTTCCTCGTGAACGACCGGCCCGACATCGCCAAGCTCGCCGAAGCCGACGGTGTCCACCTGGGGCAGGACGACCTGCCGATCGCGGAGGCGCGGCGCATCCTCGGCCCGGACGCGATCGTCGGCGCGAGCACCCACGACCTCGATCAGGTCCGCCGCGCCGTGCTGGACGGCGCCGACTACCTCGGCGTCGGGCCGACGTTCCCGAGCGCGACGAAAGCCTTCGACCGGTTGGCCGGGCTGGCCTTCGTGCGCGAAGCCTTTGCGGCGACGTCCTTGCCCGCGTTCGCCCTCGGCGGGATTTCCCCAGCGACGGTCGGCGACGCGGCGAACGCCGGCGCGACGCGCGTGGCCGTCAGCGCCTGCGTCGCCACCGCCGACGAACCCCGCGCCGTCGTGCGGCTGCTGATGGAATCGCTCGAACGCGTCGGGTAAGATGGCGGTATTCTCCCGGACGGAGCGGACGATGCGCGGCCTCCCTCTTGCGATCGCGATGGCATTCTCCTTCGCCCCGGCACGCGCGGCCGATCCCGACGGCGTCGCCTTCTTCGAGAAGACGATCCGCCCGCTCTTCGTCGATCATTGCAATCGCTGCCACGGGGCGAAGGCCGAGAAGGTGAAGGGAAACCTCCGGCTCGATATCAAAGCCGGCTGGGAAAAGGGGGGCGACAGCGGCCCCGCCGTCGTCGGCACCGATCCGGAGCGCAGCCCGTTGATCCGGGCGGTGCGGCGGGACCACAAGACCATCGCCGCGATGCCGCCGGACAAGCCGCTGTCGAAGGAGCAGATCGCGGACCTGGAAGCGTGGGTGAAGCGCGGGGCGCCGGCGCCGGACGACGGGGCGACGATCGGGACGAAAACGATCGACATCGCGGCGGCGCGGGGGCGTTGGCCGTTCGTGCCGGTGCCGGAGCGAGTGGCGGTTCCGGCGGTGCGCGACGCCGCGTGGCCGCGGACGGACATCGACCGCTTCCTGCTGGCGAAGTTGGAAGAACGCGGCTTGAGGCCCGTGGCCGACGCCGACCGGCGCACCCTGATCCGGCGCGCGACCTTCGACCTGATCGGTCTGCCGCCGACGCCGGAGGAGATCGACGCGTTCGTGAACGACGAGGCTCCGAACGCCTTCGCCAAAGTCGTCGAGCGCCTGCTCGCCAGCCCGCACTACGGCGAACGCTGGGGTAGGCACTGGCTGGACGTGGTGCGCTACGCCGACACCGCCGGCGACAATTCCGATTATCCCATCCCGCAGATGGTCCGCTACCGCGATTGGGTGATCGACGCCTTCAACCGCGATCTGTCGTACGACCAGTTCCTCCGCGAGCAACTGGCCGGCGACCTGATCGGCGGCGCGAGCGAGGCCGAGCGCCAACGGCGGATCGTCGCGACCGGCTACATCGCGAACGCCCGGCGCTTCGGTTCGCGCGTGGACGACTACCCGCAGCACCTCACCATCGAAGACACGATCGACAACCTCGGCCGCGCCTTCCTCGGCCTCACGCTCAACTGCGCCCGCTGCCACGACCACAAGTTCGACCCCGTCACGATGAAGGACTACTACGCGCTCTACGGCTACTTCGCCGGCACGCGCTACCCGTGGCCGGGGATCGAATTGGAGAAGCGGCAGCGGGACCTCGTGCCGCTGGTACCGGCGGCGGAAGTGGACCGCGTTCGGAAGGAACGGGACGCCGCGGACGCCAAGCTGGACTTGGAGCTTCGCTACCTGCGCGTGGGGATGGGCTTCGCGCGGTCGAAGGAACGGCGGGACGAGTGGCTGAAGAAGATTGACGCGAAGAAGAAGGAACGGGAGCGGCTGAAGCAGGCGCCGATGCCGTACCCGCAGGCCTACGCCGTGGCCGAGGCGGCGAAGATCGCCGACGTCGCGATGCAGATGAAGGGGAACCCGGAGCAGCCCGGCGACGTGGTCCGGCGGCGCTTCCTCGAAGTCTTGGGCGCGCAACCGCTGATGGACGAGGATAAAACCAGTGGCCGCCTGCAATTGGCGAACGCGATCGCGTCGCCGGCGAACCCGCTGACGGCGCGCGTCCTGGTCAATCGCCTCTGGCATTGGCACTTCCACCGCGGCCTCGTGCCCACGCCCAACGATTTCGGCAAGCAAGGCGCCGCCCCGACGCATCCGGAACTGCTGGACCACCTCGCGCGGCGGTTCGTCGAGAAGGGATGGTCCATCAAGGCGATGCACCGGGAGATGATGCTCAGCCGCGCGTACCAGCTCGCGTCGACCGGCGACGTGCCCGGCGCCGCGACGAAGGACGCGAACAACGAGCTGCTCGCGAAGTTCCGCCGGCACCGGCTCGACGCGGAGTCGATCCGCGACGCGCTGCTCGCCGCGAGCGGCCAGCTCGACCGCACGCCCGGCGGGCCACACCCGTTCCCCGATCAATCGAAGTGGGACTTCACCCAGCACAAGCCATTCCGCGCCGTGTACGACCACGACAAGCGCAGCGTCTACCTGATGACGCAGCGGATCGCGCGGCATCCGTTCCTCGCGATCTTCGACGGCGCCGACACCGGCGCCAGCACCGCCAGCCGCACGACCAGCACGACGACGCTGCAATCGCTCTACCTGCTCAACGATCCGTTCGCGCACGCCCAGGCGAAGGCGTTCGCCGAGCGGATGCGCGCCGCCCGCTCCGACGACCGCGACCGGATCGACTGGGCGTACCGCGTCGCGCTCGGCCGACCGGCGACGGCCGAGGAGATCGCGCGCGCGATGCGGTTCCTCGCCGGCGCCGCCGAAGGCGACGCCGCGGCCGCCTGGGAGGCCTTCGCCCGCACGATCACGCGGCTCAACGAATTCGTATACATCGAGTGATCTCCTTGCGAACATCGCACGATCGCCTAAAATGATCGCTTCGCCGGCTCACACCTTCGGAGTTCCGCGTTCATGACCCGCTTCGCGCTCTCGATCGCCCTCGGCCTCGCCGCCGCCTCCGCCGCCCGCGCCGACGATTGGCCGCAATGGCGCGGCCTTCATCGCGACGGCGTCAGCGCCGAGAAGAACCTCCTGCAAAAATGGCCCGACCGCGGCCCCGCCAAACTCTGGACCGTTTCCGACCTCGGCGGCGGCTACAGCACGCCGTCCGTCGCGAACGGCCTGATCTACGGCATGGGCAAACAGGGCGGCGACCCGACCAAGAAGCGCGGCGCCGGCGGAACGGAACATGTCTGGGCGCGCCACGAGAAGGACGGCGGCCCGGCCTGGTCCACGCCGATCGGCGAGATCGCGAACGTGGGGTACGGCGAAGGGAGTCGCAGCACGCCGACCTTCGCGAACGGCAAGGTCTACGCCGTCGCCACCGGCGGCGATCTCGTCTGCCTCGACGCCAAATCGGGCAAGGAACTCTGGCGCAAGGGCTACGTGAAGGACTTCGGCGGCTCCGTCCAGACCTGGGGCTATTCGGAGTCGGTGCTCGTCGATGGCGATGCGGTGATCGGCACGCCGGGGTCCTCGAAGGCGGCGATGGTGAAATTGAAGGCCGACACCGGCGAACCGATCTGGCAAGCCGCCGTGCCGAATCCCGGCGGCGCCGGCGGCTATTCCTCCCCGATCAAGGCCACGATCGACGGCGTGGCGATGTACATCAACTTGTTGGGCCGGTCTGGCGGCGTCGTCGGCGTCGACGCGAAATCGGGCAAGCTGTTGTGGAAGTACAACCGCGTCATGAACCCGACGGCCAACATTCCCACCGTCGTCGTTCGCGGCAACCTGCTCTTCTGCTCCACCGGCTACGGCGATGGCGGCTCGGCCCTCCTCGAACTCGTCAAGACCGCCGACGGATTCGACGCCAAGGAATTGAAATACCATTCCGCCAAGCAACTCCAGAACCACCACGGCGGCATGGTCCTCGTCGGCGACCACCTCTACCTGGGGCGCGGCCACAACAACGGCCTCCCCACCTGCGTCGAGTTCAAGACCGGCAACATCGTCTGGGCCGAAGACGGCGGCGCGGGCCGGGGCAGCGGCTCCGGCTGCGTTACCGCCGCCGACGGCATGCTCTACTTCCGTTACCAGAACGGCACCGTCGCCCTCGTGAAGGCGACCTCCAGCGGCTTCGAACTGAACGGCCGCTTCGACATCCCCGAACCGAGCGGCAAGCCGAGTTGGCCGCACCCGGTCATCGCCAACGGCAAGCTCTACCTGCGCGACCAGGACAAACTGCACTGCTACGACGTGTCGGCGAAGTGATCCCGTTCAGGCGCGACGGCGACGCTGATCGGGGTCGCGCGACTGGTGGAAAATGGCAAGCACCACGATGCGGCTCGGCCGTACGCGGTCATAGATCGCGTACGGAAACCCCTTGACCGGCGCTTCGCGAACGTCGGCGTCCTCGAACGGATACCGTTCGGGCGATATTGCGATCGCTTCGAGAACCGCGTCGACCGCCGCGACGAACTGCGACGCGAGGCGATCGCCAACCTTTCGATACCAATCGACGCCGCCATCGAACTCGCTGTGAGCGACGGGTCGTAGGATCACCGGCCGCGTCATGGGCGAAGCCGCTCGAGCGTTTCGGCCTTGACTTGCTCCCACGGGATGCCGCCGTTCGGATCGGCGTCGTCTTCGGTCGCTCGGCGCTTCAGTTCATCTCGTTGCGAATCCGTCAGGAGCGATCCGCCGGTGGCGGCGATGTGGTTCCAGAGATCGTGGACGAGCGAGAGTTGGTCTTCGCGCGGCCATGACTCGATGCCGAGGGTCCGCAGGGCCGAGGTCATACGAGCACTCCTCTGGATACGTACATTGTAGCCATTCGCGGATCGGATCGCGATGCGGGTTTCCAACTCGTCGAACGGGAATCGAGGTTCGTCATGCGTTCGTTTTCCATCGCCGTCGCGTTGATTCTGGCGTCACGATCTACGGCCGCCGACCCGACCACGGTCATTCGCGGCGCGACCGTCCACGACGGCACCGGCGCCGCCGGCGTGAAGGCCGACGTGCTCATCCGCGGCGACACCATCGCCGCCGTCGGCAAGGTCGACGCGCCGGCCGGCGCCGTCGTCCTCGACGGCACCGGACTGATCGTCTGCCCCGGCTTCATCGACCTGCACACGCACAGCGATTCCGCCGTCGTGGCCAAGGCGCTGCGGAACAACGCCTGCTACGCCGTGCAGGGCGTCACGACCATCGTGACGGGCAACTGCGGCAGCGGGCCGGTCGACGCCGGCAAGTACTTCGCGCAGATCGAGAAGGGCGGCGTCGGCGCGAACGTGATCCACCAGGTGCCGCACAATTCCGTGCGCGAGGCGGCGATGGGGAACGAGAACCGGAAGCCGACGGCGGCGGAACTGGCGACGATGGAGGGGCTCGTGGAGAAGGCGATGGCGGACGGCGCGTGGGGCCTGGCGACGGGGCTGATCTACAACCCCGGCACCTACGCCAAGACCGACGAACTGATCGCGCTCGCGAAGGTCGCGGGGCGCCGGGGCGGCCACTACGCCAGCCACATCCGCAACGAGGGGACCGGCCTGCTGGACGCCATCGAGGAGGCGATCGCGATCGGCCGCGCGTCGGGCTGCCCGGTGCACATCTCGCACATCAAGGCCAGCGGCCGCGCCGCGTACGGCCTCTCGGCCCGCGCCGTCGCCCGCGTCGAGCAGGCCCGCGCCGCCGGGCAGAAGGTCACCGCCGACCAGTACCCCTACACCGCCAGCAGCACGTCCCTTCGCGCCACCGTCGTGCCGACCAAGTACCGCGAAGGATCGACCAAGGAATACGTCGCCCGCTATTCCGACCCGCAGACCGGCCCCGCGCTCAAGGCCGACCTCGCAAAGGCCCTCCAGGAACGCGACGACGGGAAGGCGATCCAGATCGCCACCTACGCCAAGAACCGCGCCTGGCAGGGGAAGCGGCTCTCCGAGATCGCGGTGGCGGAGAAGAAGTCGGTCCTGGAGATCGCCGTCGAAATCGAGACCAACGGCGGGGCGCAGATCGTCAACCACGGCATGAGCGAAGAGGACGTGCGCGTCTACATGAAGCAGCCCTGGGTGGCGACCGCCAGCGACGGCAGCGCCAAGGTCGCCGATTCGTCCGTGCCGCATCCGCGCAGCTACGGCACGTTCGCCCGCAAGATCGGCCATTACGCGATCGAAGAGAAGACCGTCCCGCTCGAACACGCCATCCGCGCCTCCTCCGGCTTGCCGGCGGACATCCTCGGCCTCGCCGATCGCGGCTACGTCAAGGCCGGGCACAAGGCCGACATCGTCGTCTTCGATCCCAAGACCTATCGCGACACCGCCACCTACGAAAAGCCCCACCAACTCGCCACGGGCGTGAAGCACCTGTTCCTGAACGGCGTGGCGGTGATCGAAGACGGGAAGCACAAAGCCGACGTACTCGCCGGCAAAGTACTCCGCAAGCCGGCGAAGTGATATTTGGAGTGCGGCGGCTCGACGCCGCTTTCGATTTGGAACGAATGCCCCGACGCCGCATCCTTCAGAAACGCGAACAGGCTCGACCGCACGAATCCAAAACCAAAGCGGCGTCCAGCCGCCGCACTCCAAAGAAAGCGGGCCGGGCATTCGCCCGGCCCGTTCGCGTGCGATCCATCTTCGATCAGTGGTTCAGCATGAACTCGTTCGTGTTCAGGAGCGCCCAGAAGAGGTCCTGGTAGAACGTTACGTCGTTCGGTCCGGTGCCCGGCACGGCGCGGGGGCCGGTCGGCGTCGCGATCGACGGCGGGGGCTTCTTGCCCCCCTTCGGCGCCGGCGTCGGGTTCGGCATAGGCTTCGCGTCCGGCTTCGGAGCCTCGCCCGCGATCACCGCGCCCTTCGTCATGATCGTGCTGATCTTCGTCATCTCCGCTTGCGTCGGCTTCCGCGTCAGCGTCGACATGAAGAGTTCCTCGATCACCGAACTCGAATTGATCGAGTTCTTCGCGTGCTTGGCGATGATCCGCCGCACCGGGTTCGTCGGCGAATTGCGGCCGACCTCGTCGTTCAGCTCCCGGCCGTTCATCATGAGCAGCGCCTGCACCACGGTGCCGTTGAAGGTCATCTCGTTCCCTTCGTCGTCGCCGAAGTTCTGCACCAGCTTGTTCATCCACTGATCGCGCTGGCGCTTGCGGGCGTCGGCGTCGGCGTAGACCTCCGACTTCGTCGCCGTGCTGATCGCCTCGAACAGCACTTCCGGCGAGAGCGCCTTCAGCGGCATCCGGGCGAAGTACGGCTCGTACTTCTGTTCGACGTAGTCCTTGTTCGCGACGTGGCTCAGGCCGTACGCGTCGGACGCGCAGATCCAGGCCAGCAGCTTCTTCGTGTCGTACTTGTAGTCGGCGAAGTTCTTGCCGAGTTCGGCGAGCATCTCGGGGTGGATCACTTCGTTGTGCGAGCCGAAGTCGTCGATGCTGGCTTCCTTGTTCAGGCCGCGGCCGAACAGGTGGCCCCAGATGCGATTCACGTACGACTTCGCGAAGTTGTCGTGCTTCAGGACGTACTGCGCCAGCGCGTCGCGGCGGCCCTTCTCGGCCTTGGCGTCGATCTGCTTGGTGCTGGTTTCGCCCGATTCGGCCGACGCGAGGTCCTTCAGGAAATTCGGCTTCGTCGCCATCAGCTTCCCGTCGCGGCGCTCGTAGAAGATGATCGAGTTCGCGTTGTACTTCGATTCGTCCGACAGTTCGACCTGCACCGGGTTCGCCATCATGCGGCGGTCGGCGTCCGAGGTCGGCGTCTTGTCGCGCACCGTCTGGCGGAAGAACGCGTTCACGCCCCAGAAGTCCGACTGGATCCATTCCTTGTTGAACGGGTGGTCGTGGCACTGCGTGCAGTTCGTCTGGATGCCGAGGAACAGCCGCGTGACGCGCGACGTGATCGGCACGGCGTCGAACTTGCCGGTCTCGTTCTGCTTCTCGTTCGGCGTCGGTTCGCCGAGGTGGTGGATGATGAAGTTCACCGCCCCGTTCTCGTTCGACTTGCCCTTCGCCGTCAGCAGCTTCGTCACAAGCTCGTCGTAGGGGGTGGTGCTGGCGTCGAGGTTCGCGCCCAGTTCCACTTCCAGCCAGGTGCGCATCTGCTCGCGGTAGAGCGGGTGGCCGGTGCGCGTCAGCAGCCAGACGGTCCAGATGTTCGACCAATGCTCGGCGAATTCGTCGGTGTAGTGGTAGGTCAGTTCCTTCTTGTCGTCGAGTTTGATCGTCGCGCCGTTTCGCTTCGGCTTGTATTCCTTGGCGTAGAGCAGGCGATTGACGAGGCGGGCGCGCTTGCCGGCCGCCTTGTCCTGGTCGAAGTCGACCGCTTCCTCGTAGGAGGGGATGCGGCCGATGAGGTCGATGAAGACGCGGCGCATGAATTCGAGGTCGGTCGCCTTCTCGGCCGGCTTCTTGATGCCGGCCTTCGCCCAGCCGTCCGAAATGTGCTTGTTGATGGCGAGCGTCTGCGGCGCGATCACCGCGTCGGCGGCCCGCGCGTCCGCCCCGGCCGCAAAGCTCAGGCCGAGCGCGAACAATCCTGCGACGATACGCTTCATTCGTGGACTCCGGGGAGTGAGCGAGCGGTGCGACCCGCGCATGTCGTCTTTAGTGTAGTCTAATCCGCCGGGAATGCATTGGTCCAGCGAATCCCGGCGAAAACGCCTACCCTATCAACACTGGGACGCGGCCCGGGGTTCCGAAGTTCCCGACCGCCCCCGCGAATTCGCTTCCGCGAGCGCTCATGAACGAGAATCGGGACGCCGTCCGCGACTGGGTGCAACGGGCCGACACCGGGGAATTGCTCGACCGCGCCACCGTGCTGCGCGGCGAACTCGAACCGTCGGCGTTGGAATGGATCGATACAGAGTTGGTTCGGCGCGGCGTGTCGGCGTCCGAGATCGAGTCGCACGGGGCGACCCTCGCCGCCGCCTGTGAACGCCGCCCCGACGGCTCCGTCCGCCGCTGCTGGCGGTGCGGCGCGCCGGCCACCGCCCGCGCCCGACGCTGGTGGAGGGTCTTCGGACTGCTGCCCGTGCTGCCGGTGGCACGGCCGGTCTGCGGCGATCACGCCTGACGCGCTACTTCAACTCCCACGCCACCTTCTCCACGCCCGGCTTGAGGCGCAGGATGTCCACGAGCTTCGTCAGGTCCGCGTACTGGTACGGCCGGAAGCGGAAGATGAGGTCCACCGATTCCGCCGATTCCTTCACCGTGTCGGCCCCCGCGAGCGTGACCGACGCCGCCGTCTTCGCGAGGACCGCCTTCACGTCGGCCTCGGTGGTCTCCTTCCCCTTGATGCGGATCGTCAGCTTGGCGTCGTTGGTCGCCATGCCGGTGAGCTGCGTGACGCCGATGGCGACGAGCGAGATGACGCTGAACCCGACGAGCGACGTGTTGATGTACCCCGCGCCGACCGACATGCCGATGACCATGGCGAAGATGACGAAGGCGGAGTCCCGCGTGTCCTCGATGACGGTGCGGAAGCGGACGACGGCGAGCACGCCGGCGAGGCCGAACGCGCGGGCCATGTTCGAGCCGATGACTTCCGTGACCAGCGCGCAGAGAACGGTGAGGAGCAGGAGCGTGGTGCGCAGCCCCGGCGCGGGCCGGCCCTCGGAGCGTGCGAAGGTACGCACGAGCGCGATGCCGAACCCGAGCGCCGTGGCCGTGAGCAGGCGGACGGTGAGCACCATCGCCTTCTCGTCTTCACCGTTGCCGTGCGGCCACGCGGCGTGCCACCAGTCGAGCATTCCTGAGTTCCGATGCGTGAGGGGGGCGGGGTCCGTTTCAGTCGTCGCTCGCGAGTTCGATCCGCCGGGCGTCGGCGGCGGCCTTCGCGGCGGGATCGTTCATCCATTCGAGCACGGCGTCGATCGCGTCTTCGATTTCCGGAACGCCGGCGAACGATCGCAACTTCAATCGCTGGCCGCAGTGCGGACAGTCGGCGTAGATGGCCAAGGGCGAAACCGTGAACGTCGAACCGCAGTGCGACACTTCGCGAGCCGTGGGAAACTGGCGGATGGCATCGCTGGGGGTTTGTGCATTGTCGGAATTCGTTGTCATCTAACTGACAATACCCTTTCGTAGTCCGATCGCCAGTTCCATCCCATCGACTTTCACGGTCGTCGCGAAGGCCCCATCCGCCATCGGTCCGTCGGCCCACGTCGTCGCCTGCACCGCCGCCGCGATGGCGTCGCGGTGCGTGCGGATGGCGGCCGCCAATTCATCGGACGCCGTCGTCAGACTTAAAACGATTTTGTCCGCGAGGTCGAGACCGGCGTTCTTCCGCGCGTCCTGCACGAAGCGGACGACGTGCCGGCTCAGGCCCTCGGCCCGCAGTTCCGCCGTGAGGCGGGCATCGAGAGCGACGTGAGTGCCGCGATCGACGACGCCGGCCCAGCCGTCCGATGCCATATATTCAATGATGAAGTCGGATGCAGCTAGTTCGACATTTGCCAGTTTGAATTTCCCAGAACCTATGTAGGTACTAAGTTCAGTTACCAACGAGGCGGCATCCCACTCTGTACTCAACTCGGAAGCCCATTTGAATCCGCGACCGTCCGGTGGAGGGGGAATAGTTGTTTCGTTGATCTTTGCCAATTCCTTTTCAGCCTCGCTAGTCTTTGCGCCTAATTTGGCGTTAGCAGTCTTCTTGTTCAATTTCACTCGTACCTTCAACAACGGCGAGTCACTATTTACAATTTTCTTTACGTTGAGTTCGTCTTGAATCGTCGTCGCGAATCGCCGGAGTGCCCTCTTAACCGAATCCGAATCGGTGTAGACCCGCAACTCCGCGAGCGGCTGGCGGACGACTTGTTTCGCGAGGTTGCGTGCCGAGCCGCCGAGTGTGATGAGATCGAGCAGCGCCTGCGTATCGTCGGTGAGTTCGACATCGATCAGCGTTTCATCCACAACTGGGAAGTCGCTCAAATGCACGCTTGTGGCGAAGCCCACGGACGAACGTCCGTGGGCGGTCAAATTCCCCCACATCACCTCCGCCAGAAACGGCACGCACGGCGCGATCAACCGACACAGCGTCGTCAACACCGCGTGCATCGTCTGATAGGCCGCGAGCTTGTCGCGCCGCCCCGCGTCGTCGAGGGCCGCGTTGCTGCTCCAGAATCGATCGCGGTTCCGTCGGACATACCAGTTGCTGAGTCGATCATCGACGAACCGTTCCGCTTCCAGCGCGAAGCGCATCACATCGAACGCCTCGAACGACTCGCGGGCCGTGCGGATCAATCCCTGCAAATCCGAGAGAATCCAGCGGTCGATGTCCGGCCGCTCCTTCACCGGCACCGCCTCTGCGGCCGGATCGAACCCGTCGGCGATGGCGTAGTTGACGAAGAAGCTGTAGCAGTTCCAGAGCTTCAGGTGGAACTTCGCCCGCACTTCGTCGGCCGGCTTCGGGCCGAAGAGCAGATTGCTCGCCGGATTCTGTCGGCAGTAGAGCCACCGCATCACGTCCGCGCCGATGGCATTAAACGGGATCGTATTTCCCTTCGGATCGCGGATCTCGCCCCCTTCGTCGGCGGCCTTGTTGAACTCGATCGAGTTCCCGGCGCTCTTGTGCATGTCGTGGCCGAACTGGTCCTTGCAGGTTGCGAAGCCGAGCAACGTCTGGAACGGTGGCTGGCCGTCGCTCATCATCGTGGACAGCGCGAGCAATGCGTAGAACCAGTTGCGGAACTGGCCGGGGAAGCTCTCGGTGATGAAGTCGGCCG
>CAYVRB010000069.1:0-22627 GCA_964453375.1 uncultured Alcaligenaceae bacterium
CGACCAGGCGGAGCCGTTCGGCGAAATCTGGCTGCTCGCCGACGTGCCAGCCGAACCCGCGGCTGCGGCGTGAGCGTCACGCCAGCACTTCCTTGATGACCTGCCCGTGCACGTCGGTCAGCCTTCGCTCGATGCCGTTGTGGTAGAAGCTCAGCCGTTCGTGGTCCAAGCCCAGCAGGTGCAGCATCGTGGCGTGAAGATCGTAGATCGTCGCGACCTTCTCAACGGCCACGTGGCCGAACTCGTCGGTCGCACCATGGCTGTAGGCCCGCTTCACACCGGCGCCGGCCAGCCAGACCGTGAACCCCTTCGGGTTGTGGTCCCGGCCGGACGCGCCTTTCTGGAACGTCGGCATCCGGCCGAACTCCGTCACCCAGACGACGAGCGTGTCCTTCAGCAATCCCGTGCGCTTCAGGTCCGTCAGCAGCGCGGCGCAGGGCTTGTCGAAGACGTTCGCGTGGATCGCGTACTGGGACTTCAGCGTCTTGTGCCCGTCCCAGTTGCCGACGCCTTCGCCCATCGCGTACGAGCCGTTGAAGAGCTGGACGAATCGCACGTCCCGCTCGAGCAATCGCCGCGCGAGGAGGCAGTTGCGGGCGAAGCCGGCCTTCGTCGCGTCCTTGTCGTCGGTGCCGTACTCGGCGTGGATCGCCTTCGATTCTTTCGTCAGGTCGGCCGCTTCGCTGGCGCGGATCTGCATCTTTGCGGCGAGTTCGTGGCTGGCGATGCGAGCCGCGAGGTCGGATTCGCCGGGCCGCGCCTTCAAGTGCTCTTCGTTGAGCAACTTGAGGAACTCCCGCGTCGCGGCGTCCTCCTTCTCGCCGATTCCCTTCGGTCGATTCAAATTCGGGATCGGCTTGTCGGCGGTGAACGGCGTCCCCTGGAACACGGCCGGGAGGAAGGCACTGCTCCAGTTGTTCGGCCCGACTTGCGGTACGCCGCGCGGGTCCGGGATGGCGACGAACGCCGGCAGGTCGCGGCACTCGCTGCCGAGCGCGTAGCTGACCCACGCGCCGGCGCTCGGGAAGCCGTCGAGCGTGAAGCCGGTGCTCATCTGGTTCTCGGCCGGTCCGTGCGTGTTGCTCTTCGCCGTCATCGAGTGGACGAAGCACATCTCGTCGGCGAGTTCCGCCAGCTTTGGGAAGAGATCGGAGACCATCTTGCTCGACTGGCCGCGGGGCTTGAACGCCCAGAGCGGCTTCGTGAGGTTGCCGTTCTCGCCCTGGAACGTGACGAGCTTTTCCTTCCCCGGCAGCGGCTGCCCGTCGCGCTTCGCGAGTTCCGGCTTGTAGTCGAACGTGTCGAGGTGGCTGACGGCGCCGGAGCAGAAGATCGTGAGGATGCGCTTGGCCTTCGGTTCGAAGTGGGGCTTCCGCGGCGCGAGCGGCGCGTTCGGGTCGATGGTCGGCCGCAACGGAGTCGATTCGGCGAGGAGCTTCCGTTCCGCGAGCAGCGCGACGAGGGCGACGGCGCTCAAGCCGGTGGACGCGTGGCCGAGGAAGTGCCGGCGATCGAGCAACGGGTGGGGAGGCATAGTCCGATCTCGATCGACAGTTTTGCATTTTGCGTTCTCCGTTTTGCCTTGGTCCGAATCCCATCGAACCAAGGCAAAACGGGGAACGCAAAATGCAAAACGAGAGGCCGGGTCGCTTACTCGTCCATCATCGCCCGGATCTTGATGAGCAGGCGGACGAACTCGATGTAGAGCCAGACGAGCGTGGTGAGCAGGCCGTAGGCGGTGTACCACTCCATGTACTTCGGGGCGCCGACGCGGGCGCCGGTTTCGATCATGTCGAAATCCAGCACGAGGTTGAGCGCGGCGATGACGATGACGACCAGCGAGAACACGATGCCGATCGGGCCGGCCGAATGGATGTACGGCACGGCGATGCCGAACAGGCCGAGCAGGATCGTCGCGAGGTAGACCATGCCGACCGCGCCGGTGGCGGCGATCACGCCCATCTTGAATTTCTCGGTCGCCTTGACGAGGCCGGAACCGTAGGCGAGGAGCATGACGGCGAGGACGCCGACGGTGAGCATCGCGGCTTGCAGGACGATGCCTTGGAAGCGGCCGGAGATCAGGCCGGAGAGCGCGCCGAGGAAGAGGCCCTCGCAGACGGCGTAGAACGGCGCCGCGATCGGAGCCGACTTCGGCTTGAACATCATCACGAGGCCGGCGACGAGGCCGCCGATCAGCCCGCCGAAGACGAAGCCCATCGCGTACTCGGCGCGGATCGACATCCCCTTGCCGACGCCGTTGGGAAACGTCAGCATCCAGGCGACGCCGGCGGAGGCGATCAGGATCGCCGTGAGGAAGCCGGTTTTGGCGACGGCGCCGTTGATCGTCATCGCATGTTCGCCGGTGCGGCCGGAGGCGTAGGCCTCCTCGTAGTACGTCTTCTCGTTCAGGGCGGGGTTCGCGGTTCGCATGGCGGATTCTCCGGCGGGGTCCGTGATTCGGGATCGCAGACATTATACCCCGAAATTCCCGCGCTTTTACAAGCCCGGCGCCGATTCGCGCGCCGCCGATTTCCGACTGGCGATTCCGGCCGGTTTCCCGAAAATACCGGCACCATGTCCCACCTGCGCACCGCCCTCCATGACTCGCACCTCGCGCGGAACGCCCGCATGGTTCCGTTCGCCGGCTGGGACATGCCGGTGCAGTACGTCGGCATCATCGACGAGCATAAGGCGGTCCGTTCCGCCGTCGGCATGTTCGACGTCTCGCACATGGCCCGCTTTTCCTTCGGCGGCCCCGGCGCCGAGGCGTTGCTGGAGAAGGTCTTCACCAACGCCGTCGGTGCGATGAAGGAGTTTCAGGTCCGCTACGGGTTGATTTGCAACGACGACGGCGGCACCCTCGACGACGTGCTCGTCTACCGCTGGCCCTACGGCTACGCGATGGTGGCGAACGGGTCGAACCGCTCCAAGATCTTCGACTGGCTGACGAAGCACGCCGGACCGGACACGCAGATTCAGGACCAGACGCTCGCGACGACGATGATCGCCGTGCAGGGGCCGAAATCGGCCGAAGTCGTGACGGGACTGTTCGAACACGATGTCACGAAACTGAAATACTTCTTCGCCCAGCCGACGCGGTATCGCGATCAGCCGTGCGTCGTCGGCCGCTGCGGCTACACCGGCGAGGACGGCTTCGAGATCATGCTCGGCAACGCCCTCGGCCCCGCGCTCTGGGACGACCTGCTCGGGAAGGGCGTCGTCCCGTGCGGCCTCGGCGCCCGCGACACGCTGCGCCTCGAGGCGGCGATGCCGCTCTACGGCCACGAACTGACGGAGAAGATCGACCCGCTCCAGGCCGGGCTGAACTGGGCCGTGAAGCTGAACAAGCCGTTCGTCGGCCGGGACGCGCTGGCGAGCGCGAACGAGGCCGCGGCGCATCGGCCGAAGCGGATCGGGCTGGAGCTGGAGGGCAAGCGCGCCGCGCGCGAGGGCTGCACGCTGCTCGCGGACGCCTCCACGCCGATCGGCGTCGTCACCAGCGGCAGTTACGCCCCGTGGCTCGAGAAGTCGATCGCGATGGGCATGGTCGGCCCCGGCCACGCCGCCCCCGGCACCAAGCTGCTCGTCGACATCCGCGGCGCGGCCGTCCCCGCCACCGTCGTGCCGCTCCCCTTCTACCAACGCGCCAAGTGAGGACCGTCATGGATTTGAACGCCCTGCGCTACGCCGCCACCCACGAATGGGCCAAGCTCGACGCCGACCTCGTCACGGTGGGCATCACCAAGTTCGCCGTCGAGCAGCTCACCGAGCCGACGTTCCTCGACCTGCCGAAGGTCGGCCAGACGGTGAAGGTCGGCCAGGAGGTCGGCGTGATCGAATCGGTGAAATCGACCTCCGGCGTCAACTCGCCGGTCGCCGGCGTCGTCGTCGCGATCAACACGACGCTCGTGGACGACCCGGCCGCGAAACGCCGCGGCAACCTCGCCCTCGTCAACGACGACCCCCACGGCGCCGGCTGGATGTTCCAGGTGCAGCTCGCCCCCGGCGCGACGCTCGACCACCTGCTGACGCGCGCACAGTACGATCAACAGATCGCGGGGCATTGACCGGCTTCTTCCCGAGTCGTTCAGCCGCGGATGATTTCGGCCATGCACTCGGCGAGGCGTTCGGGCGTGCAGACGAGGATGTCCATGCCGACTTTGCGCAGCTTGCCGGCGGTCGATTTGTTGTAAGCCGGGCGCGCGTCGTAGCCGAGCGCGCCGAGTCCGATCAGGCGCACGCCGCCGTCGGCCATCAATCGCGTCTGCGCCACGAGGTCCGACTCCGGCCGGCCCTCGTGGAAATCGGTGATGAGCACCACGATGGTCCGCCGCGGCTGGCGGACGAGCGACTGCGCGTACTGCAGCGCCATCGTGATGTCGGTGCCGCCGCCGAGTTGGATCGAGAGCAGCACGTCCACCGGCTGGCCGACTTTGTCCGAGAGATCGACGACTTGCGTGTCGAACAGGACCAGCGACGTCGTCACCGCCGGCAGCTCGGCGAAGATCGACGCCATGACGGCGGAGAAGATGGCGCTTTCGAGCATCGACCCCGATTGATCGACGACGACGATCACGTGCCAGGGTTTCTTCTTGCGCTCCGCCGCGTGGAAGTAGAGCCGATCAACGAGCAGCTTGCCGGAGTCGCGATCGAAGTTGACCAGATTGCGCCGCAGAGTGGTCTTCAGGTCGAGGTTGCGGAAGACGCGCCGCGGGGAATGGCGGTCCTTGCGGATCGCCCCGGCGATCGCCGGTTCGACTTGCACCTGCATCTTGCGCTTCAGTTCCCGCACGACTTGATCGATGATCTTGCGGGCGAGGACGCGCGTCTGGGGATTCAACAAGTCGCGATGCGTCAGCAACGTCTTCACCAGTTCGAGATTCGGCTCGATTTTCTCCAGTAGCTCGGGCTTCTCCATCAGTTCGGCGATCCCGCGCCGGCGGACGAGTTCCTTCTGCATCACCTCCTTGACCTGGTGCGGAAACAGTTCGTTGACGGCGTCGACCCATTCGGGGACGGTGAGCCGCGATTCGCCCGATCCGCCCTCGCGGTCCGAGGATGGTCGACCGCCTTCGTCGAACAGGAAGCCGACGAGCTTTTCGACGCGCTCCGCCTCGGCGTCGCCGGCGCAGTGGATGCCGTGGTGCTCCGCCGTCTTGCCGAGGACGAGCCGCCAGCGGGCGAGGGTGTTCGGATCGTCCATCGCATTCTCCCCGTGCTTCGTCGCCGTCGATGTCACAGCGGCCAATCCTTCAGCGCGGCGGCGACGGCGGCGTCGAGGCGCGCGACGAGCGCCGTCGCGCCGAGGCCGCCCGGCATCGCGCGCACGTCCTGCGCGGAGGCGAGGCCGCGGCGCTTCGCCACCGTCGCCGCGAGCGCATCGCGCTGGCGCTCCGGCAACCGCTCGAACGCGGCGCGCAATCGCGGCAGCATCACCAGGAACGAATCCCACTCCGCCGCCGCGAGCAAATCGTCGACGGCGGCGACCAGCGCCTCGGCGCCGAGCATCACCGACGTCCGCGACACCGCCAACATGCCATCGAGCAGGTCGCCGGCGGTCGTCATCCGATCCGGCGCGGCGCCCGCGAGCGCCGCGACTTCCGCCGCCAGAGCGTCGGCGGGCAGCTCGCGGATCTCGCAGAGCAAGCCGAGGAACGCGCCGCGGAGGAACGGCACGGGCGATTCGTCCGCCGCCGTGCGGGCCGCCTCGGCGAACAGCGCCCGATCGAATCGCCCCGCCTCCGCCCGTTGCAGCGCGTCGGCGACGGAGAGCAGGGCTTGCACGACTGCCTTCTGCTCCTCGTCGGGCGCCGCCGCGGCGTCCGGCAGCGCGAAGCAGGCGCGGTCGTAGCCGCGGGTCAGTAGTTCTTCGAGCGACTCTCGGCGCAGGTCGCGGTAGACGGCGTAGCGGTCGAGGATGCCGAGGTGGTGGAGCGCCGCCGCGAGCGAGACGAAACTGGCGTCGCCGTCGATGGCGCGGCCGCAGGCGGCCTCCGCGGCCTTCACGAGGTCGGGCAAGTCGAGGTCAACCGCCTGCAGCAGCCGTTCGCACGTCGCCCCCGCGTTCGCGCCGGCCTCGGCGATCGCTTCCCGCAATCGCGCGAGCGCCGCCGACTCGACCGTGTCGCCGTACAGGTTCCGTTCGATCAGCGCCGGCTCGGTCTTCGGATCCCATTTCAGCTGCCAATCCTCGCGGAACAGCGTGCCGGAGAAATCCCCGCCCGTGGCCGAGCGCACCGCGAAGGGCACCTCGAGGAGCGCGAGCCGGTGCAGGAACGCCGAGCGCCGGGCGGCGAGCGCGTCGCGCTTGTCGAGCTTGACGGTCAGTCGCTTCTCCTTGCCCAGGACTTCGCCCAGCCCGAGATCGGCCAACTGCGAATGGAAATCGTTCACGATGGGCAGGCGGCCGAGCGCGGGCGTCACCTTGCCGATCTTCACGCCGATGCCCGCGGCGTCCAGCGCCTCGCGCAGCTTCGCCCCTTCGTCGGCCGGGTCGCCCTTGCAGCAGCAGGTGACGAGCGCGTCGTGGATGTCGTCGAGGGTGGGGTGGGGCCGGCCGCGCAGCCGCGCGAGCAGGCCGGCGTGGTGCGTCGCCGCGATCGCGTCGGCCGTCGACAGAGGCTCGTCGCGCCGGCGCATCTGGCGCAGCACGGCGAGGGAATGCTCGAGCGCGATGTCGGCCGCTCGGCCCTCGGCGACGAGATCGAAGCAGGTCTGGTAGAACTGCGGGGCGCGATTGCCGGCGCCGTATCCGGCCAGTTCGGACACGCGGAAGTACGAGTAGGGCACGACGGTCGTGTACACCGTTCCCGCCGGCGACGTCGGCGGCGGATTCGGGTCGTCGCGATCGAGGTAGAGGTGGAATCCGCCGCACACGACCATCGCCTGCTCCGGCTTGAGCTTGCGCCGGCGGAGCGTTTCGCGGATGATCTGGAGGAAATGCCGCTCGCGTTCGAGTGTCCCGTCTGTGGCGATCGCTTGCGGGTTCGCCGTCATTCGCGCCGCGCAGCAGAACGTCGCCAGCTCGCGCCGGTAGGCCTCGGGGTCGTCGCCGAACGGATTCTCGAACAGCGTATCCCAGCATTCGTCCCACGACTTGTAGCCGGCGGCCTCCGCGAGATGCCGATAGAAGCCGCTACCCTGCATGAGTCGATCGTCGTCCGGCGCGGTCTGCGGACGGTGCTCCCCATCCGGTTCGTGCGGCCGCAGGAGCGCGTGGTGCGGCAAGTCGATGAACGCGACGTCGGCCTTGATCGCGGCCGCCGACTTCATCGCCACGTACTCCGGGGAGTACGCCGTCAACGGGTACCAGACGGCGAATCGCGCCGGGATATCCGCGGACGCGCTGGCGACGCCGGCGAGGCCCAGCGCGTTGTCGTCGTCGCGGTAGCTCGAATAGATCGCGACCGGCGGATCGGTCTTCGCGTCGACGACGAACGGGATCAGGTCGTTCGCCTCGGTGGGGCCTTCGAGGAACACGATTTTTGGCTTCCGCCGGGCGATGACCGCGGCGAGATGGCGCGCCGTCGTCGGCGAGTGGTGCCGGACGGGGAACCAATAGAGCGCCTCGCCGAGCACGGCGTCGACGCGCCCGGCGACCGCGGCGGGGTCGAGGCCGGCGTCGGTCGTCGCTCGCGTCGCCGCGCTCATAGCTGCTCCGCGAGCGCGTCGTGGAATTCCTTCCAAGCCTTGTCCTTCGCGCCCCGCTTCTTGGCGACGAGCGCCGCGTACTCCTTGAGCGCGGCGCGATCGTCCTGATCCTCCTTGACGACGGCGCCGACCAGGTTGCGCGCGATGTCGGCGGGTCCGACGTCGCCGCCACCGAAGAAGCGGGCGTGCAGCGCGGCGTCGAGCGCGACGCCGATCGCCTCCGCCGTGGAGAGCGTCGTGCCCGGCTTCTTGAGGCTGACGCCGTCGGCCGTCTTCCCGTTGCGGATCTCGCGGAAGACCGTGGCGAGCAACTCGATCACCGGCGGGCTGAGCTTGGCCGGCAACCGATAGCGTTCGAGCAGTTCGGCCGAGCGCTGCTGCACCACCTTCACTTCCGTCCGCTGGTCGGCGATGATCGGGATGAAGACGTAGTTGAAGCGCCGCTTCAAGGCCGCCGAGAGTTCGTTCACGCCCTGGTCGCGCGTATTGGCCGTGGCGACGACGTTGAAGCCCGGCCTCGCCCAAACCATGTTCTGATCGGGAAGCTCCGGCACCGCGATCGCCTTGTCCGACAGGATCGACACGAGCGCGTCCTGCACGTCGGGCACGCAGCGAGTCAGCTCCTCGAACCGCAGTAAGGCGCCGGCGCGCATCGCCACCATCGTCGGCGACGGAATGAGGTTGTCCGGCCGCGGGCCCTCGGCGATGACGCGGGCGATGTTCCACGAATACTTGACGTGCTCCTCGGTGGTGCCGGCGGTGCCCTGGATCGTCAGCGTGGAATTCCCGGCGATCGCCGCGGCGAGGTGCTCGGAGAGCCAACTCTTGCCGGTGCCCGGTTCGCCGATGAGCAGGAGCGCGCGTTCGGAGGCGAGCGTGACGATCGCGCGCTCGACGATGCCGTCGTCGCCGAAGAACTTCCGCGGGATCGGCACCTCGACGGTCTTGCCGTCGATCTTCGCCTTGAGCGGCTTGCCGCCGACGATGTAGGCCAGCACGGCGCGGGGGGACAACCGCCAATTCGTCGGCGGCGTCTCCGCGTCGTTCTGCCGCAGCGCCTCGAGTTGGTCCGCGTGCGACGCCTCCGCGGGCCGACGGAGCACATCGTCCGGTACCGCTTCCGTTTTCTTGGCCATGGTCGTGGTCCTAGGTGAACGACATCGCCTTCAAGAGCGCCGCCTTGTCGATGTTCTCTTGCGAGATCGTCAGGTAGTCCGGCCCGTCCTGGCCGAAGATCGAGAGGGGCTGAAACAACAGCCGGCAGCGCTCGTAGTGCATCAGGCCGAAGAGCGGCGGGCGGTCCTTCTTGAGCTTGCGCAAGCCCTCGATTCTTTTCTTCAACGCTTGCCCCTCGGCCGCGGCGCCGACGATCGCGTGCAACCGCAAGCGCCCGGCCGCGATCGGATACACCGTCTGCCCCGGCTCGTCGCCCGCCTCCGCGGCCCCGATCTCGTAGTCGCGAAGCACTGCGTCCTCCTGCAATTCCGTCTCGAGATCGAGCGGGCCCGGCTTGTGTTCGCGGACACGCCGCAGCGCCGCCGCCGGCGACCATTCGAGATGGCGACACCAATCGGAGTAGGAATCTCCCAGCGCGATCGTGCTGCGTTCGTTCAAGGTGACGCGCCCGACCGCGCCGTCGGTGGCGACGGCCGCGTCGCGGAACGCGACGACCTTCTTTTCAAGCAGAAGTTTCGGCGCGAACTTCTGCTTCTGCGGCAGGTGCAGGAAGCCCTCGGCGGGGATGTCCACGCCGGGCTTGATCGGGAAGATCGCCGACCACGACAACGGCTGACCGATTTTCATCGGGCCGTATTCACTCGTCGCCCGCAACCGGAAATCGAACGCGACGAACGCCCCCGCGGCGACCTTCTTCACGACGCCGAGGCAGACGGCATCGACGGCCGCGACCGGCGTGGTCGGCGGCGACCAGTTCAGCCGGTCGTAGCCCGTTTCGTCGTTCCCCTCCAGCGCGTGACTGAGGCCTCTCCCGAGGAGCCAAGCGCGATTCAGGAAGAAGGACAAGCGCCGTCGCGAGAACGATTCGTCCTGCCGGGCGAAGCGGCCGAGTTCCTCCGTGGCGACGCGCAGCGCGGAACCGAGCCGGAGCAGGCGGAACCGGGCCGCCTCCTGCATCGCGATGTGGAGCGTCTGCCGCGTGGCCTCCGAAGCGGTGGTCAACCCGCCGAGCAGCAACTCCTCCACGGCGCCCGCGAGCCGATCGAGCGCGGCGCGCAGCTTCGGTCGTTCCGCGGCGGGGGGGAGCATCAGCCGTCGCCCTCCGGTGCCGAGAGGGCACTGCCGACCACTTCGAGCGTGAGCATCCGTTCGAACAGGCGGAGCGAGGTCATGGCGCGCAGCAGGGCGGCGGCCGCCGCGCGATCGCCGGACTGCACGGCGTCGACGAGTGCGCCGAGCCGGCCCGCCACGTGGTCGGCGCCGGCCTGGCGGAACTCGTCGCGAAGCGAACCCAGCCGCGCGAGCTCGGCCGCGCCGGCCGCGCGCACGCCCCGGACGACGAGGTCGTCCAGCGCGCCTTGCCCGCGCTCGAGCGCATCGCGCAACTCGGCGATCTCGTCCATGGGTTCGGCCTACATCGCGTAGAAATCTTCCGGGATCGTCTCGGTCGGACGCCAGTCGATCTCGCCCGCCTCCGCCCCCTTGTAGCGCAGGAACGTCTCGCTCATCGCGTCCTTGTCGATCGCCGGCTTTTGCAGCTTGCTGGCGTTGATCCAATTGTCCGCGATGGCCGCGTCGATCTGCCCCGCCTTCGCGAGGCCCACGATCAGCACGATCAGGTGCTTGCACAGGGAGCCTTGCAATCCGCCGCACGGCTTGAGGTTCTGCGTGCAGCAACCGAACCCCCCGTCGGACGCGAGCCGGCACGAGTAGACGAGGTCCTTGTCCGACTGGCTCTTGACGACGCCGACGAGCGAATCGTCCTTCACCTCCGCGAAGAGCTGGAAGCGCTCCGCCTTGAGCATGGACGTCGCCTTCTGGAGCTTGGCCGCGTGCACGTGGTTCGCCAGCGCCGCGAGGAACCCGTCGAAGGTCATCGCGCCGGCCTTCTTTGCCTTCGGCGCGCTCTTCGCGAGCGCCGGGTGCGGGCCGGGGCCTTTCCACTCCATGGCGAGCGGCGGTTCGAATCCTTTCGGCAGGATCGTCTTGTCGTCGAAGCCGACATGTTCCATGCTCGCGCCGAGCGTCGCCGTGCTCAGATCCGCGCCGTGGAGGTCGACGAACCGCATCGTCGATTTCGACAGGTCCACGCCGCGGAAGTCGGCGTTCCGCAGCGACAGGCCCTCCAGGGAGCAGCCGGTCATCTTGGCGTTCTCGAATGTCGCGCCCCGGGCTTCACCCGATTGAAACGTCGCGCCGCGAAAGTCGGCCTCGCCGAAGTTGGCCTTGTCCCATTTCCCGTACTTCAGCTCCGCTTTCCGGAGATCGGCTCCTCGCAGGTTCGCCCTGCTCAGGTCGCAATCCTCGAAGTCGGCCCCCCGGAGATCGCAGCCCGCGAGGTCGAGCGGCCTCACCTTGGCGATCTTGATGCGCTCGTGCTTCGGCCGGGCGTTCCAGTTCGCGACGCCGGCCGCGCCGCCCTTCAATTCCGAAAGCATCGCGTCCTGCATGCTGCCGCGCGCCGAGGCGTCCGCTTGCGCCTTGGTCGCCAAGTCCGCGGCGTCGATGCCGCACGCTTCGCTCCAGGCCGCCACGGCGAGTTCCCGCAACGCGTTGCCTTTCATCGGGCACTTGCCGCCGGTGGCGGTCACGGTGTCCAGTTGAACCGTGCCCCGCGACCAGCGTTGCGCGCCGGCCAGCATCCCCTGCTCGAAGGAGTTGACCGTGTAGCTTTCGTTCTGGCCCCATTTCGCCTCCGCCGTCAGGAACGACGACCGCGCCTCGGGATGGAACCGATTGCCGTGTGTTCGACCCGAGGCGTGCAGCACCACCCGTTCGCCGTTGCCCAGATCGAGTTCGACTTTCGTCTCCAGGCTCGCCGACGCGGCCGCCACTTTGGCCAACTCCTTCATCTTCGGCCCCGCCGTCCGCGCCTGCTTGACGGCGAGATTCTTCGCTTTCGAAGTGTCCACGCCGTTCAGGGTCGCCCCCGTGAAGTTGGCTCCCGTGAAATCCGCGCCGTCGACCTGCGCGCCCGTCAGGTCCGCGCCGATGAATACGGCGTCGCGGAAGTCCGCCTTGCGGAGATCGGCGTTCACCAGCTTCGTCTCGCGCAGGTCCACCCGCTGGCCGTTCGCGCCCGCGAACTTCGCGCCGGTCAGGTTCGCCTTCAGGAAATGGGTTTGCTTCAGGATCGCGTTCGAGAAATCGGCGCCTGTGAAATCCGTCTGCTCGAAGGATGCTTCGCTCAGGTCGGCCTTGCGAAACAGGGTCCCGGTGAAACTCGCGCGATCCCCGCGCGCCTTCGGAATCTTCGCGCCGGAGAAATCGCACTTCGAATAGTGAAACGTCTGGTTCCACCGGTGCACGTCGTAGAACCACGCCTCGTCCATAACTGCATTGCGAAACGAACAGTCCTCCGCCCCTTGCAAATAGATCTTCGGCATCTTCGCGGAGTCGAGCTTCGCGCCCCGCAGCGGCGGCATGTGGGCGAATTCGAGGTTCGTCTCGCGCAGGTCGGCGCCGTCGAGTTTGGTCCCTTCGAGGTGCGCCCCCCACAACCGGACGCCGCGCAGCGAGACGCCGCTCAGGTCGATCGACGATTGCGCGAGCCGATTCAGGGCTTCGAGCACGTCCCAGTGGTTGCCGTGGTTGGAACCCTTCGGGCTGCGTTCCATCGCGCCGGATCGAATCCGGTCCAGCAGTTCGTCGCGCGTGGGGTAGATCAACCGGCAAAACGCCGGCACGTCGTACGATTGGATCGCCGGGTGCTTCTTCAGGAGCGCGGTCGCCGCGCCCGGCGCCTTGCCGCCGCGCCCCGAACCGATCACCAGGCAATCGGGCACGACCTTCTCGGCATCGACGACTTTGCCGCCCGCCTCCGCCACGGCCGCCGCGAACATCGACGGATGCTGGTAGTACCCCAGATCGCCGACGAACGCGAACGTCCGCCCCGCCACGGGGCCGGCGGCCGTTGTCTTGCCCGTGGTCTTCGTCTTCGCCATCGCGGACTCCGTGAGCTTCGCGGAATCGAGGTGGTCGCGACTGGACGGGCCAAGCCCGCCCGGCGCTGTGATAGCGTATGACCGGCGACGGCCTCCGTCGGAAAAAAGGGGACTGTCACCTTTTATTGAGTCGTATTTTTGATCAATACGGCCGATAAAAAAGGTGACAGTCCCCTTTTGTTGAGCCCGGGCGACGGTCGACACCGCCCTCGCGCCGTGGTAGCATCGGCGGATCGGAGGGCCGTCGATGATCGTTCGGACCGCGTGGATCGTGTTCTTCGCCACGGCGGGACCGCTCGTCGCGCAGGGCGTGCGCCCGGAGGATGCGGCGCGGCGCATGACGGTCGCCAACGGTTTTGAAGTGCAACTCGTCGCCGCCGAACCACGGGTGCGGCAACCGGTCGCCATCGACTTCGACGACCGCGGCCGGCTCTGGGTCATCCAGTACCTGCAGTATCCGAATCCGGCCGGCCTCAAGCGCGTGCAGGTCGATCGTTTCTCGCGGACGAAGTACGACCGCATACCCGAGCCGCCGCCAAAGGGGCCGCGCGGGGCCGACCGGATCACCATCCTCGAAGACACCGACGGCGACGGCCGCATGGACCGCGCCAAGGACTTCGTCGAGGGCTTGAACCTCGCTAGCGGGTTCGCGTTCGGCCACGGCGGCGTCTTCGTACTAAACGTGCCGTACCTGCTCTTCTATCCCGATCAGAATCGCGACGACGTGCCGGACGGCGATCCCGAAGTACTGCTCTCGGGATTCGGAATGGAGGACGCGCACAGCGTCGCGAACTCGCTGACGTTCGGCCCCGACGGCTGGCTCTACGGCTGCCAAGGAAGCACGGTCACGGCCAACGTCCGCGGCACCGAATTTCAGCAAGGCGTCTGGCGGTACCACCCGATCACGAAGGCATTCGAGCTGTTCTGCGAAGGCGGCGGAAACTCGTGGGGCCTCGATTTCGATCGAGTCGGCCGCTTGCTCTACAGCACCAACTACGGCGGCCACGTCCTGCTCCACGGCGTGCCCGGCGGCTACTTCGTCAAATCCTTCGGGAAACACGGCGCCCTCCACAATCCACACGCCTATGGCTACTTCGACCACGCCCCGCACGCGAACTTCAAAGGCGGCCACGTCACCGTCGGCGGCATCGTGTATCAGGGCGATTCGTTCCCGGACGAATGGCGCGGCCAGTACATCGCCGGCGACCTGCTCGGCCACGCCGTGCGCCGACATGCGATCCAGTCCCGCGGTTCGACGGTGCGGACAGCCGACGCCGGGGAGTTGCTCGTCGCGAACGACAACTGGTTCGCCCCGACCGACCTGACCATCGGCCCCGACGGCGCGATCTACGTCTCCGACTGGCACGACGCCCGCACGGCCCACCCGGACCCCGACGCGGATTGGGACCGGACGAACGGCCGGATCTATCGAATCGCCATGAAGGGAACGCAGCGGGCGAACGTCGCCAACTTCGCCACGCGGCCCGTCGACCAGTTGCTCATGCTCCATCACCATCGCAATCAGTGGTATGTTCGCCGCGCTCGCCAGGAACTTGTCCGTCGATACCCCACCGACGACAAGGATGGCGATGCGGCAAAGCTGCGACGAACGTTGCGGGATACTCTGCTGGCGGCCAAAGATGAGACGGTCGCGCTCGAATCGCTCTGGACGCTCCACTGCCTACGCGGTTTCGACGAGGCGCTCGCCGAGGAACTCTTGCGAAGTCCTTATGCTCACGTTCGCGCCTGGACCGTGCGATTGCTCGGCGAAGCGAAGACGGTGACGGACGCGATGGCTCATCGGCTCGACAAATTCGCCGAGACGGAGCCGGCCGTCGAAGTGAGACAAGAGCTGGCCTGCCTCGCGGCGAGATTGTCGGCGAAGCAGGCTATGCCCATCATCAACGCGAACATCAATCGCGACCTCGACGGCGACGATCCGTATTTGCCGCTGCTCTGGTGGTGGGCCGTCGAGAAGCACAGCGTCTCCGGGCGCGAGGAAGTGCTGAAGCGGTTCGTGCGGCCGACGCTCTGGAAATCGAAGCTCGGCCGCGATGTGCTGCTAACGCGACTCGTTCGGCGCTACGCGGCGGAGAAGACTTCAGCGGGATTGGACGCGGTCGTGCGGCTATTGAAGGCCGCGCCCGGCGAGGCCGGCCGCGCCGCGCTCTGGTCGCACGTTCTGCTCGGCTGGCAGGAGCAACCGCGCAATGCCGGTGATGGCTGGCCCGAGCGGGTCGCAGGACACGAGCTGACGAAACTCGTCCTCGCGGATTGGACGGCGTCGCCGACGGATCTTCCGCTCGTCCATCTCGGCGTTGCGCTTCGATTGGCGGAACCGATCGCGTCGTCGAAACGCGCCGCCTTCGATTCGAAGGGAGACGCGAAGCGGCGGATCGCACTGCTCGGCATCCTCGCGACGACGGCCGAAGCGAACTTGGCCGAGCCAGCGCTCGCCTTGTTCGCCTCGAAACAACCCGACGAGATTCGCGCCGCGGTCCTGCCGATCCTACTCCGTCTCGACGATCTCGCGATCGCGAAACGATTGGTCGCACTTCACCAATCCGAGCGCTCGGCCGCGATGCAAGCGAAGATTCGCGACGTCTTGCTGGCTCGAAAAACCTTCGCCCTCGAATGGCTCGCACAAATTGATCGCGGAACCATACCCGCGTGGGCGTCGACAATCGACGAGATTCGCCGCGTGGCCCTCTTCGCCGATCCGAAGCTCGACGCGATCGTCGCCAAGCACTGGGGCAAGCTCCAACCGCCGTCGCGCGAGGAGAAACTCGCCGAGGTGCGCCGCCTGAACAACGACCTGCGCGCCGGCGCCGGCGACGCGGAGAAGGGCCGTGCGCTCTTCAAGACGCACTGCGGCGCCTGCCACCAGCTCTTCGGGGAAGGAGCAAATGTGGGCCCCGACCTGACGACGGCCAACCGGCAGGACCGCGAGTTCCTGCTCGTCAGCCTCGTCGATCCGAGCGCCGTCGTCCGCAAGGAATACGTCGGCGTCGTGGTGCAGACGGCCGACGGGCGGACCGTCACGGGCCTGCCCGTCTCGCGCGCCGAGGGCGGGGTGACGTTGATCGATGCCAAGGGCGAGAAACGCGTCCTCGCAGCCGGCGACATCGCGGAGATCCGCGAGTCGTCGGTCTCGCCGATGCCCGAAGATCTCCATCGAACGTTAAAGCCGCAGGAACTGCGAGACTTGTTCGCATACTTGCAACGCAAGCCGTAGGAGTCCGTCATGCGTTTCGTGTTGCTCGTTCTCCTCGCCGTCCCGGCTTTCGCGGCCGATCCGCCGAAGCGCGTCTATGAGAACAAGCTCGTTCGCATCGAGAAGCCGAAGCCGCTGCTCGCGGACCATCCCGAATTCTTCGAGCCGATCGTCGAGGAAGCGCACTTCGAAGCCCCGGCTCTCGTCGACGACGCGAACGCCGACCTCGCCGTGCGGGCGTGGCGCTTCACCTATAACGGTCGCGGCATCATCGAGATGCCGAACCGGCTGCGCGCGAAGGATACGGCCGTCATCATGGTGCATCCGTGGGCCATCGACGATTCGTGGGGGTGGAAAAGTCCGGCGCCGAACGGCGTCGCCGACTTCTGCACGCCGACGAAGAACGCCCTCGCGGCCCGGCACACGAAGGAAGTCATCGACCCGTTCCTGAAACGGCTCCGTTCGAAGGTCGCGTTCACGATGTACAGCCTGCCAGGCCCGGCCGACGCGATCCGCACCAAGGTCTACCGCTCCTTCGCGAAGACGCCAAGCAAGAACGAGATCGCCGCCGGCGAGAAGGAACTGCGCGCAATACTCGCCGCCTATCCGTACAAGGGCGAGCCGCTGCCCGCGACGATTCCGGTCGATCGCGACCTGCCGGTGCGCGACTACTTCAAGCAGTTCCCCGGACTCGATTCGAGCGCGAAGTACAACGGCGAGGGGTTCTGGAAGCTGCCGATCCCGGTGAGCACGTCCGTGACAGTCGATCCGAACGACGTGGTGATCTACGACGCCGAGGGCTATCCTCCGCTCCGCGACTTCCTGAAAAAGCACGGCGTCCGCCACGTCCTGCTGACCGGCTACGCGACCGACATGTGTTTCTGCCGCACGACCGCCGGGTACGAGAACCTCTCGAAGGACTTCAACGTCTTCCTCGTCGGCGACGCGTCGCTGGCGACGTTCCCGTCGAACAAGTCGCCGAGATTCGCGGTCAACGCCGCGATCTCGTTCGCGGCGCTGAATCAGCTCGTGACGCAGGTCTCGTGGGTGAAGTCGGAGGAGCGAAAATGAACCGCCGCCGCTGGTTCGCCGCGAGCGCTTCCGCGATCCTCGCTCCTCGTGCATTCGCGAAGGCGCCGAAGCCGGCGCTCGTCGCGATCACGCTCGATCTGGAGATGAGCCGGAATTTTCCGACGTGGGAGACGACGCACTGGGACTACGAGAAGGGGAACCTCAATGACGAAACGAAGGCGTACACGCTGGAGGCGGCGACGCGCGTGAAGGACGCCGGCGGCGTGCTCCACGCGTTCGCCGTCGGCCGCGTGCTCGAGCAACCCGACGTCGCTTGGCTCAAGCGCATCGCCGCGGCCGGCCATCCGATCGGCAATCACACCTACGACCACGTCAACGTCACGGCCGCGAAGGTCGAAGACCTTCAATTCCGTTTCCAGCGTGCCCCGTGGCTACTGCGCGGTCAGACAGTCGCCGAATCCATCCGCGACAACGTCGATCTCTGCACGAAGGCGATGAAGCAACGGCTCGGCATCTCGCCCGCCGGCTTCCGCACCCCCGGCGGCTTCGCCGACGGACTCCGCGCCCACCCGAAGGTGCGGGCGATGTTGAAGGACCTCGGCTTCCCCTGGGTCAGCAGCCTGTACCCGCCCCACCCGGCCGCCCCGGCGAACGCGGAACCGACGGAGGAGTTGCTCGCGGCCATCGTCGCGGCGATGCCGAAAGCGCAGCCGTTCGCGTATCCGGACGGGTTGATCGAGGTGCCGATGAGTCCGATCAGCGACATCGGCGCGTTTCGCACCGGCCGGTGGAAGCTCGAGTGGTTCCTGAAGTGCGTGCGCCGCGGCGTCGAGTGGGCCATCGAGCGCGGGGCGACGTTCGACTTCCTCGGCCATCCCTCGTGCCTGTACGTGGTCGATCCGAAATTCAAGACGATCGAATTAATCTGCGATCTGGTGAAGAAGGCCGGCGACCGGGCGCGGATCGTCGACCTGGGCGAGCTGGCCAAACGGGTGGACTAACTTCCGTTCCGCCGTTTCCAGTGGACCGTACGAACCGCACAATGGGACCATCGGAACGAACCATGTCTTTCCTGGGAATCGAAGGATGGCCGCGAACGACGATCGACTCGCTGCGGCGATCAAGATGGCATTGCCGGACCGCGCCATCGACGGCGACGCGATCCCGTGGGTGCCCCAAGGCGCGAGCGGCCGTGTCTGGTTCAAGCCGCTGCGCTTCGACCTGACAACGGGCACCTGGATCAACCTCATCCGCATGACCGGCGCGGGGCGGATCAACCGCCACCGCCACTGCGGCGGGCCGGTCATCGGCTACGTGATCGAGGGCCGGTGGCACTACTTGGAAAAGGAATGGAGCGCGGGGCCGGGCACGCTGGTGTGGGAGCCGCCGGGCGATGTGCACACGCTCGTCGTCGACGGCGACGAAGGCATGACGACGTTGTTCATCATCGAAGGGACCATCCAATACCTCGACGAGAACGACCGACTCATTTATCAGGACGACGTGTTCACGAAGCTGCAATACTACCTCGACTATTGCCAAGCCCACGGCATCGAACCGGTCGATCTCCGTTATTAATCCCGCGAGCGGCTCCATGATCCTCGATGCGTTCCGGCTGACGGGCAAGGTCGCGCTGGTCACGGGCGCGGCCCGGGGGCTGGGGCAGGCGATGGCGGAAGGACTAGCCGAAGCCGGCGCGGACGTGGCCGTGCTGGACCTGAACCCCGCCGCGGAGACCCGGGCAAAAATCGAAGCGCTCGGCCGGCGCGGTCTCGTGCTCACTCGCGATCTGCTCGACCTGACGCCGGACGGCGCGGCGGACATCGTGCGCTCGTGCGTCGCGGAACTCGGCCGCCTCGACATCCTCTTCAACAACGCCGGCATCATCCGCCGGTCGGACGCGGTCGACTACTCGGCCAACGACTGGCACGCGGTACTGGGAACGAACCTGCACGCCCCGTTCTTCCTCGCACAGGCGGCGGCCCGGCACTTCCTCGCGCTCGGCCAGCCGGGCAAGATCGTGAACACGGCTTCGCTCATGTCGTTTCAGGGCGGGCGGACCGTACCGGCCTACGCGGCCGCCAAGAGCGCCATCGCCGGCCTGACGCGGGCGCTGGCGAACGAGTGGGCGCAACACGCCATCAACGTGAACGCGATCGCGCCGGGCTGGTTCGACACCGACCTGACCGCCGGCGTCCGCGACGACGCCGACCGATTCCGTTCGATTTCGGAGCGCATCCCGGCCGCGCGGTGGGGCCGATCCGACGACCTGAAAGGCGCGGCCGTCTTCCTGGCGTCCGTCGCGTCCGACTACGTGCACGGCGTCGTCCTGCCCGTCGACGGCGGCTGGCTCGGCAACTGACGGCGTTCCAATCACTCGACGTCGCGCACGACGAGGTGCTTGCGGAACGCGTCCCAGCGACGCGCGAATTCGAGCTGCTTCTCCAGGACGATCTTCGCGTTCGAGACGGACGACGTGCTCGCGAAGCCGATGCCGCCGCTGGATCGATCGTCGTCGGTTCCATACCAGATGGCCCAGCCCGTATTTCGCACGAGGTGATCGGGCAGCACCCCGCTTTCCCAACAGGGCGTGTTGCGCGACGTGATCGAATACAGGAGGCCGAAGATCCAGGCGCGGCGGACCGGCGGCGTCTCCCGGTTCGTCGCCGCGTCGATCAGTTGCGGCACCGCCGTCCAGCCCATCGCCAACAGTTGCCCGGCCGGCGATTCGGGTGGAAGGAAATCGTGGCTGCCCTTGCCGTAGACGCCCGCCAGAACCTTGACGTTCCCTTTCGTTTCCAGCTTGTCGATGAGGCCCGCGACGGTCCGGCGATCCATCTTGCCCACGTCGACGACGCGCGGTTGGACGTGCAGCCGGATCGGCGCGGACTGGCAGACGATGCGCCCGCCGAGCCAACGGCTGCCGGCGATCGTGTCGCAATCGTGGTACTGAATCCGAATCGAGTAATCCCCGGGGGTCAGCTCCACGTAATCGCGCGCCGCCAGACTCGCTTTCCATCGTTGATCCGGCTTGAGAAACGAATAACCGAGGAGTCCGCCACCGATCTGGATCAAATCTCCAAACTCGGCGAGCGAGGCTTCCCCCTTTTTCGATTCGACGGCGAACCGCCAGCGTTCGAGCCGTCCGGTGCGATAGTCGCCGCCCTCCATATAGGCGACGGGAAGTTGGCCTTCGTCACGGTTCGCCAGCGCGACCGAGAAGTTCGGCACGTTCGGGAAGATCGATTCGAGCGCGTGTTCGCCCTGGATCTCGACATGAATCGGATCGGGGCGTTTTTGAATCCGCCGCAGGACCGTGAGAATCTCGAGATTCGAGGACTTCCACGCGCGTTCCGAATCCCCCGTCGTCACGAGCTTCCGGTGTCGATCGACGTGGGCCTGGAGCGCCGTCGCGATCGCCGGTCCGCCGCGCCGGAGCATCTCGCGCAAATGGCCTTCGACGGTCGCGGGGCCGACGAACGATTCGTGGCGATGTTCCTTCCGCCGCGAAGCGACCACTTTGGCGAAGCGGTCGCAGAGTTCCTGGTCGTTCAGTTGGGCGAAGTGGATTTGCGTCGCTTCGAGCAACGCCGTGTCGGCTTCGACGATCCTTCCCGCTTCGCTGCGGGCGATCGCGAAGTTCAGTAGCGCCGCCTCGCGGAGCGTCGGTCCGTTCCCGAACGCCGTCGCGAAGACGACGAGTTGCCAGGCCATGCCGTTCATGAGGGAGTCCGCCAGAAAAAGGGGACTGTCACCTTTTTAATTCGACGATTATTGAAAAATACCACCGATAGAAAAGGTGACAGTCCCCTTTTTACGCCCCGATCCGTTCCGGGTGCGGGGCGTGGAAGCCGTTCATGCTCGGCAGGGCGTGCTGGTAGCGGCCCAGACGGTAGACGTCGCAGAGCATCGCCTTGGCCTTGTCCTCGAAGGGGCTGTCCATCACGGCGGCGACCACGGCCTCGGTGTCGTACGCCATCGTCTTCAACTCGACGCGGCCGTCCTCGATCACGGCGTAGCGCGCCGTCGGCACGCCGTCGCGCTGCAGGCCGAGGCTACCGGGGTTGATCACCTTCGTCCCCACTACGTCCAAGACGAACTGGTAGTGCGTGTGGCCGACGCAGACGTAATCGACGTTCCACCCCGCCACGCGGTTGGCCCACTGCGTGGGGTCGGCCATGACGTATTCGTCCATCGGGTCGCGCGGCGTGGCGTGGACGAGCAGGAAGCGCTTGCCACCGATGGTGGCGAGCTGGATGGTGGGCAGTTCGGCGAGGTAGCGGCGATGCTCGGTGGAGAGCATCTGGATGGTCGGGGCGCGGGTGGCCATCGTGAGGTAGCGGAAGCCGCCGACGCCGGAGATTTCGACGTTCTGGGCGACGCCGTGGTCGTGGTTGCCGCGGACGCAGTGGGCGGCGTTCGCGCGGACCCAATCAATGACTTTGCCCGGTTCGGGGCCGTATTCGACGAGGTCGCCCATGCAGAGGCAAACGTCGTACGGCTCGCGGAGCGCCGCGAGGGCGGGCCAATTGCCGTGGATGTCGGAGACGAGGAGTATGCGCATGGACCCGTCCGGGAGGGCCGTTCCTGAATCCTAGAACGGCCCCCCGATGAGGGCCAGATGAAAGGGGACGAAAAAGAGTCTGCCCGACCGCTACGATCCGCGCGGGCGTCAGGGCAGGTCGATCCGCGCCAACACGACCCGATCGACGCCGGGCACCTTGCGGACCTGGGCGACGAAATCCCAGGCGTCGGCGGCGTCGCCGGCGGCCCCGCCGACCGTCACCACGCCGGCCTTCACCCCCGTTGTGCGGCGCGCCACGCGCCCCTCGCCCCGGCGCACGGCGTCGAGCGCGGCCTCCACGTCCTGGCCCGGCGCCACCGGCACCGCCGGCGGCGGGATCGTCTGGTATTGCGGCGGCCCTTCGGGCGCGGCCGGCACCGGGGCGGGCAACGGCGAGTAGGCCGCGTCGGACCGCTTCGGTTCGGCCGAAGTCTTCGGCAACGGATCGGCCAAGAGCGCCACCGCGGGCGCCGGCGGTTCGTACGCCCGCACCGTCACGCGCGCCGCCGGTTTGGGATCGGTGGACACCAGACGATTCGGGACGGCCGCGCCGTTCAACCGGTCGGCGATCCGCTTCTTCAACGGGTCCTCGATCGTCGGCACCCACGCGGAGACCTTCACATCGGCGAGGTCCGGCACGACGCGGAGCAGGCGCTCGACGCGGGCCGATTCCTCCTGACTCGCGACCGGGCCGCCGACGACCGCGACGCCATCGACGACGCTGACGACCAGCGCGCGATCCTTCAGGACCGAATCGGCCGCGAGGACCGTCTGGACGCGGCGCGTCAGTTCGGCGTCGGCGGGGCGCGGCGGTTCGGCGGCGGCGACCGGCGCGAGCCAGGCAAGCGCGGCACAGGTCCAGATTCGAGGGCGATGGATTCGCATGGCTTTCCCCCAACACGGGTGGAGCGTTGCTGCATTCTGCGTTGGAGGGACTCGGCGCGGAACCGGACTTGAGGAAAAAATTTCAAAAAGGATCGCCGCGAACCGCCTGAGGCGCCGGCGGCGAAAGCTCGTCCGGTCGGGCAAGCTGTGCGGGCGAAAAGG
>CAYVRB010000070.1:0-22396 GCA_964453375.1 uncultured Alcaligenaceae bacterium
CGCCGCCCCCCCCGCCCCCCCCCCCCCCCCCCCCCCCCCCCCCCCCCCCCCCCCCGGCCGACGCGGCCAGCTTGCGAAACTCCGCGCCCCCCCCACCCCGCCCTCCCCCTCAAGGGGGGAGGGAGAAAATCATCGATGGCCGAAGAGATTCGTGCCGAGAATCCACAACCTTCGCGATCGGACGGATTGCTTCCGCTACGCGAGGATTTCCTTCACGACGCGCGCCGGACGGCCGTCGGTCAGGCGTTGGGCCTTGCCGGCGTGGTGGTAGACGAGCTTGGAATGATCCAACCCCAACAGGTGCAGGAGCGTGGCCTGGAAGTCGTTCGGCGTGACGATGTTCTCGGCCGCCTTGTGGCCGACCTCGTCGGTGTTGCCGTAGGTCGTGCCCCCCTTGATGCCGCCGCCCGCGAGCCAGCAGGAGAAGCCCTGCCCGTTGTGGTCGCGCCCGGCCGTGGCGTTCCGTTCCCCTTCGCAGACCGGCAGCCGGCCGATCTCGCCGCCCCAGTGCACGATCGTCGAATCCAAGAGTCCCCGCTGTTTCAGGTCCAACACGAGCGCGGCCGAGGGTTGGTCCGTCCGCTTGCAGATGGCCGGGAGGCCGTTGCGGATGGAGGTGTGCGTGTCCCACGGCTGGCCGCCGAGGAAGAGTTGCACGAAGCGCACGCCGCGCTCGACGAGCCGGCGGGCGATGAGGCAGCGCGTGCCGTACTCGCGCGTCTCGGGGCGATCCAGCCCGTAAAGGCTCTGGACGCGGAGCGGTTCCTGCGACACGTCGAGGGCGTCCCGCGCGGCGGTCTGCATCGCGGCGGCGAGTTCGTAGCTGGCGATGCGCGCTTCGAGGTCCGCCTCGCCGGGCCGCTTCGCCAGGTGCCGGCGGTTCAGTTCCGCGAGCAGTTCGAGGTTGCCCTTCTGGATGTCGCCGGCGGCGTCGGGCGGCGGCGCGAGGTTCGGGATGCGCGGCTCCTGCGGGCGCAGCACGGTGCCCTGGTAGAGCGGCGGCAGGAACCCGCACGACCAGTTGTGCGTGGCGTCGACGGGATGGCCGCCGGGATCGGAGAGCACCATGTACGCGGGCAGGCTCTGCGATTCCGTGCCGAGGCCGTAGACGAGCCAACTCCCCATCGTGGGCCGGCCGGTGACGCCGGCGATCCCGCCGTGGAAGTAGCGGATGGAGACCTCGTGCCCGTTGTGCCCGGTGTGCATGGAGCGCAGGAGGCAGAGGTCGTCCACGATGCCGGCGGTGTGCGGGAGGAGTTCCGAGAGCTCGGTGCCGCACGTCCCGCGCTTCGCGAACTTCCACGGGCTGCCGAAGAGCTTCTTGCTCGCGCGGTTGACGAAGCTGAAATGCACATCGCCCTGGTAGTCGGTGCCGTCGTGCTTCGTCAGTTCCGGCTTCGGGTCGAAGAGATCGACGTGGCTCGGCCCGCCGTGCATGAACAGCGAGATCATCGCCTTCGCCTTCGGCGCGTGGTGCGGCGAGCGAGGCTTCAAGCTCGACGGCGGATTCTCCCCCGGCTTCGCCGGCCCGTCCGCGGCGAGCAGCCCCTCGCGCTGCAACAAATGCGCGAGCGCGAACATCCCGACGCCCGCCGACGTGCCGGAGAGAAACGAGCGCCGCGACGGCGGAAATTCGGAATGCGGAGTTCGGAATTCGGAATGTGAAGTCATATCAGGTGTTCCAATAGAAACTTCGATTCGGTCTTGGTTTAATTCCGCACTCCGAACTCCGCGTTCCGCATTTCCCAATCAGTCGACATACAGGAACTCGTTCGAGGCGAGGAGCTGCTGGCTGAGGTCGGTGAGCGCGGCCCGTTCGGGGTCCTTCGACTTGCCCCGCAGGGCGGCGGATTGCGCCTTGAGGAAACCGGCGGCGAGCTTGAGTTCCTCGGCGGCGGGATCGCGGAGGTAGGCGAGGCGCCAGGCGGTGGTTGCGTATTGGGCGAAGGACGGCGGCGCGGCGCCGCGGAAGTCGCTTGAAGAATCCCACGGTTCGGATGATCCGTTCGCGGTGAGGACGAGGCGCACGGGCCACGCGAAGGAATCGCTGTTCACGTCGCCGCGGCAATCGACCGCGAAGTCGATCGTCTCGCCGGCGACGACCTTCCAGGTCCCGTCGGTCGGCGTCTCCTTCGTCTTCACGGACCACTCGCCAAGCGCTCCGCCGCGGCTGGAGACGATGCGCCCGCGCACGCCGTCGCCGTTCGGAGACGGATGCCCGAGCTTGCCGGAGACGACGAGGGTGCCGTCGCGCGGGGCGGTCCAGCGGCGTATCGCGGCGTGATTCGCATCGCCGCCGGCGTGGCCCCCGGCCGCGTGCAGGATCGTCCAGCCGATCTTCGGGTCCGGCAGCGCAGCGCCGCCCTGCCAGCTCGTGCCGGTGAAGTGCGGCAGCGGCGCGAAGCCGGTCGTGCGCTTCGCCGTCTCGTCGTAGCCTCCGAACCCGTAGCTCCACGCGTCCGCCGGCCGGGCGAACTCCGCGTCCACTTTCGGATTCGGCGCGGCGCTCGTCTCGCGCAGCACGCGCGCCGCGAAGTGCGCCGCCTGCGACCGCGCGAAGTCGCCGTTCAACAGCGTCAGCGATTGCGGCGCGGAGGTCGTCGGGGTCCGCCGTTCGCAGTTCAACTCGCCGGCCGGCGCGTCGAACGTCGCGAGGAACGCCACCGGCTTGCTCCGGCGGGATTGCAGGTACAAGCTGCGGCGCGGCTTGTCATCCGGCCCCTCGATCTGGCCCGTCGCGTCTTCGACGCCCGCCACCGACGGACCGAACATCGCAAAGTCCAGCCGTCCCGCCACCATCAGCATCCGATCCCGCACGGCCTCGGCTTCGAGCCGGCGCAGCGGGAAGCGGGAATAGAGCGCGTTCGCCGGGTCCGCCGTCGCCAGCGCGGACGATTGCCGGTACACGGTCGACATCATCACGAGTTTGTGGAACCGTTTGAGACTCCAGCCTTGGCGTGGCAGTTCGGTCGCCAACCAGTCGAGCAGATCGGGATGCGTGGGAAGCTGGCCGAGCTTGCCGAACTCGCCGGGCGTGTCGACGATGCCGCGGCCGAAGTGGTTTAGCCAGAGCCGGTTCGCCATCACGCGGTTGAAGAGCGGGTGCGAGCCGTACACGAGATGCTTCGCCCACGCGAGCCGTCGGCCGGTCGTCGGCAGCTTCGCGTCCTTCGCGGCCATCTCGAAACGCTGGCCCTCGGGCGCCGCGATCGTCAGGTCGGCGGGCGCGAGGTCCGGCCCCTTCGGCTGGCGGGCGTCGCCCCGGTGGTGCAACTTCGTCGCGGGCACGCGCCCCGGCACCTCGGCCATCACGGACACGAATTCCTCCACCGGCTTCTCGGCGCGCTTCGCTTGGATCTTCGCCGCCATCGCCTTCAGCTCGTCCGACGTCTTCATGTCGAACTGGTACAGCACCCCCGGCGTGACGTGGAGTTTCGGATTCGCGGCGACGAGCTTCTTCTGCTCTTCGGTGCGCTTGTCGGCCGGCGCGTCGAAGGCCGCCTTCAGCTTCGCGCGGTCCGCCTCCGGGAATTTGCCGATTTCCTTCTCGAACGCCGCCCGCACGGCGAGATTCATCTTCGCACCGTGCTCCGCGTCCATCTTGGCCGCCTCGGCGTCCACGGCGGCCGCCTTCGCCCGATCCGCGTCGGTGAACAGCGAGACGCGCCGCTGCGGCGGACGCCGCCACTGGCCCGGGTCGAGCGCCGGCTCGAACACCGCGCGGAGCTGGAAGTAATCCCGCTGCGGAATCGGATCGTACCGGTGGTCGTGGCACTGCGCACAGCCGACCGACGAACCAAGCAGGCTGGACGAGACGATCTTGAGCGTGTCGGCCACGACTTGTTCGGGATCGTTGCCGTCGGGCGCGGTGCGGAGGAATCCAGTCGCCGCCAGCAGTTCCACCTGATCCGGCTTGAGGTTCGTCCACGGGGGCGGCACCAGTTCATCGCCGGCGAGTTGCTCGATCACGAATCGGTCGAGCGGCTTGTCGGCGTTCAGGGACCGCACGACGTAGTCGCGATAGCGCCAGGCGTGGGGGCGGAGCGTGTCGGCGGTGCCATCGCCATCGCTATCGGAGTAGCCGGCGGCGTCGAGCCAGTGCCGCGCCCAACGCTCGCCGTAGGCCGGCGACGCGAGCAGGCGATCGAGGAGCTTTTCGTAGGCGTCGGGCGAGGCGTCCGCGACGAATCGGTCGTGCTCGTCGCGCGTCGGCGACAGGCCGGTCAGGTCGAAGGTCGCGCGGCGGACCAGCGTGGACTTGTCGGCGTCCGGGTGGAAGCCCAGCCTGCGCTCGCGGAGCTTGACGAGCAGGAACGCATCGATCGGCGTGCGCGCCCGATCCGTGGACGGGGCTTCGGGCACCGCCGGCCGCCGAAGCGGTTGGTAAAACCAATAGGCGCGTTCGTCGTCCGTGATGCCCAGGCCGGGCGGCAGCGTCGCAGGTTCGGCGCGCTTCGTCGGGGCGCCGGCCGCGATCCACTTCTCGACGATCGCGATCTGCTCGGCCGGCACCTTCTTCTCGCCCGGCGGCATCTCGCCCGATTTCATCCGTTCGACGAGCAGGCTCTTGGCGGGTTGCTTCACGTCGAACGCCGGCCCGCTCTTGCCGCCGGCATCGGCGAACCGCTTCAACCGCAGGTCCAGCCCGCCCGGCATCTTCTCGCCGGCGCCGTGGCAATCGAGGCAGTACGCCTTGAAGATCGGCCGCACGTCCGCCTCGAACGACGGATCGGCGCCGACCGCGCGGCCGGCGAACGCGAACGAGAAGGCGAGGAGAGGAGTCAGTTTGAGCATCATTTCGAGTCGTCGGGAACGAAGAGAATCGTCGGCGGGACCGTCATCCTACCATGCCCGCGGCGTCGAGTCCATCGCGTTCCGCGCGCGGCGACCCGCGAATCGAATCGCGCGAAACTTCGGAATCGCTACAGTAAGCGGACGCGGTATCGCCTTCTTCCCCCGCCCCGTGCGAGGCCCGCCGTGCCACTCGTGACGATCACCGATTTCACGTTCCCGTCGCTCGACATCGAAGAAGGCCTCCTGCGGCCGCAGGGGATCGAACTCCGCTCCGGGCAATGGAAGACGCCGGCGGCGCTCGCGCCGCAAGTGGCGGACGCCGACGCCGTGATCGCGCAGTTCGCGCCCGTCACCCCCGAGGTGATCGCCGCGATGACGAAGGCGAAGGCGATCGTCCGCTACGGCATCGGCGTGGACAACGTGGACCTCGACGCCGCGCGGGCGAAGGGCATCCCCGTCTGCAACGTTCCCGATTACTGCATCGACGAGGTGGCCGACCAGACGCTGGCGATGCTGCTCGCCCTCACGCGGCAAGTCGTGGCGAACGCCGTGCACGTCCGCGACGGCCAATGGGGCCTGGCGACGCCGATGGACAACATGCGGGCGCTGAAGACCCTGACCGTGGGCATCGTCGGCTTCGGCCGGATCGGCCGCGAGGTCGTCGCGCGGCTGCGGGCGTTCAAAAGCGAAGTGCTCGTCTTCGATCCGATCGTGAAATCCGAAGAGATCGAACGGGCCGGCGCGACGCCGGTCTCGCTCGACGAGCTGCTGGCGAAGTCCGACGCGGTCTCGCTGCATTGCCCCTCGACGGCGAAGACGCGCAATATCGTCAACCGCGATTCGCTCGCCCGGATGAAGCGCGGCGCCATCCTCGTCAACGTCGCGCGCGGCGACCTCGTCGATCCGACCGCGCTCACCGAAGCCTTACAATCGGGCCAGCTTGCGGGCGCCGCTTTGGATGTCTTCGCCCCGGAGCCGATCCCCGCCGATCATCCGATCCGCGCGATGGGAAACGTCGTACTGGCGTCCCACATCGCATCCTGTAGCGTGCCGGCCGTGCGGAAGCTGCGGGAGACCGTGGCCAATCTCGCCCTGATGGCCGTGCGCGGCGAGCGCCTGCCGAACGTCGTGAACGGAGTCGCGCAGCCATGAGCGAGGCCGTGCTCGTCACCGGCGGCGGCGGGTTCATCGGCACTTGGGTGCTGAAGGAACTGCTGCGCATCGGCGCGCGGCCGGTCGTCGTCGATCTCCAACCGGGAGGCGAACGCTGGCGGCGAGTCCTCGGCAAGCAAATCGAGAAGGTGGTATTCGCGCCCGTTGCGTTGACCGATCGCGACGCCTTGCAATCGCTCCTCGAATCGCACGGCGTCACCCGCGTCATCCACCTCGCGGCGCTGTTGACGCCGGCGTGCCAGCACGATCCGTGGATCGGTTTCGACGTGAACGTGCGCGGCAGCATGGCCGTCTTCGACGCCGCCCGACGGTCGGGCACGGTGCGTTCGATCGCGCTCGCGAGTTCCTACGCGGTCTATGGGCCAGAAAAAGACTCCGATGCGAACCGGCCGACCCACTTCTACGGTGCCTTCAAGCAGTCGGTCGATCTCCTCGCCGATCAATACTGGCGGCATTTTCAGATTCCTTCGCTCGCGATTCGGCCCCACGTCGTCTACGGCCCGGAGCGCGACCAAGGGCTGACGGCCGGGCCGTCGCTCGCCTGCAAGGCGGCCGCGACGGGGGAAGCCTATCGCATCGGCTACACTGGCCGGGCGAACTACGACTACGTCGACGACGTGGCCCGCGCCTTCGTCCGCGCCGCGTTCGAGTGCCCGCCCGGCGCGAACGTCGTCGATCTCATCGGCGAACCGGCGAGCGTGGACGATTTCATCCGCGCCATCGAGGTGGCCGCGCCGGGAGCGCGCATGACGAGCGAGGGGCCGCCGATCCCCGCGAGTATTCCGCCGAAGCCGAATTCCATCGCGAATCTCTTCTCCGACTGGCGAATGACTTCGCTGATCGAGGGCGTTCGGAATACGGTCGATTTCTACCGCGAATCAGGAACGTAGCCCATGCCCGGCCCGGTCTCCATTGAGGAACTCCGCCGGTACGTCGTCGCGTCGCTGCGCGCCGTGGCGATGAGCGACGACGATTCCGCCCTCGTCGCCGATGCCCTCGTGACGGCCGACGCAATGGGCGTATTCACCCACGGGACGAAGCTGCTCGCCGGCTACGTTCGCCGGCTGAAGGGCGGCGGCTATCGCGCCGATGCCCGGCCAAGCATCGAGCGCGAAGGACCGGGCTGGGCCATCGTCGATGGCGCGTCGGCGCTCGGCCAGATCGGGTGCGACTTCGCCCTTCGCACCGCGATGGCGAAAGCCAAACAAGTCGGCATCGCCTACGTCGGCCTGCGGAACACCGGGCACATCGGCGCGGCCGGGCACTACGCCGCGACCGCGGCTCGTCGGGGCTTCATCGCGATGGTGACGGGCAACGACATGCCGAGCGTCGCCGCGCCCGGCTCGCGCGGCCCGATCCTCGGCAGCAACCCCATCGCCTACGGCGTCCCCGTCGGCGACGGCGATCCGATCCTGCTGGACATCGCCACGGCCGCCGTCGCGGGCGGCAAGGTCTACGCCGCCCACATGCGCGGGGAGCCGATCCCGCCGAACTGGCTGATCGACCACGAGGGCCGCCCCACGACCGACGGCAGCCTGTACCCGCACAAGGCCGCGCTCGCGCCGATGGCCGGTCACAAAGGCTACGGTTTCGGCCTCTGGTGCGAGGTCCTCTCCGCGCTCCTCCCCGGCGGCCACATGACCTGGCAGGTCGGCAGTTGGATCTTCGACGAGCCGGCGAAGCCGTCTCACCACAACGCGTCGTTCGTCGTCATCGACGTCGCCGCGATGGCTCCGCCAGAGCAATTCACCGCAAGGGTTCGCAAGCTGATCGATGAGATTCACGCGGCTCCGAGCGCCGATGGCGTGGAGCGCGTCCAGCTTCCCGGCGAACGGGAATGGGCGAATCGGCGACGAGCGAAAGTTGACGGCATCGCCTTGCCGGACGACGTCCGCGAGAAACTGCGCGAGCTGGCGACCGAACCGACGATGCCGGATTGGCTAAAACCTTAGACGAGCGAATTCCGCTTCGGAGTGAACCATGAAAGCGATGCTCTCCCCGTTGCTTCTCGTCGCCTTCGCTTTGCCCGTCGTGGCGCAGGCGCCGGTCCCGAAGGAAAAGGTTCACGACCTCTCGCTGCTCGTCGCGAGCGATTGGCCGTGCATCTGGCCGGTCGGCATGACGCCGTTCAGCGTAACGCCGACGAAGCGGATCGGGCCGCACGCGACCAACCGCGACATGCTGAACATCGACGAACACACCGGCACGCAATGGGACGCGCCGGCGCACTTCGTGCCCCCGCCCGATTCGGGCTTGCCCGGCGCGGGGCCGAACGGCCTCGTCACCGGCGAGAAGGTCCCGGCGTGGCAGTTCGGCGGCGAAGCCTGCGTGATCGACGTGACCGAGTTCCGCGACCGGGCGCCGAACGGGTCCAGTTATCTCATCAAGCCGGAGATCGTCCAGGCGTGGGAGAAGAAGCACCGCGCCCTCAAGTTCGGCGACGTCGTGCTGTTCAAGAGCGGCTACACCGATCGCTACTACCAGCCGCTGGCGAAGGGCGGGGAGCGGTTCGTGTCCAGCGCGCTGCGGAAGGACTCGCCCGGCTGGCCCGCGCCGACGCCGGAGACGATGACGTACCTCGCCGACCGCGGCGTGATGACGCTCGGCCTCGACGGCGCGAGCATGGGACCGTTGCCCGACCTCGCCGTGGCGACGCACCAGGCGGGCGGGAAGCGCGGCATGGTGTGGGTCGAGTGCGCCACGAATCTGGACGCGCTGCCCGCCACCGGATCGTTCTTCGCGCTGCTCCCGGCGAAGCACGCGGGCGGGTCCGGCGGCGAGTGCCGTTGCGTCGGCATCACGGAACCGAACTTGGCCGCCAAGCTCATCGCCGGTTCGCGCAAGAAGCAAGTCGTCGATCTCTCCGTCACGCTGCACGAGGATTATCCCGTCACGTGGCCGGGCCACCGGCCGGGCGAGGAGGCGAGCCGGTACGTCGCCAAGACGCTCAACGCCTTCGGCAAAGCTCGCGGCCCGTACTTCGCCGCGATGCACCTGCTCGACACGCAGGTCGGCACGCACGTCGTTCTGCCGAGCCATTGCTTGCCGGGGAAGGACTTCAAAAAGGACGCCTACGATGAGAGCGTCGGCGAACTTCTCAAAAAGTACGAAGCGGCGCACGGCCCGCGCGGGACCAGCTCGCTCACGATCGACCAAGTGCCCCTGAACGAACTGATGGGGAAGGCTCGCGTGATCGACGTTCGCAAAGTCGTGGGCAGCACGCAGGCAAGCGACTGGCCGAAATCGCCGGTCATCACCCTGGAATTCGTGCAGCGGTACGAAGCCGCTGCTGGCGCGATTCAGCCCGGCGACGTGGTGCTCTTCTGGTCCGGCCACTCCGACATGCACTTCAAGCCGCTGCCCGCGTCGCCGGACCTCGACCCGCTGTTCGCGGCCCCGCTCGCCGGCAAGGCCGAAGGCTGGCCGACGCCCGCGCCCGATCTGATTTCCTATCTCGCCAAGCGGGGCGTGAAGTGCGTCGGCACGGATGGCCCCACCCTCGGCGGCGTCAATCGCGAGCAGGCGATGTTCCTCAACTGGCACGCCGCCACTCAGGGGCTGCTCGTGGTCGAATTCCTCACGGGCCTGGAAACGATCGCGGACAAGGACGCGTTCTTCCTGTTCGCCCCCATCAAGATTCGCGGCACGACCTCCGGCTACGGCCGCGCGATCGCCATCCATTGACCCGCGCCGACTTCCTCTCCCTCGCCCGGTGAACGATGTCGAACGAACTCGAATCCGACGAGTCGGGCCGACGCATCCTGCGGAAGGTGGCGGTGCGGCTGCTGCCGTTCCTGTTCCTGCTCTACGTCGTCAACCTGATCGACCGCACGAACGTGGGGATGGCGAAGTTCCAGATGTTCGAGGAGCCGGGCCGGGCGTTCATCGACCCGAAGCTGTACGGCTACCTCGCGGGGCTGTTCTACATCGGCTACCTGTTGTTCGAGGTGCCGAGCAACCTGATCCTGCTTCGCGTCGGGCCGCGCGTCTGGATCGCCCGCATCGTCGTCGTGTGGGGCGTCGTCTCGACGTGCATGATGTTCGTGACCGGTCCGGACAGCTATGCCGTGCTGCGCGTGCTCCTCGGCGTCGCGGAGGCGGGCTTCTTCCCGGGGATCATCTTCTACCTCAGCCAATGGTTTCCGGAGTTGGCGCGCGGTCGGGCGGTGGCGGTCTTCATGACCGGCGGCGTCATCGCGCCGATGATCGGCAACCCGATCTCGGGACTTATCCTTCGGCACATGGACCACGTCGCCGGTCTGGACGGCTGGAAGTGGCTGTTCCTGCTGGAAGGCATCCCGTCGATCCTCCTCGGCTTCGTCACGCTGTGGGTGCTGCCCGACCGGCCGGAAACCGCGACGTGGCTGACGCCGGCCGAGCGCGGGTGGCTGATCCGCGAACGCGATAAGACCGCCCACGAGCATCTGCCGCACACCTTCCTCGGCACGTTCCGCGAACCGAAGGTGTGGCTGCTCATCGCCATCTATTTCACGATCTCCGTCGGCGAGAACGTCTACGGCTTCTTCGCCCCAACGCTGTTCAAGCGGCACTTCCCGGACGCGTCCACCGACACCATCGGCTTCCTGGCGGCGATGCCGTACGTGTTCGCGCTCGCGGCGATGCTGCTGGTCGGCCGGCACTCCGACCGCACGGGCGAGCGGCGGTGGCACGTCGCCGGCTCCGCATTCGTCGCCGCCTGCGGCTGGTTGACGCTGGCGTTGGCGGAATCCCAACCAATGGCCGTCTTGGGCATGTGCGTCACCGTCATGGGGATGAAGAGCATGTTGCCGACCTTTTGGACGATCCCGCCGGCGTTCCTGCGCGGGACGGCGGCGGCCAGCGGCATCGCGCTCATCAACTCCGTGGCGAACGTCGGCGGCTTCTTCGGCCCGGACGCCTTCAGTCGACTCGAAGCCGAGACCGGATCGCAACGCACCGGCCTCTTCCTGTTGGTGGGCGTGCTCATCCTGGGCGGGCTGTTGACGCTCGCGGTGCGGATCCGCCCGGTGGAGAAACAACCATGACTCGATTCAACCTGACCGGCCGCGTGGCGCTCGTCTCCGGCGCGGCGAGCGGGATGGGCCGTGCGACGGCGATCGCGCTCGCCGAGCACGGCGCGGACCTCCTGCTCGCCGACTTGAACTCCGAAGGCTTGCAGACGACCGCCGCCGACATTGCGGCCCTCGGACGGCGCGCGATCCCAGCGACGTGCAACGTCTCCGATCCATCGGCGATTCGCGACCTGTTCGCCCGCCTGGATCGCGAGTTCGGCCGGATCGACTTCCTCGGCAACATCGCCGGCGAAGGGATTCTCGCGAAACCGGAAATCATCACGCTGGAGCAAGTGCAGACAGTCTTCCAGAATCTCGTCTTAGGCCGGTTCGCCATGTGCCAGGAAGCCGGGAAGCGGATGCTCGTGGCTGGCCGGGGCAGCATCCTCAACATCGGCTCGCTGGCGAGCACCACGGCGCTCGGCCGCGGGCACATCGCCTACAGCATGGCGATGGGCGCCGTCGTGCAGATGACGCGCGAACTCAGCACCGAGTGGGCCGGTCGCGGCGTGCGCGTCAACGCGATCCTCCCGGCGCAGGTCGTGAATCCGAGCCTCGAAAAGCGCATGGCCGCCGACCCCGCCATGAAGGAAAAATGGCTCAGCGGCATCCCGCGCGGCCGGCTCGGCGAGCCGACCGACATCCAGGGCCTTGCGGTGCTGCTGGCGTCGGACGCGTCGTCGTGGATCACCGGCGCCTTGATTCCGATGGACGGCGGCAACCTGGCCATGAACGCGGGAGGAACGATCGGACAATGAACGCTCCGGATTTGCTCGAACTGTTCCGAAACATGCTCGTCATTCGCCACACGGAGGAGGCCCTCGCGCGCTGCCACCAGCGCGGCCTCGTCCACGGGGCGTGCCATACCTACGTCGGCCAGGAGGCGATTGCCGTCGGCGTCTGCGCGCACCTGAAGCGCGACGACGTCGTCTTCAGCACGCACCGCGGCCACGGCCACGCGCTCGCCAAGGGGGTCTCGCCCGAATCGCTGATGGCCGAGCTGTTCGGCCGGGCCACCGGCTGCTCGCGCGGCCGCGGCGGCAGCATGCACCTCTTCAGTCCCGAAGTCGGCATGATGGGCACGAGCGGCATCGTCGGCCCGTGCATCCTCCAGGCGGCCGGCGCGGGCTACAGCTTCAAGCTGCTGAAGGCGGACAACGTCGCGGTCGCGTTCTTCGGCGACGGGGCCGTGAACAACGGAGCCTTCCACGAAGGCCTGAACCTCGCGAGCATCTGGAAGCTGCCGGTGCTGTTCGTCTGCGAGAACAACCAGTTCGCGACCGAGGTGCCGTTCGCCTACGCGGCCGGGAATCCCGAGGTCGCGAACCGCGGCGCGGCCTACGGCCTGCCCGGCGTGCTCGTCGATGGCAACGACGTGCTGGCCGTGCATGCCGAAGCGAAGAAGGCCGTCGAGCGGGCGAAGTCCGGCGGCGGGCCGACGCTGCTCGAATGCCGGACCTACCGCACGCGCGCGCACGCCGAGGGGATGGGCGACTTCGGCTACCGCACGCGCGAGGACGTGGACGCCTGGAAGAAGCTCTGCCCGATCCAGAGACTTCGCGAACTCGCGTTGAAGCAAGGCCTCGCGTCCGAAGCCGATCTTGCCTCCATCGAAGAATCCGTTCGCCAGCAAGTGGCGCAAGCCCAGTCGAGCGCCGAAGCCGCTCCGTGGCCGGAGCCATCCTCGGCGACCACGCACGTCTTCGCCGAGCCGCGCGATGTCCCGAAGGAACCGGCGAAGGGTTCGCGCGAAATCACGTACATGGCGGCCACGCTCGAAGCGCTCGACGCCGCGATGGCGCGCGACCCGGCGATCTTCGTCCTCGGCGAAGGGATCGGCAAGCGCGGCGGCAACTTCAAGACGACGGCCGGCCTCTACGACAAATACGGCCCCGTCCGCCTCTGCGATACTCCCATCGCCGAGCGAGGCTTCGTCGGCCTCGCCGGCGGCGCGGCCATGACCGGCACGCGGCCCGTCGTCGACTTCATGTTCGCCGACTTCGTCCTCGACGGCTTCGGCGAGATCATCAACCAGATCGCGAAGATGCAGTTCATGTCCAGCGGTCGACTGAAAATGCCGATCGTCCTGCGCGGTTGCATCGGCATCGGCCACTCCGCCGCCACGCACCACTCCGGCAGCTACTACGCGCCGCTCGCGAACATCCCCGGCCTGCGCGTCGTCGTGCCGTCGAACGCCTACGACGCCAAGGGCCTGCTCGCGCACGCCCTGCGAGGCCACGATCCGGTGCTGTTCCTCGAACCCCGCGAACTCTTGAATTTGAAGGCCTTCACGCCGGCGGAGGATTACGAAATCCCCTTCGGGAAGGCCGCGATCGTGCGGTCGGGCACGGCCGCCACCGTCGTCGCGCTCGCGTCGATGGTCCGCCTCGCGGTCGAAGCGAGCGAGCTGTTGGAACGGGAGGGCGCGTCCGTCGAGGTGATCGACCCGCGCACGGTCGCGCCGCTGGACGTCGAGACGATCCTCGCCTCGGTCCGCAAGACGGGCCGGCTGCTGATCGCCGACGAGGCGTTCGGCCCGTGCGGCATCGGGGCCGAGATCGCGGCCCGCGTCGCCGACGCCGGGTTCGACGACCTGGACGCGCCGATCCGCCGGCTCAACGGCGCCTTCGCGCCGACGCCGTACAGCCCGCCGCTCGAGAAGGCCGTCGTGCCGTCGCGCGACGACGTGCTCGCGGCCCTTCGGAATCTCCTCGCGGAATAGGAACGCGCACCATGAGCGAGATCACGCTGCCCCGGCTCGGTTGGTCGATGGACGAGGGGACATTCCTCGGCTGGCTGAAGCGCGACGGCGACGCCGTGATCGCCGGGGAACCGCTCTTCACCATCGAAGGCGACAAGTCCGCGCAGGAGATCGAGGCGATCGACTCCGGCACTCTGCGCATCGCGCCGAACGGGCCGAAGGTGGGCGACACCGTCGCCGTCGGCGCGGTGCTGGGCCACCTGGCGAAGGCCGGAGATTCCGCGGCCGTCGCGGCGCCGGCGATGCCGGCGCCGGTCGCCGCGGTTCCCCCGCCGACGCCGATCGTTTCCCCCGCGCCGACGGATTCGGAGCGCGTCGTCGCATCGCCCCGCGCCCGGCGGATCGCACGCGAGCGAGGATTCGACCTCGAGCGCCTCGCCGGCACCGGGCGCGGCGGACGCATCCGCGAACGCGACCTGCCGACCGGCCCGTCCCGGCAGGCGATCGCCCGCAACATGATGCGCAGCCGGGAACTCACCGCCCCGGTGACGCTGACGACCACCGCCGACGCGACGCGCCTCGCGGAACTTCGCGCAGGGATCAAGGCCGACGGCGGCGCCGTCTTGCCCGGCTACACCGACCTCTTCGTCAAGCTCGCGGCCATCGCGCTCGGCGAGCATCCGAACCTGAACGCGGTCTGGAACGACGGGCGGATCGAACCGAAGCGCGAGATCCACATCGGCTTCGCCGTCGACGCCTTCGACGCGCTGCTCGTGCCGGTGATCCGCGACGCGCCGACGTTATCCGTGAACGAGATCGCGATTCGATCGAAGGAACTGGCGAATCAAGCGCGGGCGGGCACCCTCCCCGTCGACGCGATGCGAGGCGGCACCTTCACGGTCACGAACCTCGGCGCATTCGGGATCGACGCCTTCACGCCGATCATCCACTGGCCCGAATGCGCCATCCTCGGCCTGGGCGCGGTCCGCGAAGTGCCCGCCGTCGTCGAAGGCACTATCGCCATCCGCAAGCGGATCGCGCTGAGCCTGACGTTCGACCACCGCATCGTGGACGGCGCCCCGGCGGCGCGCTTCCTGCAACGGATCGTGCAACTGGCGGAGGACGCTCAGTACACGTCCCTTTGATACCTCTTCGCATGGCCGAGGTTCCGCATGTACTCCTTGGCCGCCTCGGGCGACAGGCCGCCCTGCTCGGCGACGATCGCGTGGAGCGCGTGGTCCACGTCGAGCGCCATCCGGCGGGCGTCGCCGCAGACGTAGACGTGCGCGCCGCGCTCGAGCCAGTCCCACACCTCGCGGGCGTTCTCCTTCAACCGGTGCTGGACGTACACCTTGTCCCGTTGGTCGCGCGAGAAGGCGGTGTCCAGTTTCGAGAGCACGCCGTCGCTCGCGAAGCGTTCGAGTTCGTCGCGGTAGAGGTAGTCGAACTCCGAGCGCTGGTCGCCGAAGACGAGCCAGTTCTTGCCGGTCGCGCCGGTGGCGGCGCGCTCTTCGAGGAAGGCACGGAACGGCGCGACGCCGGTGCCGGGGCCGACCATGAGGATGGGGACGCCGCCGTCGGTCGGGAGTCGGAATCCCGGCGAGGTATGCACGAAGACGCCGGTCTTCTGGCGCGGGCGGAGCGTGTCGGTGAGGAAGTTGGACGCGACGCCGCGGCGGCGTCGGCCGGCCTGTTCGTAGCGCACGACGCCGACGGTGAGGTGGACTTCGTCCGGGTGCGCCTTCAAGGACGACGAGATCGAATAGAGCCGCGGTTGGAGCGCGGGCAGCGCGGCGATCATCTCCGCGACCGGCGCGCGGGCCGACGGGAACTGCTCGAGGATGTCCAGCACGTCCCACGCGTCGGGCACGCCTTCGACGTCGTCGCGGACGAGGGTCTGGAGCGTGCCGGCCTCGGAGGCGTCGGCGGCGCTCGCGGCCAGCAGCTCGGCGAAGCGATCGCCGACCTTCGTGACGACGCAGTGCCGGGCGAGCGCGTCGTACGCGTGGACGCGCAGGCCGCCCGGCGCCTCCACCAGTTCGTCGCCCCGCGCGCCCATCGCCCGCAGCACGGACTCGACCAATTCGGGATCGTTCTCCGGCATCACGCCGAGCGCGTCGCCGACCTCGTACTTCAACCCGCTGCCCCGCAGCGAGAGCGAAACAAACCGCACGTCCTTCTCGGAGCCGGGCTTCGTGAGCGGCCGGCATTCGAGCAGCGGCGCGGGGAAGGGATTCTTGCGGTCGTAGAGCGCCGCGCCGTTCATGCTCGGTTTCGCGTGGCCGTTGGCGCTCGGCTTGCCGTTGAGGTGGACGCCGTTCGTTTCGGCGACGGTCGGCAGCGCCGTGCGCTTCGCGAGCAGTTCCTTGATCTTCTTCGTCGTCTCCTTGCCGCCGGGCGAGCACTTGGAAGCATCCGTCTCCAGCCCCGTCTCGAGCGCCTCGGAGTAGGTCTTGCAGACGTAGCCGCAGGCGCCGCAGTCGAGTTGCGCCATCGCGGCCATGAGCTGGCGCTTCAGCGGTTTGCCGTCGGCGAGTTTCATGCGGTCGGCGAGCACGAGGGCCGGATCGTGCCAGGGATAGTCCTCGGCCGGCTCCGGCGCCGGCGCGGTGGCGGCCGGGGCGGGCGCGGCGACGGCGGTGCCGTTCACGCCCTGCAGGCCGAAGATGCCGGCGAAGAAGCCGTTGAGCCAGGCGCGCTGCGCCCCGGAGAACGGAGCGCTCTCGGGGAGGATCGGAATCGCGGTCATGAGGCGGCCACCCCTTGCGGTCGTGCGGACTCGGCGTCGAACCAACCCTTGAGCGTGTCGGTCGGGTGCTTGCGGACGAAATCGTTGAACGAGTCGTCGGGCGAATCGCGCCGTTCGAGGTAGGTGCGCAGCATCCGTTCGAGGACGGCCGGCGTGTCGGTCGCCTTCACGCCGCGGTAGAGCTCGCGGCCGATGGCCTGCTCCGCGCCGTAGCCGCCGCCGATGTAAACGTGGTACCCCTCCACCATGTCGTCGCCGTCCTCGACGCCGGCGCCGAGCAGGCCGATGTCGCCGAGGTAGTGCTGGGCGCACGAGTGCGGGCAACCGGTGAGGTGGATGTTGATCGGGTGGTCGATGGTCATGCGGCCGTCGAGGTGGTCCGCGATCTCGAGCGCGTGGCGCTTGGTGTTGGAGGCGGCGTACTTGCAGCCGGCGTTGCCGGTGCAGGCCACGAGGGCGCCGCGGATGTTCGACGCGTCCCAGTGCAGGCCGAGCGCTTCGATCTTCGCCTTCGCGTCGGGGATGTCTTCGCCGGGGATGTCGGAAATCAAGAGGTTTTGCCAGACGGTGAGCCGGATCGTGCCGCTGCCGTAGCGGTCCGCGACGTCGGCGAGGCCGCGAATCTGATCGCTGGTCAGACGGCCGACGGGAAGCAGCACGCCGACATAAAAGAGGCCGGTTTGCTTCTGCGGATGCACGCCGAGGTGGCCGTGCTTGTGCACCGGCGGCCGCGGTTCGCACTCGGCGAGCGGGAAGCGCGTGAACGAAAACGAAAGCCGTTTCTCCGCCTCCGCGACGAACTTTTCGTGGCCCCAGGCGTCGAGCAAATATTTGAGCCGCGCCTTCTTGCGGTCGGTGCGGTCGCCGTGCTCGATGAAGACGCGGACGATGGCGTCGGCGGCGGGCACGCATTGCTCCGGCGTCAGCAGTACGCCCTCGTCCTTGGCGAAATCCTTGTGCCCGCTGATGCCGCCGAGTTGCAGACGGAAGTAGACGCCGAGCGGCAACGCCTTGCCCGGGCCGACGCGCACGGCCGAGAAGCCGATGTCGTTCGTGTCTTCGAGCGCGTTCACGGCGCCGCCGCCGTCGAAGGCGATGTTGAACTTGCGCGGCAGGCCGTACAGCTCGCGGCGGTGCAGGATGTGGTGGTGCATCGCCCGCGTCAGCGGCCGCGTGTCGATCAGTTCGTCGGGGTCGACGCCGGCGGTCGCGCCGCCCGTGACGTTGCGGATGTTGTCGGCGCCGGACCCGCGGATGAGGATGCCGAGGTCTTCCAGTTCCGTGACGACCTCCGGCCCGCGGCTCGCCGGAATCTCGCGGAGTTGCAGGTTCGCCCGCGTGGTCACGTCGGCGTGGCCGGCGCCGTGGCGGTCGGCGATGGCCGCCACGCCGCGGAACTGGTGCGCGGTCAGCAGTCCGCCGGCGAAGCGCAGCCGGCACATGTACGCGTCCTGCGCCGGCGCGACGTGGAAGAGGCCGTGGTACTTGAACGCCAGCACGTCGTCCCCCTTCGGGAACTTGCCATCGGCCGCGTGCTTCACCACGTCGTCCCACATGTCGAGCGGATGCCGCTTCCGCTTCGCCACCTCCTGCGGCACGAGCGTCTTCCCTTCCGCGACGGCGCGGTCCTGCGCCTTCCACAGGATCGCGTCCGGCCCCGTCGGTTCGCTCGCCGGCGCCGCGGCCGGCGTCCCCAGCGTGGACGCGAACGTCGGCAGGCCCCGCGCGGCCCGCGCCGTCTCCGCCCCGCTGAGGAACCCTTGCAGGTACTGCTTCTGTTCGTCGTTGAAGTCTTCCGCCATGATCGTTCCTTTCGCGGTCAGCTCGACGCCTCGAGCACCGGCCGCGCCTCGGTCGGGATCGCGAGGCTCTCGACGGTCGCGACGGTCGCCGGCACGCGCTGGCTGAAGAAGAACCAGACCGTGCTCGCGGCGGTGATCGCCGTCTGCACGAGGAAGGTCGTCTGCGCCGTGCCGGTGAATTCGTTCAGGTAGGCCCAGAGCGGCGGGAGCACGAAACCGCCGAGCGCGCCGAGCATGCCGACCAGTCCGCCGACCGCGCCCACGTCGCGCGGGAAGTGGTCCGGGATCAGCTTGTAGACCGCCGCCTTCCCGACGCCCATGCCGCAGCCGACAGCGAAGACGAGCGCGGTGAACAGCCAGACGTTCAACCCGAGCGGCACGGACAGCAGCGCGCCGGCGACGAGCATGACGGCGAAGACCGCCCACATCACGCGGACCGGGCCGAACCGGTCGGACATCCAGCCGCCGACGGGGCGGAGCAGGCTCGCGGGAAAAATGAAGATCGTCGTGAGGAAGCTCGCGACCCGCAGCACGGACGTCGCGCCGTCGGCCCCCTCGGCGAGGCCGAAGATCGAACGCAGTTCCGCATCGTACACCGACACGTACAGCTTCGGCAGGACGAACGAGAGTGCCACGTATGCCCCGAAGACCACGACGTATTGCAGGCTGTATTCCCAGACGCGGGCGTGCTTCAGGGGCGCGAGGATCGAGCGGTACGAGCGACCCTTCGCCGGCGTGTGGTCCGGCTTCGGCGCGAGGAACCAGGTCGCCGCGCCCATCGCCACGAGCAGCACCGAATAGAGCGCCGGATAGAACCGCCAACCGGACGGGAGCAGCCCGCCGAGCAATCCGCCGGCCGGGATCGCCGTGAGGAGTACCGCGCCGAAGAGGCCAAAGATCAACTTCGTGACCGACGCGCCGACGTTGCCGGCGCCGAAGACGCCGAGCGCGAGCCCCTGCTGCGCCTTGGGGAACCAGGCGGCGTTCCAAGCGATGCCGACCGTGAAGGAGTTCCCGGCGATTCCGAACATCAGCGCGCAGACGAGGAGTTCCTCGTAGGTCGTCGCGCGGCTCACGAGGAACGTCGGCACGGCGCAGCCGAGCATCAGCAGCGTCATCATCTTTCGGCCGCCGAACAGGTCGGTCCAGATGCCGAACAGGAGGCGGGGCAGCGCCCCGGCGAGGATGGCGGCGGCGCCGAGCCAGCCGAGCTGCACGTTCGTGAGGCCAAGTTCCTTCTGGATCGGGATGCCGAGCACGCCGAACATGAGCCAGACGGCGAACATGAGCGTGAACGCGGCGGTCGAGAGCCAGAGCACCCGATTGCGGCGGGACGATTCGGACGGCATCGCGTCAATCCTTTCCGCGGCCGGCGGCGACCGGCGCGTTCTTGTAGATGAGGTCCGTGAGCTTGCCGCGGCAGGAACCGCATCCGGTGCCGGCCTTGGTCTGGTTCGAGAGGGCGGAGAGGGTCGAGCAGCCGCCGCGGATGGCCGCGACGATGGTGGATTGGTCCACGTGGTGGCAGTTGCAGATTTCGGGATCGCTCGCGCTCGAGATCGCGCCGGCGCCGTCGCCGGAGGCGAGGACGTCCAGCCGGTTGGCGGGTAGTGGATCGCCGCGATCGAAGAGGCGGACGAGCGCGGGCGACGCGGAGGTGTCGCCGACGAGGACGGCGCCGACGAGCCGGCCGTCGCGCACGATGAGCTTGCGGTAGATGCCCCGGCGGGCTTCGGTGACTTGCAGCACTTCGTCGGTGTCGAATTCGGGTTCGACGAGGCCCATGCTGGCGACTTCGATGCCGGCGACCTTCAGCCGCGTGTAGAGCTTCGAGCCGCGATAGCGAGCCTTGGGATTCGCGGCGGTGAGCACGTCGGCGAGGACGGCGCACTGCTCGAAGATCGGCTGGACGATGCCATAGACCTTGCCGGCGTGCTCGGCACATTCGCCGATCGCGTAGACGCCGGCGAGCGAAGTCGCGAGGACGTCGTTGACGACGATGCCGCGCTTGACGGGCACGCCGGACGCCTGCGCCAGATCGACGCGCGGCCGGATGCCGCAGGCGAACACCACGAGGTCCGCCGGCAGTCGTTCGCCCGACGCGAGGCCGACGCCGACGACGCGGTCGTCGCCGAGGATTTCGTTGAATTCGACGCCCGTGCGCACCCAGATGCCGAGCTGTTCGACGGACTGCTTGAGCAGCGCCCCGGCCGGCGCGTCCACCTGCGTATTCATCAGGTGCGGCTCGCGCTGCACGACCGTGACGTGCATGCCGAGGTCGCCGAGCGCCTTGGCCGCCTCCAGGCCGAGCAAGCCGCCGCCGACCACGACGGCGTTCGACGCCGGGTTCACCGATTCGCGGATCCGCTCGCAGTCCTCGATGGTGCGGAACGCGAAGACGCCCTTCTTCCGGTTCCCGCTCGCATCCCGCAAGCCCTTCACGTTCGGCACGATCGGCACGCTGCCGGTCGCGAGCACCGCGACGTCGTAAGGGTGCGACGCGCCGTCCGAGCATTCCAGCACGCGCGTGCCGGCGTCGAGCTTCGTCACCGTCGCGCCGGAGTGGTACCGCACGCCGCGATCGGCGTACCACGGCACCGGCTTCAGCATGATCTCGTCCCGCTCGCCGCCCGCCAGGATGCGCCCCAGCAGGATGCGGTTGTAGCAGCCGTGCGGCTCCTCGCCGAAGACGTGGATCTCGTACGCGTCCGGCGCGCGGCGGATCAGTTCGTCCAACAAGCGGCCGGTCGCCATGCCATTCCCAACGATCGCGAGTCGGCGCGCGGTCACGGTTTGCCTCCGGCTTCGGGCGGGCGCACGGCCACGACGCGGACCGCCGCGAGCTTGAACTCGGGCATCCGGCTGACGGGATCGAGCGCGGGATTCGTGAGCAGGTTGGCGCAGCCGGCGCCGCCCCAGTGGAACGGCGCGAACAGCGTGTCGGGGCGGATCGCGCTGGAGATGTCCGCGACGAATTCGGCGCGGCCGCGGCGGCTCTCGACCACCACCACGCTGCCGCTCTCGGCGCCGACGCGCGCCGCCAAGCGCGGATGCACCTGCAACCGGGCGAGCGGTTGCGCGTTCGTCAGCGCCGACACCAAGCGCGTCTGCGCGCCGGAGTTGTAGTGTTCCTTGTACCGGCCCGACACGAAGTAGAAGGGATAGTCCGCGTCCGGCTCCTCGCCGGCGGGGCGATGCGCGACCGCGTGGAACTTCGCCTTGCCGTCCGCGTGCGCGAAGCGATCCTCGAACAGCCGCGGCGTGCCGGGATGGTCCTCCGTCGGGCACGGCCAGAAGACGCCGTCCTCGTGGTCGATCCGTTCGTAGGTGATGCCGGCGTAGTCGGCGGTGCCGCCGGCGGTCGCGCGGCGGAACTCGTCGAACACTTCGCGCGGCGTATGGAAATCGAACTTCTCCCCCGCGCCCAGCCGATCCGCGAGTTCGCGCAGGATGTCGATATCGCCGCGGACGCCGGCGGGCGGTCGCGCGATCGTCCGTCGGCGGACGACGCGCCCCTCCAGGTTCGTCATCGTCCCCTCCTCCTCGGCCCATTGCAGCACCGGGAGGACGACGTGCGCGTGTTCGGACGTTTCGTTCTGGAAGGCGTCGCAGACCGCGAGCAGGTCGAGGCTCTTCAGCCGTTCGACGATGCGCCCCGCGTGGGGCGACGCGACCGCCACGTTCGACCCCATCACGAGCAACCCACGGATGCCGCCGTCCGGCCCGAGCGCGTCGAGCAATTCGTACGCGCTCTTCCCCTTGCCCGGCAGCGATTCGGCCGGCACGCCCCAGACCTTCGCGAGCGCGGCGCGGTGCGCGGGGTTCTCGATGAGCCGATAGCCGGGCAGTTGGTCCGCCTTCTGGCCGTGCTCGCGGCCGCCCTGGCCGTTCCCCTGCCCCGTCAGGCAACCGTAGCCGCTCGCCGGCTTGCCGACCTTCCCGAGCGCGAGCGCGAGGTTGATGAACGCGAGAACGGTGTCGACGCCCTTGCTCTGCTGCTCCGGACCGCGGCCGGTGAGGATCATCGCCGACCGGGCGCTCGCCAGCCAGCGGACGGTCGTGCGGAGCTGCGTCTCGGAGATGCCGGTCAACCACTCGACGGTCGCGGGATCACTGGTGAGCACGG
>CAYVRB010000071.1:0-22287 GCA_964453375.1 uncultured Alcaligenaceae bacterium
AAGCTGGGGTCCAGGGTTCAAATCCCTGAGGCGGCTCTGGACACGAACACATTTTCCAACGCGGTTTCGCGGACCTCCCGACGGTCGGACGTGCGGCCTTGAGTTCCGGGTGTTTTCCTTGGATCGGGCCATCACCGAATGAGCGGTGTCATCCGCGCCGACCGGCGAGGCGTGTGCCTTCACACTTTCTCGAACCGCACGGGAGAAACAACCAGCGAGATTACCCCACAAAGAGGCCGAAGACCCGGCCCGGCAGGTTGGGCGAAAGGACGTTCGGCGGGTCGGTGAAGTTCGCGTACTCCCGCACGCTCACGGCGCTGCCGGGGCCGTTTCCCACGAGCAACTTGCCGTCACGGATGCCGAGTCGGATGCCGCCGGGCGCTTGAGGAGACGCGGCGAAGAAACTGGCCAGCGTGCTTCCGCCCTGCGGGTCGAGAACGCGGACGTGCGAACTGTGAACGGCCGGCGACGTTGCGATTTCGCCGAGCCCGTCGCCCGTGAGATCGCCCGCGGCCACGATCACGCCGGTGCGCACGGATGGATCGAAAACATAGAAGGATGTGAGCGGTACTTCATCGCCCAGGTGGAAGAGTTTGACCACCGGGCCTCCCCCGACGCCGGCCCCGGCCACGATGGAGGGTCCGTAGCCGGCGAGGTCCGCCGCCGCGACGTTCACTCCACCGCGGAACGAAGACTCGTAGACAAAAAAGCGAGCCGCTTCCCGCAGGTCGCCGCCGCGGTACACGGCCACAACCGGGCCGCCGCCGTTGCCGGCACCGACAATCACCTCCGCCTTGCCGTCTCCATCCAGGTCCGATGCCGCGATATTCACGCCGGTGCGGAACGTCGGCTCGTAGGCCATCCAACTTGAAATGAGCGAGCCGTTCGCGCCGTCGAACACCTTGACGACCGGGCCGCCGCCGGAGCCGGGTGCCGTCACGACATCCATCACGCCGTCGCCCGTCACGTCGGCCATCGCCACCCGCACGCCGCCGCCGAACGACGGTTCGTAAGCGTGGAAGCGGTTCAATTCGTGCCCGCTCGACCGATCGAAAATGGAAACGACCGGCTGTTGCCCCGCGCCGCGTCCCACGGCATACGCGCCTCGACCGCTTTCCAGTGAATTCCAGGTCGGCGACGCAACGACCGTCTCGGGCGGCCCGACGACCCGCGTGCGGAACCAGTCGAGAATCGCCAGCGCTTGCAGGCTACGCACGTTCTGTGCGAACAGCAAGTCGGGCGGCGCGAAGTTGCCGCCGCCGTTGGGCGACGCGTTGAGGTGAACGCCATCCGCGGTCAGCCCGAGGTTCGGAAGCGCGGTCAATGTTCGCCAGAAGTTCCAGACGGGAATGCGATATTGTTCGCCGAGGTCGGCAATGACCTGGTTGTACGCCTGTACCAGGGGCGAGTAGCCGGGCTTGTCCACGTGCTCCGGAAGCGTGCTGAGCACGGGCACGACTCCGGCCGACGTGAGGGTCAGTACGAGGCTTTCGAGTTCGGCGCGGTAGGCGATCGGATTGGCGTAGATGGCGAGATCGTTGGTCCCGATCATCACAAAGGCCAGGCCCGCGTTCGTGGCGGCCATCTCGACGGTGACGTTGGGCAGCGCGAGCGGCAGCGTCCAACCCGGAGATGCGGCGGCGCTGGCGCGCGTAAACGAGTTCGCGCCCGTGCCATCGACAGGAGCCCGGAATGTCGCCAGCGTTTGCAGCATGCTCGGGCCGTAATTGGCGAGGCCCGTGGCGACGGCGTCATAGACGGACGCGCCCAGCGGATTCAGGTATTGCGTCGGTCCCCGTTCCGGATAGTAGGTGTTGCTGTCGCCGATCTTCAGGAACGCATCGCTTCGCCGTCCCAGCTCCTGGCCGCGCAAGGCAATGACCCGCGTGTAATCCAGAACCGCTTGATCGGAGATCGGCAACTCCGGGAGCGTGGCAAAGTGGGCCGATGGAACTTCGCGCGATTCGAGTTCGTCCACGGACAGTCGGCCAAGGCGCGGGCGAATCATGGGTGCGGCACCAAGTGTCCGCCCATTTTCAACGATGCGACGGAACCCGCGTGCGAAATCCGCGCGCGATGGGATCACGATCCTTCCCCGCCCCCGCACAGCTCTCAAAGTTCATACGGCCGGAAGCACGGCGGCCGGCGTCAGCGTCGTTCGCGTCTGACGGACCGCTTCCCGGCGCGCGAGGAGGCGCTGCTGGTCCTGGCGGAATAAAGGGGACTGTCACCTTTTTAAATGGGGGGTATTTTCCGAAAATCGGCCGATAGAAAAGGTGACAGTCCCCTTTTCCGGCGCGCCGAGTCCCCGACTTCCGATCGATCGCGGCCCACACATTTGCCGGTCGCCGTTTCTCGACATGTTCTTGACACATTCTCGACACGCGGTAGCCTCCCAGTTCGGGAGACATCGTCGTGTTCGAGCCGAACTACCGGATCACCGGCAAGATCGCCAAGGCGCTCATGGGCATCGAGGCCGACCGCCAAGTCGTCGCCACGCTGCCGATGACCGCGCCGATGCTCGATTCGTTGCGGCGGACCGCCCGACTCCTGTCCACGCACTTGTCGACGCAAATCGAGGGCAATCGACTCGGTCCGTCCCAGGTGCGCGCCGTCGTCGAAGGCGAAGGCAACTTCCCGGGACGGGAACGGGACGAGGCGGAGGTCCGCCATTACTTCGCCGCGCTCCGGTTCGTGGAGTCCCTGGGTGGCAAGCCCGCGCCGCTGACCGAGAAGGAGATCCAGTCCATCCACGGGCTGGTCATGACCGGCAAGCCGAAGCCGACACCGTACCGCGACGGCCAGAACGCCATTCGCGATGCGCGGACCGGTCGGACCGTCTATCTGCCGCCCGAAGCGAAGGACGTGCGGTGGTTGATGAAGGATCTGGTGCGGTGGGTGAACGCCTCGATCGCGGAGGCCGAAGCGCCCGTGCCGGTCGTGGCGGCCTTGACGCATTACCAATTCGCGACCGTCCACCCGTACTTCGACGGCAACGGACGGACGGCGCGGCTGCTGACGAACCTCGTGCTGCATCGCAACGGCTACGGACTCCGCGGCATCTATTCGCTGGAAGAGTATTACGCGGCGAATCTGACCCAGTACTACGAGGGTTTGTCGGTCGGCGCGAGCCACAACTACTACGTGGGCCGGGCCGAGGGGGACGTGACGGCGTTTGTGGCGTACTTCTGCATGGGGATGGCCGATGCGTTCGCCAAGGTCCGCGCTCGGGCGGAGGACGCCAGCCGCCAAAACGCCCACGATCGATCGCCGATCCTGAGGAGACTGACACCGCAACAGCGGCGGGCGCTTGGGCTATTCCTTCGCAGGAGGGAAGTCAGCCGCAACGACGTGGCGGCTTTCTTCAGGCTCCCGCCGAGGCAGGCCTACCTGCTGTGCGCGCGGTGGATCGAGGCGGGCTTCCTGGTCGTCGCGAATCCCTCCACCAAGGCGCGGAGTTATCGGTTGGCGGACGAGTACGAACCACTCGCCCTTTCGTCGGAGCGACCGCGAACATGATCCCCGAACCGACCGCCGTCCGTCTGCGGCCCGTCGCGGCGGGCGACCTGACCTGGATCTTCCGGATGCAATCCGATCCGGAGTCGAACCGCCTGGCCGTCACCAACCCCCGAAGCGCCGAGGCGTTCGAGGCCCACTGGGCGTCCGTCCTGGTCGATCCGAAGATCGCGGCCCGCGTCGTCCTGCTGGGCGACGCGCCGGTCGGCTTGATTTCCGTGTTTCCACGCGATGGGCGGGACTTCGTCGGCTACTGGATCGAACGGGAGTATTGGGGGCGCGGGATCGCGTCGGAGGCGTTGCGGCTCCTCCTGATCGAAGTGCCGCGGCGACCGCTCGCGGCCCGCGTGGCGACCAGCAATCCGGCGTCGCTCCGCATTCTGGCGAAGTGCGGGTTCGAGGTCGTCACCGTCCAGCCCGCGCCGGCGACGGATCGCTTCCCGGCGTGCGAGGAGGCGCTGCTGGTCCTAGCGGAATAAAGGGGACTGTCACCTTTTTAAATGGGGGTAATTTCTGAAAATCGGCCGATAGAAAAGGTGACAGTCCCCTTTATTCGCGGCGACCTCATACCCTATCCCGGCCCCACTCCGAGGCTCCGCCATGCTCCGCTCGCTTGCCCTCGCCGCCGTCCTGACGCTCGCCCCGCACGCCGCCGCGCAGATCCGCGTCACCGAAGACGAACGCGCCATCAAGATCGAAACCGACAAGCTCGAAGCCGTCATCCCCAAGAACAAACCCAAGCAGTGGATGACCGGCATCGAGAAGCACTCCTTCGTCGACAAGGCCACCGGCGCCCGCGAACTCGGCGACGGCCTCATGGTCATCGATTGGCTCATGGAAGCCGGCAGCGACGACGCCTGGAAGGACCAACTCGTCGAGCGCGAAGACAAGGGCGGCCTCGGCCGCTACCTCTGGCACGAGAACGAGACCGATCCCGGCCGCAAGGCGCACGCCCTGAACGCCCACGGCAGCACGCGCCGTAAGCGCGCCGTCGAAGGGCCACAGCTCTGCCCCTACATGAAGCCGGTCAAGCCGACCGTGATTCAAGGCTCCGACTTCGTCGCCGTGAAGACCGAGTACCAGTACGAGTTCGCCGCGCCGGGCCGCAAGGCCGGCTCGAAGTGGACGCAGCTCGTCGTCTTCCCGAAGGGCGAACGCTTCTTCCTGCTCATGGACAAGATCGACAGCGTGAACGATTCCGAAGAGATGTTCCTGCGCAACGACACGCCCGGCTGCGTGCGGCACAACAAAGGAGACACCTTCAGCGAGATCTACCTCAGCTACCTGAACGGCTCGAAGGGGGTGCGCATCCCGGCGAAGGAGTTCCTCGAACCGTTCCCGCCCGACTTGAAGTACAACTTCCGCCGCGACACGCACGCGGCCCCGGAGCACTTCATCCGCGCCTACCACATCCGCGATCCGAAGACCGGCCAGGACGGCCCGTGGCTGGCGGGGATGACGCTGGAGCCGAGCGTGGTATACGAGGCGTGGGCGAGCCAGCGGCTGGGGAACAACATCATCGTGATGATCGAGGAGATCCACGGCCGGCCGGTGAAGGCGGGCGAGTCGTTCTCGGCGGCGCACCTGGTGGGCTATTTCGATTCGATCGAGGCGATGCACGCGGCGTACGCGAAGTACAAGGGCCACACGAAGCTGGAGGCGGACGCAAAGGGGTGGAAGCTGCTGAAATAAGGGGACTGTCACCTTTTATATCGGGGGTATTTTCGAATAATCGGCCAATAAAAAAGGTGACAGTCCCCTTTTTGCCCCGACGCGTGAGTAAGACGTGATGAGTTAGTCCAACGCAACGGATTCGCCGCCGGACGCGGTCGCCAGCGCCGGCAGCACGTCGACCGCGGAGTAGCGCAGGAAGCGCACGCTGCCATCGGCGAACGCGAAGTTCGCCCCGCCGGGGTGTAAAGACCAGTACAGGCCGTGGTAGCAGGGATTGTCGTAGACTCCTTTTTCAAACGCGGAGACTTGCTGGGGACAGCCCAGGTGACTGTGTGCAATGCCGTTCGCCCAGCGTTCACTCACGGCTAGGAGCTGACCCCTGAAAAATCGGAAGGTCCCCCAGCCGGCATACCAAGTGCCCCACAAACCGTTTCTGGTCGTCGGCCGTTCACCGATGAAGAGCGTATTGGAAGTGCCGTCCAGCACCGTTTGGGCGGTGATGCGAAAATCGGGATGGAACATCCCGTCGTTGTTCTTGAAATTTTCGCCGGCGACGCCCAGATAGTTCGTCAGTCCCCATGTCTTGAAATCGTTGGGGTCGTTGTAGATCCCTTGGACGCGCGCATCGCTGGGGCAGCGAAACGACGGTACCAGCACGGCGGCCACGTGGTCGTGATCGAGGGAATTCCCGCTGGGTTGCGCTTGGTGCGCCGCCCAAGACCTCTGCCAGAGCGCGTCCCGTTCGAGGAAAGGTAGAATGCTAGTCTGCCAGGAAATCCCCGCGTGGACGGCTTCCTTCTCGAATTCCGATTTGGAGAGCGGATAAGACACCCCTTGTGGGAAGTGCCGGTGCGCCGCGTGATAGTTTTGACAGGCGATACCGAGTTCGCGCAGGCGCGACTGGCATTCCAGGCGCGCGGCGTTCTGCCGCGCCGCCTGAATGCCCGCAAGGATCAATCCCGTCAGCAGCGCGAGGATGCCCAACGCGACGATCAATTCTAGCAGGGAAAACCCCTTTCGATCATTCGAGTCGGTCATGGCGGGCCGCTCGAAGTGGAACAAACATACCGGTCGCAATTGTCCGCTTCATCCAAACTCATTTCGTCATACGCCGCCTCGATGAACCATTTCACATCGTAATTATCGCAATCGCAGTTTCTCGTTCCGTTTTGATACTGTACTCGTCGCGTCGTCCCGCTCGTGATGCAGTTCGGGGCCGGATCGAGAGGGTCGGTCATCTCGCAATAACCGCCGCGCTTTAAACCCGCGAATTGGACGCACATGAAGCAATCTTTATGTTCGTAGTACCAGTAGCGCGTCGTGACGCCCGTTGCGGGGCAGACGTAGAAGTTGTGTCTCTCGCGGCATTTCTGGTCGCAGTTGTCCGCCGCGCCGCGATTGGACGACAGCGCGACAATGAGCGCGAACAGCGTCGCTCCCAGCATCGCCGACCTCGAGAATCGTGTCATCGCGAATCCTCCGAAGAACGAATGGGAATCACACTGGCTTGGGAGGCGCCGTGGCCCTTTCGGCGCGCCATCGCCGCACCAGATACGCACAGGCCGGAATCGCAATCATCGGGGCGATCCAGACGAGATTGCGGCGGAGCCAGCCCTTGCCGAGTTCCTCGGCTTCGGACGGTAGGCGCTGTCCGGCGTGTTTCAAGCGAAGCCACGAACCGTCCTCGCGAACGAGATAGGACGTATCGGTCCGCTGATCGCTGACTTCCAATCCCGGCGGAAATACGATGTCGAATCGCTCGGGGGAAAGCGCCGGTTTGAGTTCCACCGAGGTGACGTTCACGTCGAAACTGCGGCGCACTTTGCCATCTTCTGAGTACATCGTGTAGGTCCAGGCGCTCGGAACGGGCCCTGGTACGCCCGGAAACATTTCGTAGCGAATATCGACGATGTATTTGGTCCTCTCGGACTTGGTGAACCGGCTACGAATCCTGCGAACCAGATAATCAGCAGTAGGGTTGAGATAACATTCATAATTGTTCAGATCTGACTTTGCGTGTCCTCGATATTCCGTCAATCGCGCGCCGTCGATCGTCGACCATCGCCCCGTCGCTTCAAAATTCCCCAGGCAGCGATAGGTCATGCCTTGTCGCTTCGATGCGCCGCGACAAAAGAGATGGATCGGGCTGTGCTGTGGGAAACCGCCCACGAGCATGCGATTATCGATTTTGATGGTGGCGATGCTGTTCAGCCGCTTCGCGTTGCCCGGCGGCGCGTAGAAGTGTTTCGTGGTCGTCCCGTCGCAGACCTCGATATCGTGCGATTCGGCCCAGTCTCGAATCCGTTCGTCCGGGATGGGGTGATGCCCTTCGTAGCGATACCGGTCGCCGTCGATCAGGAGTTTGTTGCCCGTGGACTGGCGACGGATCTGTTTTGCGGGGAAGGGAATCCCTTTCGGCGGGCCGTCCCGCGGCATCGCGGACATCGAACCGGCTTCGGACGTCTCGTCGATGTCGAACGTGAATTCCACGGTCCGATACGTCGCCTCTCGCTTCAAGGCGGCGGCCAGCGCGGGATCGACGGTCGCCGGCGCTTGCGCCCACGCGGGACCGCATGTCGCCAAGATCAGAAGCGGCGCGATTCGGTTCATTTCGCCGCCTCCGATGCGAGGTAGCGAACCGGAATCGCGATCGCGTGTTCGAGGCCGTTGTCGTCCCCGACGACGACGCGAACGAGATGCTCCCCGGCGGCGGACGACTTCGAAACGACGGAGACCAGGAACGCGGTTTTGTCGTCGTCGTCCGGGGTCACAGTCCCTTTGGACGCATCGCAATCCCATCGCAGGATCGAGAACGGTCGGCCGGTTCGGGATTCGATGCGGAACGACTCTTCGCGTATGCGGCCCGGAACCGAGCGACCGAACAAAATCGAATCGGGAACGGCGTGGAGGTCGGCCACGACTTCACCGCGCACGGAAATCGTCCGACTGGTCCGATCGCGGCCGTCGTCGGTTCGCACGACATATTCGATCGCATCGTCGATCGCGCGCGGACCCGTCGGCCGGACGGCTTCGACGAACAGCGTCCACCGATCGACGCCCGCCGACTCCAGGCGGGTCCGCCATTCGGGATGCGCCAGGAACCGAATGGACCTCACGGGCGGGAACAATCGAACCGTGGTCGATGCGCCGATCGTGGATCGATGCGAAACCCGTCCCAATTGCATCGACGGCGGCGCGAAGAGCGCCTCGGTCCGGATGTCGTAGCGCAGCGTCGCCGACACTTTCCGTAGTCGCGAATCCCCAACGGAGTAGACGGCCGTCAACGAAGTCGAGCTGGCGGACAGGCCGCTCTCAAAATCGATCGTGCTGTTGTTCGCGTCGGCCTTCAATCGGATGGTGAGCGACAAGGACTCGCCGGGCGCGAGGACCAGATTCCGATCCGGCGAAATCCCCAGACACGAGCAACTGATTTCAAAATGGGAGAGTCGAACGCTTTCGTCGCCCGCGTTCTTGAGGCGCAGCGGCCTATCCACAATTTCGCCGTTGGGAACGACGCCGATCCTGAGATCGTCTTCGACGAAAACAAGAGCGCGGGGAGTATTCGCGGGATGCGGCGAATGGGAACGAGCATCCCAGATCGAACGACCACCGAATGCGGCGGCTGTGCAAGTTAAGAGGAGGAGCAGGATATTCCGGAAACGGATCAACTCCATTCTCCGCGAACGAATTCCATTATCCCCCCCCCCCCCGATAATGTCAAGCGCCGTTTTGATTTTCTCTTCGTTCCGAGCAGCTTTGCCCAAGAACCGCAGAAAACAAAGGGAACTGTCACCTTTTTAATCGACGGATTTTCGATGAATCCCTCGATAGAAAAGGTGACAGTCCCCTTGGATTTCAGAACGCCTACTTCTTCTCCGCCGGTTTCGCGACGCTCTCGGGCACCGTGCCGAGGCCGCCGGGGCCGCCGGCGACTCCGCCGACTCCCCCGCCGCCGCCGCCCAGGCCGCCGAGCGACCACTCCTTCAGGTTCGCCGGCTTCTCGTAGAGCTTCAGCCCGTCCGTCACCGTGCCGGCCGGGATCGGCACCTGCGGCTCGCCGTACAGCTCGCGATACGTCTCCTTCAACAGCTTCGCCGCGTTCTCCTTCGTCGTCAGATAGTAGACGTTGTCCACGACGGCCGGCGCCAGCTCGGCGGCGTCGCCCGCGATCTTCAGCGCCGTCATCAGCCGCGTGTCGTTGAGCGTCAGCGTCACCGGCTGTTGCAGCTTCTCCTTCACGCGGGAATCGACGACGATGTTCGCGCCGGTCTGCTCGCGCAGTTGGTTGACGAAGTCGGCGAGCGGCAGGTTGTCGGCGGCAATGCCGACGATCGGGCCGTGCAGCACCTCGGTGAGGACCTTCTCCTCGACGATCTGCGGCACGTCGGCGCCGACGCTCGTGCGGCCGGGCGTCATGAGCGCCACCGAGCCGCGGCCGAGGATGATCTGGTTCCCCTTCACGCGCAGGCCGGTTTTCGGCGCGGTGTCGGCGACCGACGCCGTGATCTGATCGAGCACTTCTTCCAGGATGTCGCGGACCGTCAACCCCCGCACGATCGCGATCGAGACTTTCTGTTCGTATGGACTGGCGATGCCGGCCTGGCGGAAGTAGGCGAGATCGAGCCGGATGGTGGTGCCGGTTTCTTCGCCGAGCTTCTGGAGGAGGTCCGCGACGGTCACGTCGTCGATCTTTTCCTTGAGGCCGGCGTCCTTGTCGAGGGCGAGCGTCGTCGCGGCGGTGCGGCCGGTCGCGGCGATGGCGAGCGCCTTGTCGGCGGCGAAGTTCGCCTCGAGCGCCGCCTTCGGCGCGTCGGGTGTCTTCGCGACCGCTTTCGGAACGGGTTTCTCGTCGGCGGAGGCGAAGTAGACGCCGGTGCCGGTGCCGCCGAGCAGTCCGAGGCCGAGGCCGACGATCGCGAGCAGTTTCAACTTCGAGACGGTCATGATCGAGACTCCGTGGGCGAGGGAAACGACCGCGGGCGAGAGCGCCCCGGCCGCGGTATCGGCGAGCGTGGACAGCACGCCGCGGACGGTGGACGAGAAGAGCGCGTGCAGCGCCGGGGCGGCGGCGAGCGAGGCCGGGGCGAGCGTTTCGAGCGCGGCGATCGTCGCGGCGGCGAGGCCGCGGCGGGCGAGCTTGTCCCGGAGCTTCCGGCGGCCCGCGTGCAGCCGGGAATCGACGGTGCCGACGGGCACGTTCAGCGCGGCGGCGGCCTCGACGTTCGTCTTCCCCTCGACGAGGCAGAGCACGAGCACGGTGCGGAACTTCTCCGGCAGATTCGCGAGCTCCTCGTCGACGATGGCGGCGCGTTCGCGGCGGAGCGCGTCCGAATCCGGGGGCGCGTCCATCGGCAGCTCCTCCGCGGGCAGGGCGTCCAGGGGTCGGCGGCGGCCGGCGGCCTTGAGCGCGACGAGATGCGCGACGCGGTGGAGCCAGCCGGGCAGCGCGGCGCGGTTCGCGATCCGGGCGGCGTCGCGGGCGAAGACGAGGAAGGCCGCCTGGAAGGCGTCGTCCGCGTCCGCGCCGGGGCCGCGCCGGCGCCGGCAGACGGCGTGGACCATCGGCCCGTGCCGGTGGACGAGCGCCTCGAACGCCGGTTCGTCGCGCGTGGCGACGAAGCGCGCGACCAGTTCCTCGTCCGGTTCGGCGCCGAGCGGCGCGAGCGTGCGGGCGAATCCGAGCCAGGGGCCGCGCGTCGAGGATCGCATGGGGTTCTCCGGTTCCCACAGGCTCTACGGGAAAGTGCCGCGAGGGTTGGCGGGACTTCGGAAAATCCGTTCGGAATCGGAACGGGGATCGAATAGAAAGGGGACTGTCACCTTTTTTATTGACCGAATATAATTAAATCGTCTGATTAAAAAGGTGACAGTCCCCTTTGTGCAATCGAAGTTCCACGAGACGACGATGAAACGAATCACCCGCGATCGACGACTGTCGCCCGATGACGCCGCTCGGATTCGCACGGTTCGCGGGCAGGTCGCCGCCGAACTTCCCGAGCTGATCGAGCGCTACCACGAACGGATGGCGTCCCTCGATCAACTCGATGGACTCTTCGCGCAGTTGAAGGCCGCGCGCGAGGCGAAAGGATTGAGCCTTTCCGATTTGACCGATCTGACCGGCATGGATCGCTCCGCGCTCTCGAAATTGGAAACGGGACAGCGCGCCAACCCCACAGTCGAGACCCTCGTGCGCTATGCCGAGGCGGTCGGGAAGCGCCTCGTGGTTTCGCTGGCCGAGGCCTGAACCGCATGTCGCCCGCCGGCTACTCCGGAACGCCGCTCGTCGCGAAGCTCGGCTATCGGCCGGGCTTCCGCGTCCATCTCCACCGCGCGCCCGACCACTATCGCGCGCTGCTCGGCGACCTTCCCGACGGCGTCGCGGTCCTCGCCAGGCCGGCGGCGAGGCTCGACCTCGTCCATCTCTTCACCGACTCGGCCGCCGAGTTGGCCAAGCTGCTCGTTCGGTTCCGCACGCAGATCGAACCGGCCGGCATGGTCTGGGTGTCGTGGCCGAAGAAGGCGTCGAAGGTGCCGACGGACATCACCGAGCAGACGATCCGCGACTTGGCGTTGCCGCTCGGCTACGTGGACGTGAAGGTGTGCGCTGTCGACCCGGTCTGGTCCGGCTTGAAACTCGTCGTGCGGAAATCGTTGCGCTGAAAAGGGGACCGTCCCCGTCACCGGTGCCCGAACAGGCGCCGCTCGCGGATCAGCTTCACCACCGGCTCCGGCACCATCGACTCCCAATGGCCGTCCCCCGCCGCGATCGACGCCAACACCTCCCGGCTGTCGATGCTCAGGCACTCCGGCTTCACGCACTCCAAGCCCAGGATCCGACCGTTCCGCACCGCGTAGTCGTACAGCGGCTTCGTGTCCGCCGGCAACGCCAGGTTCTCCACCGTCAGCACCTGGCCCGCCTTCCGATCGCGATACGGATACACGAAGAGCGTCACATTGCCGCTGAGCAGCCGGCCGAGCGCCTCCAGCAGGCCGCCCTCCAAGTTCGCGTAGTAGCCGGGGTCGAAGATCTCCGGCACCGTGACGGTGCCCATCGCCAGGCCGATCGGCTTGGTCGTCTGCCGCCGCAGGTGCGCCGCCAGCCGATAGAACTCGGAGAAGTCCGAGATCAGCACGTTCAGCCCGCAGGCGCACATGGCGTCGGCGCGGCTGAGGAAGTCCCGCACGTCCGGCGCGCCCTTCCCGTTGCCGCCCATCAGGTTCCGCATCGTGATCTCGGCGACGTTCACGATCGCGCCGCGGTCGGCTTCGGGGAGCATCTCCCGGAAGCGCCGCGTGGCGGAATCGAAGATGTCGAGGTTCACGTGCGTGACGGGGCGGAAGCTGCCGCGCTCGACCAGCACCGGCCGCTTGCGCAGCAGGTCGGTCGAAAGGAGCACCTTGCCGTCCGGCCCGAACATCGCCGCCTTCGACAGCCCGTGCTGCACGAGGCTCAGGCTCATCACGCGGTTGTCGATCGCCCGGAAGCCGATCCCCGAAAACTCGATGAGGTCGATCTCGATCCGGTTCGAGTTCAGGTCGTCCATCAGCGATTGGATGAACTGCTCCGGCTCGTGGTGCAGGAAGAAGGCGGCGTAGAGCAGGTTCACGCCGATGATGCCGATCGTCTCCTGCTGCAGCACGTTGGACGGATCGAGCAGGCGGAAGTGGATGATGACCTGCGATTCCTGGTCGCGCGGGTAGACCTGGAAGCGGACGCCCATCCAGCCGTGGCATTCGTTGCTGCCGGCGTAGTTGCGCGCCGAGACGGAGTCGGCGAAGGCGAAGAAGGTCGTCGTATCCGAGCGGTTGACGGCGAGGCGTTCGATGTTGAGCTTGTACTCGTGGTCGAGCATCGACTCGACGCGCTGGCGGCTGACGTAGCGGTCGGCGGGGCCGTAGACGGCGTCGCTGACGGCCATGTCGTAGGCGGACATGCTCTTGGCGACGGTGCCGGCGGCGCCGCCGACGCGGAAGAACCAGCGGACGACTTCCTGCCCCGCGCCGATCTCGGCGAACGTGCCGTAGCGCCGCAGGTCGAGGTTGATGCGCAACGCCTTGCCGTGGGTGTTCGGCCGGTCGGTGTCGAGGCTGTGGACGACGCTCTGCTGGCTCATGGGCGCTCCCGGCGGATCAGCGGATCGCCTTCGGCTCGTCGAGGATCACGGCCGAGGCGAGATTGTTGCCGAAGGTCTTGAAATCCTTGTAGGTCCAGACCACCTTCTTCTCCCGCGTCACTTCGATCAGTTGCGGGTTCGCCTCGCCGGCGTGGCAGTTGCCGATCACGATGTTCCCGTTCGGCAGGGCGTGCAGCGTCGTCACCCACGCGAGCGTGATGCCGGGGAGGTCCTTCTGGCCCACTTGCCAGACGATCTCCTGCTTCGGGTTCACTTCGATGACGCGGTTGTTGTTCCCGCCGGCGATGAGGGTGTTGCCGTTCGCGAGGCGGATGGCGCCGAAGACCTCGACGCCGTGGCCCTCCGGTCCGTGGCCGTTCGAGCGCGGCCGGCCGCCGAGATCGAGCGCGTATTCCCAGACGATCTTCCCCGCGCCGTCGTACTCGCGCACGCGGCCCTCGCCCTCGTGGCAAACCAGATAGTGGCCGTTGTCGAGCTTCCGCACCATGCGCGTGTCGCGGTGGGCGTCGGACTTCTTCACGGTCAGGGGCACCGCCTTGACGATCTCGCCCTTCGCGTTCACTTCGACGATGCGGGAATTGCCGGACTCGGCGACCATCGTGTTGCCGTCGGCGAGGCGCTGGAAGGCGTGGATTTCGATGCGGCCCTTGTAGCCTTCCTTCGGTTTCGCCTCGTATTTCCAGACGATTTCCTTCTTCGGGGAAATCTCGACGACGTTGGTGTTCGAGGTGTGCGTGAGGATGTTCCCGTTCGGCAGGAGGTGCAGGTCGTGGACGTCGTGCTTGTTGGCGAACTCCCATTCGACCTCGCCCTTGGCGTTCACGATGGCGAGCTTGCCGGTGCCGCGGTCGGCGGCGAGGACGCGGCGGCCGGGCGCATCGGCGGCGGCGGCGAGCGACGGCAGGAGGACCAGCAGCGAGAGGAGGAATCGCATGGCGAACCCGGAACGGGGGAACAGGTGTTCGGGGGATTGTACAAAAACCCCGATTCGCCGCGCCGCGGAAGGGAACGCCACCATGACGAACGTCTCGATCCGCCGCGCGACGGTCGCCGACGTGCCGGCGATCACGGACATCTACAACGACGCGATCCGCACGACGACGGCGACATTCGACACCGAGCCGAAGTCCGTCGAAGATCGCCGGACGTGGTTCGCGGCGCACGGCGAGCGGCACCCGGTGCTCGTGGCCGAATTCGACGGGCGCGTCGTCGGCTGGTCGTCGCTCTCGAAATGGTCCGACCGCTGCGCCTACGACGACACGGCCGAGACCTCCTTCTACGTCGCGGTGGCGCACCGCGGCCGGGGCGTCGGCCGCGCGCTCAAGATGGCCACGGTGGCGGAAGCCCGGCGGCTCGGCTACCACACGCTGATCGCCCGCGTCGCGGAGGGGAGCGACGCCAGCTTGCACCTGAATCGCGAGGCCGGCTTCGCGCTCGTCGGCACTCTCAAGCAGGTCGGGATGAAGTTCGGCCGCCGGCTCGACGTGCACATCCTGCAATTGATGCTGGCGGAATCGAACGAGTGACCCGAAACGACTTAAAAATGTCGTGGTCCGACCCCACGAGAAGGGTTGGTTTTCCAAAGACGTGCGGAGTGCGAAACGACGCGCCGGTGTGTCTACAAATTCGCCGCCATGAACGAACTGGGGCCGCCGGTTTCCCGGCGGCCCCATCCGTTTGGTCCAGGCTGATTCTCACCCGACGAAGACGCCGCCGAGCGGGTTGAAGTTCGCGTCGAAGGCGTCGAAGGACTGCGAGGCGATCGGCTGGTTGACGGGGGTGATGTTGGCGCCGAGGAAGGCGTTGACGCGGCGTCCGCCGGGTCCGGAGCCGGTGACGATGTCGGCCTTGGTGTCGCCGTCGAGCTGGCGGACGGCGACGGGGACGCCGTTGCGGAGGTTGCTGTCGCCGGCGAAGAAGTTGGCGCGGAGGGCGATGATGGCGCCGCCGGAGCTGAGGAGTTCGGCGCCGCTGACGGCGATGACGCGGGGTCCGCCGCCGGGTCCGCCGCCGAGGACGATGTCGCCGAAGCCGTCGCCGTCCACGTCGCCGGCGGCGACGAAGACGCCGTTGCGGAGCGTCTGCTCGAAGGCGAAGAAGTCGTTGAAGAGCTTGATGGGGACGCCGGCGCGGACGGAGGTGCCGCTGAAGGCGGCGATGCGGGGACCGCCGCCGAAGCCGGCGGCGACGACGACGTCGCTGACGGAGTCGGCGTTGATGTCGCCGAGGGCGACGCGGGCGCCGCCGCGGAAGTTCTTGTCGTCGATGCCGAAGAAGTCGGCGAGGACCTTGAAGTTGGCGCCGTCGAAGACGGAGACGCGGGGCCCGCCGCCCTCGTCGGGGGAGACGACGATGTCGGCGCGGAAGTCGCCGGTGATGTCGCCGACGGCGACGTAGACGCCGCCGGTGAAATTCTCGAAGAGGAACCGCTCGAAGAGGGGCAGGTCGGTGGCGCCGTCGAGGACGCGGATGCGCGCCTGGGTGCCGGGTCCGGTGGCGATGATGCGGTCGGGGACGCCGTCGCCGTTGACGTCGCCGGTGGCGACGCGGGCGCCGGCGGTGTGGTCGGGGCCGAAGGCGAAGAGCGGATCCTTGCTGATGGTACCGTCGGGGTTGTAGATGCGGACGATGTCGGTGCCGCCGAGGCCGGCGCCGACGGCGATCGGGTCGATGGCGCGGGCGACGGTGAACTTGGTGGTCTGCTGCAGGTCGGTGTAGGTCGGGCTGCCGGAGTAGTTGACGGTGATGGCGTGGTCGCCGAGCGCGAGGCGGGACGACACGGAGGCGACGCCGTTGACGAGCGGCACGGTGGCGAGGGGCGTGCCGTTGTCGAAGAAGGTGGCGGTGCCGGCGACGGGGACGGCGAGGCCGTTCGACGGCGTGTAGGTCGCGGTGAAGGTGATGCTCTTGCCGAGGACGGACGACGCGCCGCCGGCGGAGTTGGCGATGTCGCCGTTGGGCACGGCGCGGCCGGTGAAGACCGCGACCGGGTTGGTGATCGCGGAGGTGATGGAGGCGGTGCCGCTGAAGGTCGCGAGGAAGTTCGCGTTCCCCTGGGGCAGTCCGGCGACGGCGGCGGTGGCGACGCCGTTGACGACCGAAACCGGGCCGATCGTGATCGGCGCGCCGTTCGCGTCGGTGCCGGTGAACTGGACGGTGCCGACGTTGACCGGGCGCGGCGGCGTCATCGTGTCGGTGACGAACGCGGTGAGCGTGGCGGTCTGGCCGAGCTGGATCGTCACCGGGGCGTCGAGGCTGGCCTGCGATTGGGTCGGGTCGATGACGACGCCGACGGTGCCGGAGTTCGACCCGGCGACGTTGGTGTTGCCGAGGAACTTCGCGACGAAGGTATGGCCGCCGACGGCGAGGCCGGGCACGGCGAGGCTGGCCTTGCCGGTGGTCGAATCGACCGCCGAGACGCCGATCTTGGCGGTGCCTTTGTAGTATTCGACGCTGCCGGACGGGATGCCGACGCCCGGCGAGACGATGGCGACGTTCGAGCTGAGGATCACGGTGTCGCCGAAGGTCGCGGTGGCCTTGTCGATGGCGATGGTGACGGTGGAGTTCGAGCGGGCGACCGGGAGGCTCAGGCCGTTCGAGGTGCTGCCGCTGAAGCTGCCGGCGCCGAGGAACTGCGCCTGGATGGAGTGGGCGCCGAGGGCGAAGTTGGTGATGGTGATGGACGCCTGGCCGCCGGCGTCGAGGGTGCCGCTGCCGATCAGGCCGCCGTTGTCGAAGAACACCACGGAGCCGGAGGGGATCTGGCCGGCCTTCGAAATCACGTTCGCGAACAGCGGCACCGGCTGGCCGAAGACCGGGGCGGGCACCGGCGTCGACACGGTGCTGATCGTCGTCGCCTTCGTGATCGCGACGGACACCTGCGTCGACTGCGTGGGCAGGTACAGTCCGTCGCCGAGGTACTTGCCGATGACGGTGTGCTGTCCGACCGGGAAGCCGTTGAAGGAGAAGTCGGCGATCGACACGGAGCTGCCGTCGACGTCGAGGGCCGGGGCGAGCGTGTTCGAGCCGAGGAAGTTGAAGGTCTGCGTGCCCTGGGTGTCGGTGAAGACTTCGAAGAACTGGACGTCGCCGGTGGGGAGGTTGCCGCCGCGCGGAGGCGGGATGACGGTGACGGTGTAGGTGACCGGTTCGCCAAACTCGGCGAGGGTGGTGTCCTGGACGATGAAGGTTTCGCCGCCGACGAACGACTGATTGTAGTAGGGGGAGTACTGCTGGGAGGCGGAGAGGCCTTCGCCGACGACGAGGTCGGGGTTGCCGTTGCCGTCGAGGTCGGCGGTGGCGACGGAGCCGCCGATGCCGACGAGCGGCCCGTAGGAGCTGCCGGGGGCGAGCGTCAGGCCGAGGGTGGCCGCGGTGCTTCGTCCGAGGTAGACGTCGAGGTTCTGGTTGCCGGTGGGCGGCGGGAAGCTGCCGTTGCTGGTGACGACGGCGACGTCGTCGATGTTGTCGAGGTCGAAGTCGCCGGCGGACATGCCGACGATGGCGTTGCCGACGATGGCGGCGTTCTGCTTGGTGGTGAAGGTGGTGCTGGTGGGGTCTTTGAGGAAGAGGGTGATGCGGCCGTTCTTCTGGCCGACGGCGAGGTCGACCTTGCCGTCGCCGTTGAAGTCGCCGGCGGCGAGGGCGGTGGGCGTGCTGCCGACCGCGAGGTTGCGGGCGAAGAAGAAGCTGCCGTCGCCGCTGCCGAAGAGGATCGTGACCTGGCTGCTGGCGGGGCGCATCATCGCCACGTCGAGTTTGCCGTCCTGATCGAAGTCGGCGGCGATGGGGCGTTGGAAGTCGCCGACGCCGAGGCCGGTCTTGAGCGGCGTGCCGATCGGGGAGAAGTTCTTGCCGCTGGCGGTGTTGAGGAGGACGAAGTATTCCTGCGCGTTGGTCGACGCGGTCAGGGTCACGAGGAAATCGCCCTTGCCGTCGCCGTTGAAGTCGCCGCCGACGATGCCGCTGAGGTTCTTGTTCGGCTTGGCGGGGTCGGGCATGCCGTTGGCGATTTCGAAGTCGATCTGCGTCGTGAATAGGCCCTGGAAGACGCCAGTGTTTTCGAGGCGGTCGACGCGGATGTTGCCGGTGGCGCTGGAGAAGGAGCCGATTTCCGCCTTGCCGTCGGCGGTGACGTCGACGGCGGCGATGTTGAAGGGCGCTTGGAAGAGGTTCGTGGCGCCGAGGTTGATGCCGACCGGATCGTAGCCCTTGCCCGAGGGGCCGTCGCTGAGGAAGACGTCGATGCGCGCGGCGGTGGGGACGAGGATGTTCGTGGCCGCGGCGCCGGCGAAGTCGTCCCGGCCGTCGCCGTTGATGTCCGCGACGATGATCGAGAGCGGCGCGCCGCTCTGGTTGCTTGGCGCCCCGGTCGCGGGGAGGCTGTCGACCACGAAGAGCGGATTCGGCGTCGCGATCGGCGTCAGGCGGTCTTCCAGCGATTCAAAGAACAGGCGCGGCGCCTTCACGCCGACCAACTCGGCGCGGGCCGGAACGCGACGGGAACGGCGGACGAACCGGGACACGGACATGAGCGGGATCTCCCTGAAGCCGATTCGGCCCAATCGGGCGGACAATCCTGGCAGAATATAGACGGTTCAAGTTCTCCATTGGATCGAATATGGCCATATTCCGCAACGAGAGGGCGCGGCAAAACACGGGAAACGCCGGGAATCTTCCCCGAATATGCCGAAAATACCCGATCGGAGGCGGAGGTAAACTGCATGAGATTCAGCGGTTGCGGCCGACCTGCCGAACTCGCCGTCCGCGCCGGCATAATCCCACCCTCCGACGACGCATTCGCGCCCGATCCAAATTCCCCAACCCGCGAACGAGAACCCGATCACGATTCCGCGCGAAACCATCGGAAACGCATTCTCGGCTCGATCCTTGAACTACATTTCGGCGAGCCGCGAACTCCCGCACCGACCGCCGAAGGCCGCCACGCCATGGCCACGTGTCCTCTCTGTCTCCACGCCAATCCCGCCACCTCGTCCGTCTGCACGCGCTGCGGCAAGTTCCGCTTCCCCAGCCCGGCGGCGGCCGAAGAGTTCGACAGCGTGAACACGTCCGAGATGCGCACGCGCATCGTCGCCGAGATCGAGCACGAGATCGACGCGGAGGAATCCGCGCGGCGCACCATCCGCGGGCCGATGACCGTACCCCAATCGAATCCCAAGTCGAAGTCCGCCATCCGCTCCGCGCTGAGCACCGTGAAGGCCACGCTCATCTCGGACAGCAGCGACGCCTATTCCGTCGTGCCGGTCGACGTTACGCCGCCGCCGCTCGCGCCGGCGCCGCCGCGGCTCGTCGTCGTCCGCGGCGAGAAGCCGAACGTCGAGTTCCCCGTCTACGACGGCAAGAACTATCTCGGCCGCGCCTCCGACAAAGCCGTCGACATCGACCTCACCGGCCAAGAGCCGCCCGACCAGGTCTGGTCGTCGCGCCAACACTCCCTCGTCACCCTCGATCGCGGCACGTTGCTCATCGAAGATTTGAACAGCCTCAACGGCACCTTCGTCAACCGCTCGCGGCTGCATCCCGGCCAGAAGCGCGTCCTGCAATCCGGCGATGTCGTCCAGATCGGCACCGTGCAATTCCGCGTCGAGATGTGACTACCGGCCGATCATCGCCGCCCGTTCGCCGGTCTCCGGCAGCGTTTCCTGTTCGCCCAACAACCGCAGCATCTCGGCTTCCGTCATCGCCGGCTCCGGTTCCCGCTTCGGCGGCGCCTTCCAGAGCGATTTCAACCCTTCGCCGAGCGCCACGAGCGCGAAGCCGATGGCCGCCATCGAGAACGGCAGCCGCCAGGCGAGCAGATCGACGAGCGCGCCGGTGTCGGCGGCGCCGCGCCCGGCGTCCGCTTGCGACGCGACCCACATGCCGGCGATCTGCGCGAAGAGATAGCCGACGACGGCGAGCACGCCGGCCGCGAGGCCGCCGTGGACCAGGATCGTCTTGCGCGTGGACATGGGACCGTCCCGTGGCGGATGCCGAACCGCGCGTAACATAGCACGCATCCTCCCCCCGGGCGCGCGGAGTCCCGCAAAATGTCCGTTCTGCTCGTCGGCACGCTCGACACGAAAGGCGCCGAAGTCGCGTTCGTGCGCGATCGGCTCGCCGCCGCCGGCGTCTCCGTCACGGTCCTCGACGCGGGCGTGCTCGGCGAGCCGGCGTTCGCCGCCGACATCCCCCGCGAGCGCGTCTATCGCGCCGCCGGCACCACCTGGGACGCCGTGAAGGCCGCCGGCGACCGCGGCCAGGCCATCGCCGCCGCCGCGAAGGGCACCGCCGCCGTCGCGCTCGAACTTCACAAGTCCGGCGCGCTCTCCGGCATCCTCGGCCTCGGCGGCTCCGCCGGCACCACCATCGCCACCGCCGCCATGCGCGAGCTGCCGCTGGGCGTCCCCAAGCTCATGGTCAGCACCCTCGCCAGCGGCGACGTGCGGCCGTACGTCGGCACCCGCGACGTGATGATGCTGCATTCCGTCGTGGACATTTCGGGCTTGAATCGCATCAGCCGCCTCGTTCTCGCGAACGCTGCCGACGCGATGGCGGGTATTGTCCGCACTCCGCACTCCGCACTCCGCACTCCGCACTCCGACAAGCCCGTCGTGGTCGCCACGATGTTCGGCGTGACGACGCCGTGCGTCGAGGCGGCGCGCAAGCTCCTCGAAGCCGCCGGCTACGAAGTCCTCGTCTTCCACGCCACCGGCACCGGCGGCCGCACCATGGAGGGCCTCGTCCGCGACGGCCTCGTCGCCGGCGTGCTCGACATCACCACCACGGAACTCGCCGACAACCTCGCCGGCGGCGTCATGCCGGCGGGGCCGGACCGCCTCACCGCCGCCGGATTAAAAGGCATTCCACAGGTGATCTCCGTCGGCGCGCTCGACATGGTGAACTTCGGCCCGCCGGAAACGACACCGGAGAAGTACAAGAATCGCCTCTTCTACCGACACAACCCGACCGTCACGCTCATGCGCACGACGCCGGAGGAGATGGACGCGCTCGGCAAGGAGATCGCCGAGAAGGCGAGCGCCGCGAGCGGCCCGACGCGCGTGATCGTGCCGTTGAAGGGCGTCTCCGCGATCGACGCCGCGGGCAAACCGTTCTGGCACCCCGAGGCGGACGCCGCCTTGTTCCAGAGCCTGCGGAACTGGATCTATCCGACGGAATTGTTGATGGAGGCGGATCTGCACATCAACGACGCGGCCTTCGCGGAACTGTGCGCGACGACGCTGCTGAGACTGATGGGACGCAAACCGTAGCGGGCCGAAGGGTTTTTCTCCCTCCCCCCTTGAGGGGGAGGGCCGGGGTGGGGGGGGCGTGGAGTTCGAGCAATCAACGTCGGCCGTCACCCCCACCCTATCCCTCCCCCTTCGAGGGGGAGGGGATGAAACCCATCCCGAACCGCCTTCCTCGACTGGGGACTGTTGCCATGCCGATTCGCGTCACACACATCGACCATTGCTCCGTGCTCATCACCGACGTGGCGAAGGCTCGCCATTTCTATGGCGAACTCCTCGGTCTGCGGGAAATCCCCGCCCCGAGGGAATTCGACTTCGTCGCGCTCTGGTACGACCTCGGCGGCACGTACCTGCACCTGTTGCTGAAGGAACAACCCGACACGATTAGCCCGCGGCACTTCTGCCTGCACGTCGCGGACTGCGCGGCCGCGAGAATGGAATTGAGCGCGAAGGGATTGAAGATCGACGAGACGGTGAAGATCGACGCGGCCGACCGCTTCTTCGTCCGCGACCCCGACGGCAATCGAATCGAATTGCTCCAGTGGCAGCGGCCGTACGAACCGGAGCGGGACGGCAAATACCTCGTTTAGCGGCGAGGCGGAGTCGAACAAGAATTGCGGAATTCGGACCGCGGAGTGCGGAATGATATCCCGCGCCCCGTTTTGCGGCGTGGCGGAGTCTTCGGAGCCGAGCGCGCAACCATCGTCCCGCGC
>CAYVRB010000072.1:0-22215 GCA_964453375.1 uncultured Alcaligenaceae bacterium
CGAACGGTTCGGGCCGGCCGATGTACGTCCTCGACGACCGCGACCTCGTGACGGAACTGCTGTAAGTTCCGCGATTCCGTACCGATAATGAACGGGAGCCGTTTCCCCACGGGAAACGGCTCCCGTTTTTTCACCGCCACGCGGAGCGGACTCATGACCGTGAATGCGCGCGTCCTGATGCGCAAGGGGCACCGCTGGGGCGCGATCGTCGTCGCGGTGCCGTTCCTCGTCGTCATCGTGACGGGGATTCTCCTGCAACTCAAGAAGGAAATCCCGTGGGTGCAGCCGCCGACGCAGCGCGGCGCGGGCAAGGCGCCGACGATCGCCTTCGACGCCATCCTGGCGGCGGCGCGGAGCATACCCGAGGCGGGGATCGAGGGCTGGGGCGACGTGGACCGTCTGGACGTGCAACCCTCGCGCGGCCTCGCGAAGGTGACGTCCAGGACGCGCTGGGAGGTGCAGGTGGACCTCAAGACCGGCGACGTGCTCCAGGCCGCCTATCGCCGGTCGGACCTGATCGAATCGCTGCACGACGGATCGTGGTTCCACGACGCCGCGAAGCTGTACGTCTTCCTGCCGGCGGCGGTCGTGGTGCTCGGCCTGTGGGTGTCGGGGATTTATCTGTTCTTCCTGCCGATCGCGGTGCGGTGGCGGCGGAAGCCCGTCACTGCCGCGCCGCCCCCTTTGCGTTCAGCTTGATCGCGTACAGCCCCTTGCTCGCCGTGATGAAGAGCGTGTCCATCGCCTTCCCGCCGAAGCAGACGTTCGCGGTCCATCCCTCCGGCACGGGGATCGTCGTCAGCTTCTTGCCGGCCTTGTCGAAGACCAGCACGCCCCGGCCGGTGAGGTAGACGTTGCCGGCCTCGTCGATCGTCATCCCGTCGCTGCCCTCCTCGCAGAAGGGCGCCTTGTCCTGCAGCGTCCCGTCCTCGGCGATCGCGTAGCGGTAGGTCTTCTTCGCGCCGATGTCGGCGACGTAGAGCGTCTTGCCGTCGGGCGAGCCGACGATGCCGTTGGGCTGCTTCAGATCGTCCGCGACGCGCGCGGGCTTCCCCTTCGCCGGCACGAGGTAGACGCCTTGCGTCGGCTGTTCGGTCGGGCCGCGCTTCCAGTACGGGCGCTTGTAGAACGGGTCGGTGAAGTACGCCGCGCCGTTCGGCGCCACCCAGAGGTCGTTCGGCCCGTTCAGGAGCTTGCCGCCGAAGTCCTTCACGACGACCGACTTCTCCTTGGTTTTGACGTCGATCGTCCAGAGTTCGTTCTTCTCGTCGGCGCAGGCCCAGAGCCGGCCGTCCTTGTCGAAGCAGAGGCCGTTCGAGCGGCCGCAGGGCTTCATCCACTCGGAGAGCTTGCCGTCGACGCTCCAGAGCATGATCCGGTCGTTGGGTTGGTCGGTGAAGTAGACGTTGCCGTCGGCGTCGACGGCGGGGCCTTCGGTGAAGGCGAACCCGTCGGCGAGTTTCTCGACCTTCGCGCCGGCGGGCACGAGGTCGGCGGCGGCGAGCGAAGGGACGAACGCGAGGAGGAGGAACGCGGCGCGCATGGCGGACTCCGGGAGGGGGCGGAGTCAGGATAAGGAGAATCGCCCGACCGGCACCGGACCGGTCGGGCGCGAAATCAATCGGCGACCGACGAATCCGTTAGTGGTTTGGCCGGCAGTTTGTACTTCGCCCCGGTCCCGATGAAAACCCATGCCATTCCAAGGAAGAACGCGAGTATGCCCAACACGACGTAGCCATCGACTTTCGCTCTCGCCGCTTGATAAAGAACGAGTCCTCCGACAGCCACTCCGAAGGTACCGGCGACGGTGAGATAATCGAGGTTCCATCGGGCGACCAGTCGGCCGATCCCCAGGCCTCCCACGAGCGCCATCCCGCCGCCGGCGAGTCCCGTCAGGGCCGACGGCGTCAATTCCTCGAGCAGTTGGTCGAATTCCTTGGCCTTGGTTTTCGGCCCGACGATCAGCACCGGTACGCCGACCGAAAGGAGGATCGTCAGCAAAGTCATGCCGACGACGAATTTCCGGTGGACCCTTCGCTGTTGAGGCGTTTCGGGGTCGTTTTTCCCTTCCGGGTTCGCCGGCGCCGTCGCGGGGGCGATCGCCTGGCCGCATGCGGGGCACTTGACGCGGCGCCCGACGAACTCGTCGGGCACGCGCGACTTCTTTCCACATACGCAGGTGACATGGATCGCCATCGGGCGCTCCGTCGAGACCGATCAGCGATTGAACAGGAACGCGGGACTGTTGAGGAGCGCCCAGGTGAGGTCCTGGGCGCCGAGGACGCGGGAGTCGGTCGGGGGCACTTTCGCGGCGTCGGCGGCGAGCCGGCCGTACTCGCGGTCCTGGGCGAGGTAGCGGTTCCGCAGTTCGGCCTTCTCCTTGTCCGTGCGCTTCGACGGCTCCGTGTCCAGCAGCTTCGCGAACTCCGGCGAGATCGGCGATTGCAGGCGCGGGTTCTTGTCCGTCGTCACCGAGAGGCGGAACTTGCCGATGGTGTGGCCGGTGCCGAAGCGCTGGTCGAAGACGAAGGTGAGCGCGACGCCCTTTTCGGCGTTGACGCCGCCCTGGAGGCGGAAGATGGCGGCGTGGTCGATGCCGAGCTGCGGCGCGATCGCCCAGCCGGAGGCGGGGTTGTTGTCCACGGCGTTCGCCACCGGGTAGCCGTCCTGCTGGAAGGTCGCCAACGGGCTGACGAGCTTGACCGGCTTGGCCTTCCCTTCCTCGTCGCCGGTCGGGCGCTGGTTGGCGCGGAGTTCGTTCAGGACGAAGTTGCCGTTCTCGGCGCGGCCCGGCCCCTTCTTGTTCGGCAGCGCCGCGTCGGTGAGCGCCTCCAGCCGCACGGCGGTGTAGTTCGCCTTCTCCTTCACCTCGGCGGTGACGGTGTAGGTGTCGGTCGCCTCGATGGAGCCGGTGACGAGGATGGAGCCGTCCTTTTGGATTTCCATCTTCGAGGCCTTCTTGGCCTCGCCGGGGGTCGGGCCGGACTTGGAGACGGCGCGCGTCGGCGTCAGCGTCGTCCAAGCCGTCGGCTTCTGGTCGCGGAGGCCGGCCTCCCACGCCGCCTGCTTCGCGTCGATCGTCTTCTGGTACTCGGCGAAGAGCCGGGCGCGCTCCTGGTGTTCCTTCACGAGCGCCGCGTGGTCGGGCCCGGCGGCGCGGAGCGCCGTCACGCCGTTCTCGGTCTCGGCCTTCGTCGGGAAGCGATTGAGCACCGAGAGATAAATCTCCTCGACGACCTTCGCGTCGTCCTTCTCCTTCAGGGTGAACTTGGCGATGTGGTTGTTGCCGTCCTGCACGGCGTCGCCGACGACGGGGCCGGAGACGAACGCGAGGACCGGTCCGAGCATGAGGCCGTTGGAGCGCTCGCACTCGCAGGCGCTCTCGCGGACCGGCTTGCCGAGGAGTTCGAGGAAGCCGCCGGGGAGCTCGACGTTGCTGTCGAGGAGTTGCGCGGCGCGGGCGCCGGGTGGCAGACCGGGGAGGCGCGTGACGCTGCCGGTGGTCTTGTAGACGGAATCGTAGAGCACTTCCGCCGGCAGGCGCCGGGCGAGGCCGCGGGAGAAGTTCTGCTCGTCGTCCTTGTTCCAGCGGTTCGCGGCGACGGAGAGCTGGTAGGTGCGGCTCTTGCAGATCGACTTGACGACGGAGCGGACGTCGAAGCCGGACGCGATGAAGTCGTCGGTGAGGCGGTCGAGGAGTTCGGGGTTCGTCGGCGGGTTGCCGGCGCGGATGTCGTCGACCGGTTCGATGATGCCGACGCCGAGGAGATAGCTCCAGATCCGGTTGACGTAGGACTTGGCGAAGTACGGGTTCTTCGGCGAGGTGATCCACTTGGCGATCTGCTCGCGGCGGGCCTCCGTGCCCTTCGGCAGGTCGCCGTGCGTGTACGGGAACCGCGGGTTCGCGGTCTGGCCGGTGCGTTCGTGCTTCACGTCGCCGGCCTTGCCGTCCTCGACGATCTCGGCGAGCGGCTTGGTGCGCTCGACGGCGGTGTCGACGCCGACGCGCTGGCCCTTGTACATCGGGTCCTCCTTGCGCGTCACCTGGGCGAAGTACGCCGACAGCTCGTAGTACTGGTCCTGCGTCCACTTCTCGAACGGGTGGTCGTGGCACTTGTTGCAGTTGAAGCGGATGGCGAGGAAGAGCTGCGTGGTGTTCTCCATCGCGGCGTCCGGCTCGCGGAGGATCTTGTAGTACGCCGCCGGCGGGTTCGCGAGGTTCGAGCCGCTGGCGGTGAGGATCTCGTGGGCGAACTTGTCGTAGGGGGTGTTCTTGGCGAGTTGGTCGCGGATCCAGCCGCGCAGGGCGGTCGCGCCGCGGTCGCCGAGGAACTTGCGGTTCACCTGCAGCATGTCGGCCCACTTGTTCGTCCAGTGCTCGAGGTAGGCGTCGGACCCGACGAGCTTGTCGACGAGTTCGTCGCGCTTCGCCTGGCTCGGCTTCGGATCGGTGAGGAACTTGCGCACGTCGTCGGACGACGGCGGCAGGCCGGTCAGGTCGATCGTCACGCGGCGGACGAACTCCGCGTCGGTGCAGAGGTCGCTCGCCTGGATCTTCATCTTCTTGAGCTTCGCGTCGACGAGCGCGTCGAGCGGGCTGAGGATCGGCTGCTGCTTCCAGGCGTACTCGCTGCGGTCGCCCATCACGACGACGGTGGAAGCGGCGTAGGAGCCTTCATAGCGCACGAGCATGGTCGATTCGCCGCGGCGCAGGCTCGTGAGGAGGCCGGTCTTGTCCACGGTGGCGACTTCGGTGTTGCTGCTCTCGATGAAGCTCTCGGCGGACACGTCGCGCTTGCGGCCGTCGGCGTAGTTGGCGATCACGGCGAACTGTTGCTTGCCGCCGATCGCCTGGATGGTCGGGTTCAGCGGGGCGACTTCGATGCCGACGACGCGCGGGGCGGTGTAGTCGAGGGCGACGCCGTCGGCGATCCACTGCTTGACGAGTTCGTAGTTGGGGTCGCCGGGCTGCCAGACGACGCCGCCGGCGTGGGGCACGGCGCCGGCCGGCTTGAGCAGCATGAGCGACTTGTCCGGGGCGGCGCGGTTGAAGCGGCGGCCTTCGAGGTCGTCGGTGAGGGAGCGGTGGTCGAAGATCGAATCGTAGCCGCGGAGGGAGAGCTTGAAGCCGTTCTTGCCCTGCGCGGAGCCGTGGCAAGTGCCGGCGTTGCAGCCGAGCTTCGAGAGGACCGGCTGCACGTCGGTCACGAAGCTGACGGCCTTCGCGGCCTTCTGGCCGGAGACTTTGACGGCGACCTTCGCGGTCTGGCCGCCCAGCGAGATCACGATCTCGCCCGCGCCGTCGCCGGCCGGACGCACGAGGCCGGCCGACGACACTGTCGCCGTTTTCGGCGCCTCGATCTTGGCGATCCGCGTGACGTCGACGGTGTCGCCGGTGTCGAGCTTTGCCGTCACGAGCAGTTGCCCGTAGGCGTAGGGGTTCGCAAGCTCGATGCTCGCCGGTTGCACTGCCAGGGACGTGACCTTCGCGTTCGGCGGGAGTTTCTCCGCGTCGGCGGCGGTGGCGACGGCGGACAGAATCAGAAGCAGGAGGAGGGTTCGCATGGTATTAGAACATCGTGTTGGATGAGTGTGGAACGCCCCGGCACGGCCGTGCGGGGATTGAAGGACTATCTCGCGACCTTCTTCTCCGTCAGCGGGACGGCGACGAATTCCTTGACCAGCTTGCCGGTCGCGGCGTCGTGGAGCCAGACTTTCCCGTCGAAGCCGGCGCTGGCGATCCGCGCGCCGTCCGGGGACCACGCGACGGCGTAGGCCGGTCCGGTCACCTTCTCGCACACGAGCTTCTTCGCCGGTTCGATCGCGTAGACGCTCACTTCGCCCTTGCCGTCCAAGCTGCTCGTCGCGGCGAACTTGTCGCCGGCCGGGTTGAACTTCGCGCACGAGATACGGCCCGGCATCGGTTCGAACTGCTTCACCTTGTTCGAGTCGTCGCCGATCTCGCGCTTCGTTTCGCGGTGCATCTTGTAAATCCGCGGCGTGCCGTCGGACCCGGCCGAAAGGATTTCGTCGTAGACGTTCGGCTTCGCCCCCGGCGTGTCGGCCGGCACCTTCTGCATCTTCTTCTCCTTCATCGGCCGGCGGTCGATCGTCATGACGCCGCCCTTGAGCGCGCCGGGCGTGATGCTCGTGACATTGTCGATGAAGCGTTGCGTCGGCACATCGGTCAGCTTCACGGTCATGTCGCGGCCGCCGGAGACGAGGTGCAGCCCGTCCTGGCTGAAGGCGGTGGTGAGCACCCAGTCGGAGTGCGTGCCCATCTGGAGGACCTGCTTGCCCGTGTCGGCGTCGACGGCGCGGACCGTGTTGTCGGTGCAGCCGAACGCGACGAGCTTGCCATCCGGCGACCAGCTCGCGCCGGAGAGCGTGTCGAAGGTGACCGGCGCGGAGACCTTTAGCTTGCGCTTCTCGACGTTCCAAATCTGGACTTCGCCGAAGCGGCCGGGCGACCCGCCGGCGACGGCGAGCCAGGCGCCGTCGGGCGAGAACGCGATGGATCGCACTTGCTCCGCGAGGCCGATCAGGCGGGCTTCGAGTTTGCCGCCATCGACGGAGTGGAGCAGGATTTCGTGGTACCCGGTGACGGCGAGGAGCTTGCCGTTCGGCGAGAAGGCGACCGACGTCACGACCGGCGGCGAGAGGTACTGGTGCGGGTGGTCCTCGTCGACCGTCACCTTCTCCTTCGCGGAGGCGGGCGTGTCGTCCTTCGCACCCTCCTTGATCCAGCGTTCGATCAGCTCAAACTGCTTCGAAGTCAGGGCGTCGCGGTTCTTGGGCATCTCGTGCTGGCCGTCCTTGACGCGGATTTCGTCGAGGAGGAAGCTCTTGGCCGGTTGGCCGGGGACGACGCCGGGCTTGCCGGTTTCGCCGGCCTTCAGGAGTTCGGCGAACTCCGTCATGATGAAGCCGCCCTGCGCTTTGGCCGGCTGGTGGCAGCCCTGGCAGTTCTGCTGGAAGATCGGGCGGATGTCCTTGAAATAGCTGACCGGACCGTCGGCGGTCTCGGCCTTCGGCTGGGCGAATGCAGCACTCGCGAGCGCGGCGAAGCCCGCCACGGCCCACGACCAACGGAGAGAGGGCATCGCGACCTCGAACGGGGATGCGCCGCAAAGGCCGGCGCCAATCGGGTGAGACTAATACCTTATCAGAAAGCCCATCGCGCGTTCAAACGGAATTTCCATGGATCACGTCGCCATCATTCTCGCCGAACTGGCCCGCAAGGGGTACGTCCCGCTCAAACCGAAGCAACTCGCCAAGAAGCTCGGCATCGGCGAGGCGGCCTACCCGGACTACCGCAAGGCGCTCAAATCGCTCCTGGCCGACGGCCGCGTTGAGCAGGGGAAGAACAACCAGCTCCGGCCCGCAGACCAGTTCGGCTCCGTCGTAGGCATCTATCGCCGCGTCAAGTCCGGCCACGGGTATGTGCGGCCCCACGGCCCCGAAGCGAGCGCGGGCGCCGACATCTATATCCGCGAGGGGAAAGAGCGCGACGCCAGCACCGGCGACGAGGTGATGGTGAAGCTCACCCGCCGCGCCAGCGGGCAGAAAGACGCCGCCGGTGAAGTGATCCGCGTCCTCGTCCGGGCGACTCGCACGTTCGTCGGCACCTACTTCGAGCGCGACGGCCAGGCGTTCGTCCGCGTCGACGGCACCGTCTTCAGCCACAGCATCCTCGTCGGCGATCCCGGCGCCAAGGGAGCACGGCCGCAGGACAAGGTCGTCGTCGAGATGGTGAAGTTCCCCTCCCCCGACGATCGCGGCGAGGGCGTCATCGCCGAAGTCCTCGGGCCGCTGAACCAGCCGGGTGTAGACCTGCTCACGATCGTGAAGGCGTTCGGACTGCCGGAGGAGTTTCCGAAGGAGGCGCTCGACGAAGCGCGGTCGCAGGCGGACAAGTTCCGCGAGGACGACTTCCACGGCCGCACCGACTTCACGAACGACCTCGTCGTGACGATCGACCCGATCGATGCGCGGGACTTCGACGACGCCGTGACGGTCGAGATCGATCCGAGGACGAAGCACTGGATCTTGACGGTGCATATCGCGGACGTGGCCCACTTCGCGCCGTCGGGCGGGCCGCTGGACGCCGAGGCGAAGAATCGGGCGACCAGTATTTACCTGCCGCGCAAGGTCATCCCGATGTTCCCGGAGGTGATCTCGAACGGCTTGGCGAGCTTGCAGGAAGGCAAGGTCCGATTCGTGAAGAGCGTTCGGATGGAGTACACGGCCAGCCTTCAGAAGGGGCACGTCGAGTTCTTCAACGGCATCATCAAGCCTCGCAAGCGATTCCACTACGAAGGCGTCCAGGAAATCCTGAACACGTTTAGCGGCGAGGCGAAGCCGAGCGCGGACGTGGCCCCCGACGTGCTCGCGATGCTGAAGCGGATGCGCGACCTGGCGGCACTCCTGCGGAAGAAGCGGTTCAAGCGGGGCTCGCTGGAACTGAGCATGCCGGAGGCGGTGCTGGAATACGACGCCGACGGCCGGGTGAACGGGGCCCACTTCGCGGTGAACGACGAGAGCCACCGGATCATCGAGGAGTTCATGCTGGCGGCGAACGAGGCGGTGGCCGAGCACCTGACGACGCTCGGCGTGCCGTTCCTGCGGCGCGTCCACCCGGCGCCGAAGACGGAGAAGCTCGAAGCGTTCGCGGAGTTCGCCCGCCTGCTCGGCTACCCGATGAAGCACGCCGAGGACCGCTTCGAGTTGCAACGACTGCTGCGGATCACGGCCGAGAAGCCGGAGCGCGCCGCGATCCACTACGCCCTTCTGAGGAGCCTGAAGCAGGCGACCTATTCGCCGATTCAGGATGAACACTATGCGCTGGCGAGCCAGCATTATTGCCACTTCACGTCGCCGATTCGCCGCTACCCGGACCTCGTCGTGCATCGCCTCCTGGACCGCTGGATCAAGCACAAGAAGGTGACGGCCGACGAAACCGAGATGAAGATTTTGGGCGACCATTGCTCGCGCCTGGAACGCCGGGCCGAGACGGCGGAGCGCGAACTGGTGAAGCTGAAGCTGTTGCAATACCTGAGCACGCGGCTCGGCGAGAAGCTGGACGCCGTCATCACCGGCGTCGCGGACTACGGCTTCTTCGCGCAGGCCGAGCGCTTCCCGGCCGAGGGGCTGATCCACATCTCGAGTCTGACCGACGATTTCTACCACTTCGACGAGGGTTCGCATTCGCTGGAAGGCGGCCGGCGGAAGAAGCGCTTCCGGCTCGGCGACCGAGTGACGGTGGAAGTGGCGCGCGTGGATCTCCAGCGCCGGATGCTGGACTTCCGGCTGGCGGGCCTGCCGGCGAAGGAGCCGAAGATGGAATCGAAACCGAAGCGGCGAGGGCGTCGCTGATCGTTTTGCATTTTTCGTTCTTCGTTTTGAGTTGATCCGACCCTGTCCCCACCAACTCAAAACGGGAAACGAAAAATGCAAAACGGTCTCACTTCTTCCGCCATACGCTGTCCGGCGCGATGCCGAGCGTCGTCATCGCGGGCCGGATCGCGTCGTAGAAGCGCTTCGCGTCCACGGGATACCCGGCCGTCGGCTCGAGGCCGGGGACGTGCTTCCGCCAGTATTCGTTGAACTGCGTCATGCACACTTCGCGGAGGTACTTGCAGACCATCGATGCGAGCGCGACGCAGACCGAATCGCCGTCGGCCTTCGGACGGAAGACAATGGTCACGTCGCGATTCAGATTCAACACGCGATACCGGCTCTCGGCCGCCGACTCGCGCTCCGCGACCACCCAGGCGTCCGCGAACGTGTCTTGCAGAAACGGACCGTAGAAGTTCCGGCCGCCGAGCTTATCGCAAATGACGTGGATCGGTTCCGCATCCGGCAAGTCGGCGAGCATCGACAGCAGCAACTCCGAGACGCCCCGCGTCACGACGGCGGCCTTCGATCCCGTTTCATCCACGATCGTGTTGAACGCCGACGGTTCGACGAGCCGATGGCGAAGATGCGGTGACAAAGCGGGCAATTCCGACTCGCCGTCGGGGTATCCCAGGGCGCGGCGAGTTCCATCTTCGAGTTTCGCGACGCCGTTCGGCCCGGCGTGGACCTTCTTCGAATCGTCGACAAGGATTCGGCCATCGTCCGCCTCGTGGCATCGCCGCACCCACGGCTTCAACGTCTCCCAACCTGCGAGATCGTCGCTCGGTAGGCGCAGCGCCACAGCGGCCTGCACGAGGGGGCCGAGGTTCGGGCCGTAGCCGGCTTCGTCGATCCCCACGACCCAGGGCATGCGCGCGATCCCTAAGATGATGGCACCCGGAAGGAGATAGCGATGGCGATGATGGCGACCAACCTCTTCCAGAAGATCATCGACAAGCAGATCCCCGCGAAGATCGCCCACGAGGACGACCTCTGCCTCGCGTTCCACGACATCAACGCCCAGGCGCCGACGCATCTGCTCATTATTCCGAAGAAAGTCATTCGCACGCACGCCGACCTGACCGATGCCGACGCGGCCGTGATGGGGCACATCCACCTCGTCGCGGTGAAGCTCGCGAAGCAGCTCGGCCTCGAGGCCGGGTACCGGCTCGTCATCAACTGCGAGGAGCAGGCCGGGCAGACGGTGCCGCACCTGCACCTGCACCTGATGGGCGGCCGCGCGATGGGCTGGCCGCCCGGGTGAGAAGTTCCATGTTCCAAGTTTCAAGTTCCAAGTAAAAGACGTTTAGCCGCGAGGCGGAGTCTTCGGAGCCGAGCGCGGGAACCGCGATGACCAAGGAAATCTTGCAGAATCGCATCGCCACCGTGAACGCGCGCATCGCGGACGCGGCGGCGCGGTCCGGTCGCCGCCGCGACGACGTGACGCTCGTCGCGGTCAGCAAGACCGTGTCGCCCGAGGTCGCCGCCGTGGCGCTCGAACTGGGTCTGCGCGACTTCGGCGAGAGCCGGCCGCAGGAACTCTGGAAGAAGCACGCCGCCCTGCCGACGGCGACGTGGCACCTCATCGGCCACCTCCAGCGGAACAAGATCGAGAAGACACTGCCGTTGGTGTCCCTCGTCCATTCCGTCGACTCGGATCGCTTGCTGTTGGCTCTGGATGAGTTCGGTCGGAAGCGCGGTTCGCCCGTGCCGATCCTCCTCGAAGTGAACTGTTCGCGCGAGGAGAGCAAGGGCGGCCTTCGCCCCGAAGAGGCGCCGGCCATCGCGGACAACGCGATGTCACTGACGGGGGTTCGCGTCGTCGGCCTCATGACGATGGCCGCGTTCCACGACGACCCGCGACTCTGCCGGCCGACATTCGCCGAGCTTCGCGAACTTCGCGATCGGTTGCGAACGCAAACCGGCCTGCCGCTGCCCCATCTCTCGATGGGGATGAGCAACGATTTCGAGATCGCCATCGAGGAAGGCGCCACGCACGTCCGCGTCGGCAGCTCGCTGTTCGAGGGGCTGGCGTGATCGCGGTCCCGAGCGGCGTCACGCCCGAACATTGATCGTCAAAGCTTCCCGTTTAGCGGCGAGGCGCAGGGTTTCCGGAGCCGAGCGCGGGGCCGATACGCGCCCGAATCGTTCCATCAGCGCGACGACCGCCGCGTAGGGCAACAAGCCGATTCCGATCGTCCGCGCCAAACTCGACCACGTGGGATCGGCCCGTCCGATCGCGAGCCACACGGCCACCGGCACCGTCATCGCGAGCATCGGCTTCATCCAAGCCACGAGATAATCGCGGGCATTCACTTCGACCGATCGAATCGTGTAGGCCAGCACGCCGACGCAGAACAGCGCGTTCGGCACCGCCAGCGCGACGGCCGCCCCTTCGATTCCGTAACCGACGAGCGATATCAGAAGAACGACGTTCAGCGCCGCCTCCGCCAGCGCCAGACGAGCGAACAGCTTCAGCTTCCCGAGTCCATAGAGAATGCGCGACGCCACCGACTGCGCGACGCCGAGGCTCAGCGTCGCCGTGAGGATCGCCACGGCGGGGAAGCTGCCTTCCACGAACTCCGGGCCGACCCACCGGTGCAGGAACGGCCGGCCGAAGAACCACAATCCTGCGTTCACCGGCAACACGAGATAGAGCACCCAGCGAGTCGCCGTCGTCATCAGGTTCGCGATGCCGGCCGTGTCGCCGCGGGCCTCCATCGCGCTCACGCCCGGCGTCAGCGTCGCGGTGATCGTCCGCAACAGCGTCTTCGCGTACTCGACCAACCGCGTCGCCGTGACGAAGTACGTCACCGCGCCGACCGGCAGGAACAGCCCCACCACGATCGCGCCGGTCTGCACGCTGATCCGCCCGGCGAGCATCGCCAGGAACGCGTCGACGCTGGACACGCGCACCTCGCGGAGCGTGGCGCGGTCCACGAGCGACGCGCTCAATCGCAGCCCCGGCAGGCGGCGATACGCGAGCCAGGCGAACGCGGCGTGCTCGCCCAGGTTCGCCACGGTGAAGACGACCGCGAGCGGGAAGAGACCGACTGAGGTATTGACAGTTCCGACGATGGCCGCCGTTCGCAACGCGAGGAAGACGAGGCGGACGAGGCTCTTCTCGGCGTAGCGGTCGAGGCCGTCGAGGATCGAGGGGAACACCGAGAGCGGCAGCGTGGCGGCGAGATTCGCGAGCATCAGCAGCATGAACGGGAACGTGTCGCCGTCGCCGGTGCGGGCTTCCAGTCCGGGCGCGAGCAGGAGCGCGACCGGCACGCCGAGCAGGAACGCGACCGCGCCGGCGACCGCGTAGAGCGCGAGGCACGACGACGCCATGCGGTGGAGCCGTTCGCGTTCGCCGAGCGCGTGGTGCTTCGCCACGTGGCGGACCAGGCACGCGGCCAGGCCCATGTCCAGCAGCGTGAAGTAGGCGAGCACCGCCTCGACGACGCACCAGACGTCGTAGCGCGGCGTGCCCAGCGATCCGATGAGGAACGGCGTGAGGAAGAAGCCGACGGCGAGCGTGGCCGCGAAGGCGAGCCAGTTCGTGCCGGCCGAGATCAGGAGCGAGCGCGAGGCCACCGGCGTCTCCGGGCGGGAGGCCTAGACTAGCGGTTCGCGCCGCCGCGCGTCGAGGGCGGTTTCAAGCGGCGGTCCGTTCGCGGAAGAGCGTGGCCAATCGGCGCGCGGCGGCATCGTAGGCGGCCGGATCGCTCCAGGTCGCCTTCGCCGCCAGCAGGTCCGGCGGCACGTCGGGGCAACTCGTCGGCGTCTCGAAGCCGAAGACCGGATCGGTCGCGAAGGGTACGCTGCCGAGCGCGCCGTCGAGCGCCGCGGAGAGCAAGGCGCGGGTGTGGGCGAGCTTGATCCGGGATCCGGTGCCGTTCAGCCCGGTGTTCACGAGCCAGACCGGCACGCGGTGCTTCTCGAGCTTCGCCCGCAGCATCTCGCCGTAGCGCTTCGGCGGTAGCGGCAGGAACGGCTTCGCGAAGCAGGTGCTGAACTCCGGCGTCGGTTCCGTCACGCCGGTTTCGGTGCCCGCCACCTTCGCCGTGTAGCCGAGCAGGAACTGCTGCATCGCCTGGTCCGGCGTCAGGCGCGCGAGCGGCGGCAGTACGCCGAAAGCATCGTAGGTCAGGAAGAAGATGTTCTTCGGATGGCCGCCGCGGCCGGTCGGCTCGCAGTTCGGGATGAAGTCGATCGGGTACGCCCCGCGCGTGTTCTCGGTGTACTTCTGGCTGTTGAAGTCCGGCACGTGCGTGACCGGATCGACCGGCACGTTCTCGAGCACGCAGCCGAAGCGCAGGGCGTTCCAGATCTGCGGTTCGCCGGCGGCGGAGAGTTTGATCGTCTTGGCGTAGCAGCCGCCCTCGAAGTTGAAGACGCCGTCGTCGCCCCAGCCGTGCTCGTCGTCGCCGATGAGGCGGCGATTCGGGTCGGCGGAGAGGGTGGTCTTGCCGGTGCCGCTGAGTCCGAAGAAGAGGGCGGTGTCGCCGGCGGCGCCGATGTTCGCGGAGCAGTGCATGGGGAAGACGCCGGCCTGCGGCAGCAGCCCGTTGAGCACGGTGAAGATCGACTTCTTGATTTCGCCGGCGTAGTGCGTGCCGAGGACGAGCACGAGCCGTTGGGAGAACGAGAGGGCGACGCAGACCGGCGATTTCGTTCCGTCGATGGCCGGATCGCACCGGAAATCGCAGGCGTGCAGGACGGTCCAGCCGTTCGCGGTGGCGATCCCCGAACGGCGAAAGAGGCAGCGGGCGAAGAGCGCGTGCCAAGCCTTCTCGGCGACGACGCGCACGGGGATTTCGTGGGCCGGTTCGGCGCCGGCGAACCCCTCGAACGTGAACAGCTCCCGATTCTGGAGGTAGGCGAGCGCGCGATCGCGGAGGCGGTCGAACGCGGCCGGCTCCATCGGCTGGTTGTTCGTCCAGTCCACCTGCTCGGCGAGGCCCGGCTCGCGAACTGTGTACTTGTCCTTCGGCGAGCGGCCGGTCCGTTCGCCGGTGAGGGCCGCGAACGCGCCGGACGACGTGAGCACGCCCTCGCGCCGTTCGACGGCGGCCTGCGCCAGCGCCGCGGCGGGCCGGTTCGCGTGGATGCGGGCGTTGGCGATCACGGCGGTCCCTCGAACGACGATCCCCCGCGGCACGGCCAACCGGGAGCGCGGGGGAGAGGGTGGAATTATAGCGAATCCTGCGCCGACCCGTTGCAAGTGCGCGGAGTCGCGATTATGGTGCGGGAAGGAGGACGGACCATGACAGTGACGATCCCGCTCGACGCGGACCTCGAACGGCGATTGCGCGAATCGGCGCATCGGGACGGACTGCCTCTCGAAGCATTCGCCGCCGAAGTCTTGGCTCGATTCACCAAGCCGGATTCCACCGAATCGTGGCTCGATCGGGACGTCCACGCCGAGTGCGAAGCCGATGGCGAAGCGGTCGCATCCCTCGAAGCCGTTCGGAGCGCGCTGGCGACGATTCCCGGAGACCTTACGGCCGATTTCCTCGCCGAGCGCGACGAGCGAGGCTGATATGACCGGCATCTTCCTGGACACCAGCGCGCTGGCAAAGCGTTATCATGTCGAATCCGGCACGGAATCGGTTGATCGTTGGATGTCGAGCTCGGTCGACGTGCGCGTCATTTCCCGATTGTCGGTGGTCGAACTCCACTCGGTCTTCGCCAAGAAGATCAGAATCGGTCTTCTGAAACAGTCCGATTTCGATCTCATGGCACGGCGATTCCGCCACGACATCGCATCGAAAACGCTGTGCGTGGCGAGAATGCTCGTCGCCGACTTCCGGCGCGCGGAATCGTTGATTCGGAAATGGGGCTCGGTCCGCAATCTCCGCACGCTCGACGCGATCCAACTCGCGACGGCGTTGCGTATGAACGACGCCTCCCCGGGATTGCGATTCCTCAGCGCCGATCAATCCCTTTGCGATCTCGCGACGGCGGAGGGGCTGGCCGTGACGAATCCCGAACTCGATTCAGTCAGTTGATCGCGCGTCACCCGCGATCACGTCGCGCCATCGCTTCGGCACCGCCTCCAGCGCGGATCGGTATGTCTCTTCGAGAGGAAGCATCACGCAGCCGTTGGTCTCGAAGAACACCGGCATCTCCGGTAATTCGTCGCCAATGGCGAGATGTTTCACGACGGCCATCGGATCGCCGTTCGAAACGGCTTCGTAGGAAACGAACGTCAGCGGTTTATCGACCGGAAGCGAAAAGTCCGAACCATCCAACTCCCGGATGAACGCAGCATGGATTCCGGCAGGATCGTGAACGTGCGGCGGAATCGGATCCAGAACCAAAAGATGAATCCCCTTTTCGAGCGACTCCGCCAACTCGTCGACGTAACGCCGGAAGACGATGCGTCCCTTTTTATTGCCCGGACAGACGACGTCGATCAGCGAAACGATACGGTCGTCCGAAGTCCGGCGGATGGAAACGCGATTCTTGATGCGCCCGTAGTGGGTGGCGTCCGATAGGAGCGGGCACGCCGATTCCGGTCGCTCGCGGACGGCGGTCCCCGCGTATCGGATGTGCGGCTCCTCGCACTCGTCGACTTCGACGGGAGTCGGTGTCCTGGCCATCATCAGCAACGCATAGTGGTCGGCGGGAAGGAGCGATTGGTTGAGCACCCTGGACAAACGAATGGTCCATTCCTGATGGAAATCGTGGAAGATCCCCGCGTCCACCTTCGTCCAGTCGTGCATCGGCATAATCGGCCTCCCCGCACCGGCCCGACCATTCTACCGCGCCGATTGGGCCGATTGCCATCCCGGCGGCCCCCCGGGCGCGCTAGAATGACGGTTCCTGCCTCCGGGACCGCCCGCCATGACGGACTTCTCCTCCAGCCGCGGCCGGCCGCTGCCGCTCGGCGTCAGCGCCACGCCGGACGGCGCGAACTTCGTCCTCCTCTGTCGCCACGGCACCGACGTCCGCCTCCTCATCCTCCCGCCCGAAGGCGGCACCAAGCCGATCGCCGAATACGTCCTCGACAGCCGCAAGAACCGCACCGGCGACCACTGGCACATCCGCCTCCACGGCCTGCCCAACACCTTCTGCTACGGCTGGAAGGTCGACGGCCCCTCCGGCCTCAAGCACCGCTTCGATCCCAGCCGCATCCTCCTCGACCCCGCCGCCACGATGATCTCGGGCGCCGAGACCTGGGCCAACTCCTGCGAACGCGACCCCGAACGCACCAGCCGCCGCAGCCTCTACCACCGCGCCGGCGAATACGACTGGGAGGACGACGCCCCGCCCCTGACGCCCCACGAAGACAGCATCATCTACGAAGTCCACGTCCGCGGCTTCACCTGCGATCCGTCGTCCAACGTCGTCCACCCCGGCACCTTCGCCGGCCTCGTCGAGAAGATCGACTACCTGAAGTGGCTCGGCGTCACCGCCGTCGAACTGCTCCCCATCCACGAATTCGACGAGTGCGATTGCCCGTTCTTCAACCCGAAGACCGGCGAGAAGATGACGAACTTCTGGGGCTACAACAGCATCGCCTTCGCCGCCCCAAAGGCCGCCTACGCCGCCAGTTCCAAGACCCACGGCCAGATCCACGAGTTCCGCGACATGGTGAAGGCCTTCCACAAGGCCGGCATCGAAGTCATCCTCGACGTCGTCTTCAACCACACCGGCGAAGGCGACGACCGCGGCCGCACCTTCAGCTTCCGCGGCCTCGACAACGAACTCTACTATCTCCTCGACGACCACGGCCGCTACCTGAACTACTCCGGCTGCGGCAACACGGTGAACTGCAACCACCCCGTCGTCCGCGACCTCCTCATGACCGCCCTGCGCTATTGGGGCGGCCACATGCACGTCGACGGCTTCCGCTTCGACCTCGCCAGCATCCTCGGGCGCGACCGCCGCGGCAACGTCCTCGTCGATCCGCCCGTGATCGAGATGATCGCCGAGGACGGCGTCCTCGCCGACTCCAAGCTGATCGCCGAACCGTGGGACGCCGCCGGGTTGTATCAGGTCGGCGGGTTCCCCTTCGGCCGCCGGTGGAGCGAGTGGAACGGCCGCTACCGCGACGACGTCCGCCGCTTCTGGCGCGGCGAGTCCGGCATGGCCGGCGCCCTCGCCTCCCGCCTCTGCGGCAGCGCCGACATCTACCAGTGGAGCGGCCGCCTCCCCAAGCACTCCGTCAACTTCATCACCGCGCACGACGGCTTCACCCTCGCCGACCTCTACAGCTACAACGGCAAGCACAACGAACTCAACGGCGAACAGAACCGCGACGGCTCGAACGAAAACTACTCCTGGAACTGCGGCGAGGAAGGCCCCACCGACAACGCCGAAATCCACCGCCTCCGCCAGCGCCAGTCCAAGAACATGATGGCCACGCTGCTCCTCTCCCAGGGCGTGCCGATGATCCTCTCCGGCGACGAATTCCTCCGCACGCAGCAGGGGAACAACAACGCCTGGTGCCACGACAACGAAATCAGCTGGGTCGACTGGAAGCTCGCCGAGTCGAACAAGGACTTCCTGCGGTTCGTCCGAGAGCTGATCTGGTTCCGCCGCCGCCATCCGGCGCTGCGACGCCGCCGGTTCTTCCGCGGCACCATCGACCCGACGGAATGGGGCGGCGACACGGTCGGTCCGTTCCCGTCCGGCGGCCCCGTGCGCCCGGCCGAGACCGGCCGCATGGACGACAGCGGCCGCGTGAAGGCGTCGTCCACCATGCGCCGCCCGCGCGTGCCCGCCCTCCCCAACGACGACGCCCCGCTCCACGACATCGTCTGGCACGGCGTCGAACCGTTCGAACCCGACTTCGGCCAGTACTCGCGTACCCTGGCCTATTCCATCGACGGCCGCTTCACCGGCCGCGAGGGCGAGGCCGACTACGATCCCGACGTCGACTTCTACGTCGCCATGAATTCGCACCACGAAACCGTGCGCTTCCGCGTTCCGCCCTCGCCGTCGGGCCGGCCGTGGCGCCGCGTCCTCGACACGGGCGCCGAATCGCCCCGCGATTTCCTCGCCGAGGGCGAGCGCCCCGCCGTGCATCCGGGGATGTACTTGTCGCTGGTGCCGTTCTCGGTCGTCGTCCTGGTCACGGATCGTTGATCGGATACCTGTTTTCTGTCGCACGAAGATTCTTCCGTCCGGGCACGAATTCCGACCGGTGTTCCCGACTTTTTATCCGGTTTACCGACTCGGCCCTTGTGTCGCGAAAACGATGGTCGGTATGACAATACCAAGATCCGACCGAACGCCTTGGGACCCAACGGATTGTCCGCGCGGTGGCGTCCGGTTCCCGACCGATGGAATTGTGCCGTGATGGGATCGTTGGCCGAATCGCCCTTTCGGCGGCCCCTCGTGCTCGTCGTGGACGACGAAGAGATGATCCGCACGCTCGTGCGCTCCGTGCTGGAGGCGGACGGCTGCCGCGTGGTGGAGGCCGACGGCGCCCGCGACGCGCTGGAGCGGTTTGAAACCGAAATCGACGCGATCGACCTCGTCATCTCGGACGTGCGGATGCCGGGGCTGACCGGGCCGGAATTGGCCCGGCTCCTGCGCGACCATCGTCCCGAACTCCCGATCGTGTTCATCTCCGGCTATTCGGGCGACGCGCCGGTCGAACCGGTGCCCTCCGCGACGACGGCGTTCCTCGCCAAACCGTTCCCCTTGCCGGCGCTGCTCGCGGCCGTGCGCCGCCTCCTCGTCCCCGAGCGCGTCGCGGTGTGACTTCTCGCCCGCCCGCCGTACAACGATGGCGTCGCCCTCGCGGAACCGCCATGTACGCCCTCCGGCCCGAATACCCGCTCGCCAACGTCGCCGACATCCCCTCGCCGGCGCTCGTCTTCCATCCCGCGCTCATCGCCGCGAACATCCGCACGGTCCGCGACGCCGCCGGCGGCCCCGACCGCCTCCGGCCGCACGTGAAGACCCACAAGACCGCCGAAATCGTCCAGATGCAGCTCCTCGCCGGCGTGACGAAACACAAGTGCGCGACCATCGCCGAGGCCGAGATGCTCGCCGCCGCCGGCGCGCCGGACGTGTTGATCTCCTATCCCCTGATCGGCCCGAACGTCGGACGATTGCTGAAGTTGATCGCGATGTTCCCCGGCACCGCCTTCTCGTCGATCGTCGATCATCCGATCCAGCTCGAACAACTCTCGAAGTCGCTCGCCGCCGCGAATCGGACCATCGACGTGCTGATCGACCTGAACGTCGGGATGAACCGCACCGGGATCGCGCCCGGCGCGGCGGCGGACGAGCTGTACGCGCGCATCGCCGCCAGCCCCGGCGTGCGGCCCGGCGGCCTCCACGCCTACGACGGCCACAACAACGCTGAAGCTCTCGCCGATCGCCACGCCGTCGCCCGCGCCTCGCTCGCCGCGGTGCTCGCCATGCGCGAGCGCCACGAACGCGCCGGCCGCCCCGTGCCCCGCATCGTGAGCGGCGGCACGCCCGGCTTCCCAGGCTACGCCGCCGTCCGCGACGTGCCCGGCCTCGAATGCTCCCCCGGCACCTACGTCCTCCACGACCTCGGCTACGGCTCGAAGTACCCCGACCTCGGCGTCGTCCCCGCCGCCGTCCTCGTCACCCGCGTCGTCAGCCGGCCGACGCCGAACCGCGTCACGCTCGACCTCGGCAACAAGTCCGTCGCCGCCGACCCGCCGCTCGCCAAGCGCGTCTACCTCCTCGATTTCCCCGACTACGTGATCGTGACGCACAGCGAGGAGCACCTCGTCGTCGAAACCGACGGCGCCGACCGCTACGTCCCCGGCGACGTCGTCTACGCGATCCCCTCGCACGTCTGCCCGACGGTGGCACTGCACCGCGAGGCCCACGTCGCCGAGAACAACCGCGTCGTCGGCCGCTGGACCATCGCGGCGCGGGATCGGATGCTCTCGGTTTGATTCCCACGATTCCATTGGCACACCGGAGACGGCATGGGGTTCTTCAGCGGTCGCGTTTCGTTCCTGCGCTTCAAGGTCAACGGCCCCCGGCCGGGGCACTTCGACGAGGACCACCTGGCCCGACTCTCCAGCCGCGCCGCGGGGCGCTCGCGCCTCGCGGCCGCCGACGGCATCGAGGTCGGCTGGACCGCCGGCGACCACGTGCTCGACACCGACTTCGACCTCGCCAAGAACATCGTCAACGACACGCTCGCGTTCGACCTGCGCATCGACACCGACAAGCTGCCGAACGACCTGCTGAAGGCGTACGCGGCCGTCGAACTGAAGGCGCTCGCCGCCGACAATCCGAGCGGGATGCCGAGCGCGCGGCAGAAGCGCGAGGCGAAGGAGGCGGCCCGCGATCGGCTGGAGGCGGAAGCGAAGGACGGCCGCTTCCGCAAGCGGAAGTGCGTGCCGGCGCTCTGGGACGCGCGGACGAACGAGGTCTACTTCGGCGCGACGGCGCTGACGAACGTGGAGCGCTTCGCCGCGCTGTTCCAGCAATCGTTCGGCCACGACCTGGAGGCGATGACCGCCGGCGGCCGGGCGCACTTCCTCGCGGAACTCCACGGCCGCACGCGCAATGTCGAGGACGCCTCCCCGTCGGCGTTCGTCCCCGACCTATCCACGCCCGACGTGGCCTGGATCGCGGACGAGGCCAGCCGGGACTTCCTCGGCAACGAGTTCCTGCTCTGGCTCTGGTGGCACGCGGAGACGGTGTCGGACACGCTGACGCTCGCGGACAAGTCCGAGGCGGCGGTGATGCTCGCGCGGTCGCTGACGCTCGAGTGCCCGCGCGGCGCGACCGGCAGCGGCACGATCGCGCACGAGGGGCCGACGCGCCTGCCGGAGGCGAAGCGCGCCGTGCAGGCGGGCAAGCTGCCGCGCAAGGTCGGCCTCACCGTCGTGCGGCACGACGAGCAATACGAGTTCGCCCTGCACGCCGAGACGCTGGCCGTGGGTTCGGCGAAGATGCCGGCGGTGCCGGAGGAGATCACCGAGGCGCGGGCGAAGTTAGAGACGCGCGCCGATCAGGTGCGGAGTTTGGCCGAGACGTTGGACTTGCTGTACGACGCGTTCGGAAGCGTGAGGCACTCGAACGAGTGGTCGAAGACGCTGCCGCAGATGCAGAAGTGGCTGGCGAGGGAGGAGCGGCGACCGAACTGAGGATCAGATCACGTATTGCAGGCCCTGCCCCGCCTGCGCGAGGGCGGCGAGCTTGGTCTTCTTCAGGATGTCCTGGCGACTGCTCTGGATGGTTTTCCAGACGTCCTTGAGGGCGAGCGCCATCGGTGAGGCCGTGCCGTCGGTGCGGCCGGTGGGGCGGTTGCCGTTGGAGTTCGGTTCGGCGCGGTCGATCACGTCCAGGATATCCGCGAGGGAAATGTCGTCCGGGGAGCGGCCGAGGTGGTAGCCGCCGGCGGCGCCGCGCGTGCTGCTCACCAATCCCGCACCCTTGAGTTGCAGCAGGATCTGCACGAGGAAGCGCTGGGGGATGCCGTGCGCGTCGGTGATGTCCACGAGCCGCACCGGGCGCGCGTCGCCGTGCCGGATCGCCAACTCCAGCATCGCCAGACACGCGTACTCGGCCTTCGCGGAAAACTGCATTTCGATAGTTCCAAGTTCCGAGTTTCAAGTTCCCAGTTCGGTTCCAGTCATCGGACTTGGAACTTGAAACTCGGAACTTGGAACCGTGTTCAAATCCCCGCCCCGTCCTTCACTTCGATCACGTGCAGGCCGCATTCCTTCTTGACGTTGCCGGCCCAGCGGCCGGCGCGGTCGTCCTCGCCGGCCTGCACCGCCCGCGAGCACGGCCAGCCGCCGATGCTCGGATAATTCTGATCGTGCAGCGGGTTGTACGGCACGTCGTGCTTGTGGCGGAAACCCCACACGT
>CAYVRB010000073.1:0-22095 GCA_964453375.1 uncultured Alcaligenaceae bacterium
ACGGCTGCAAGCAGACCTCATCCGGCCGCGTCGCCACGCAACTGACGATCACCGCGCCTGTCTACGGCCTCGTGCGCATCCTCAACGACAAATACAACCCGATGCAGGTGGAAGACGACAAGAAGAAGGTGATGAACTACTTCCACAAGCTCGGCTACCTCGAAGCCCGCGTGACGGAGGAGATCATCCCGTCCCGCGACCTGAGCAGCGTGGAGGTGATCTTCCACGTGGACGAAGGGCCGATCTACACCGTCCGCGAAATCCGGATGGAGGGGAACAAGCTCTACCCGACCGACCTGCTCCGCAAGCTGGTCGACCTGCAGGTCGGCGGGCACTACGACCGCGACAAGATCCAGAACGACTGCACGCGGATCAAGAACTACTACGGCTACCGCGGGTATTTCGTACTGTGCGAGGAGCAGTGGGTGGCGGTGGCGAACCAGCCGGGCCAGGTGGACGTGACGTACCAGATTCTGGAGCCGGGGCCGCGCGATCCCGAAGCGGCCGCGTCGAAGCTGCCGCCGGTGCGCCGCGTGGCGCACCAGGTGCCGTTGGACGAACGCCCGCCGACGCGCGAACCGGACCGGATCGGCCGCATCGAGATCCGCGGCAACGAAGTGACGATGGAGAGCGTGATCCGCAACGAGTTGGGCATGGCCGGCCTGCGCGAAGGGCAGATTCTCCAATACCCTTCCATCGAAGTGGCGCGCTTGAACCTCTTCCGCCGCGGCATCTTCGACATGGAATCGCCGCCGTCCGTCGAGGTGCGGCAGAGCGAAGTCGACAGCACCTTCAAGGACATCGTCGTCACCGTCCGCGAGACGCGCACCGGGCAGTTCCTGCTCGGCGGGGCGGTGAACTCGAACTCCGGCCTGACGGGGAACATCGCGATCAACGAGCGGAACTTCGACCTGCTGCGGTTCCCGACGAGCCTGGACGATTTCCTGAACGGCCGCGCCTTCCGCGGGGCCGGGCAGGAACTGCGCATCCAGGCGCAGCCGGGGGCGATCTTCCAGAATTATTCGATCACGTTCCGCGAGCCGTACCTGTTCAATTCGAACTACGGCCTGAGCACGAGCGCGTACTACTTCAACCGGGGCTACGCCGAGTACGACGAGGACCGCGTCGGCGCCCGCGTGTCGATCGACCGGCGACTCGATCCGATCTGGCGGGCGTCCTTCACGACACGCATCGAAGGCGTGAACGTGAAGCGCCTGCCGGGCGACGCGCCCGATTCGATCCGCCGCGACGAAGGCCAATCGACGGTGCTCGGCCTTCGGCCCGGCATCACCCGCGACACCCGCGACAGCTACATCTTCCCCACCAGCGGCAGCGTGCTCGACCTCGCGTACGAACAAGTCCTCGGCGACTACACCGTGCCGATCGGCACCGCCGAATTCACCAAGTTCTTCAGCAGCGATTTCCTCCAGCGCCGCGACGGCAGCGGCAAGCACGTCTTCGCCGTGCGCAGCCAGATCTCCGCCACCAGCGACGACGCGCCGATCTTCGAGCGGTTCTTCGCCGGCGGCTTCCGCAGCCTCCGCGGCTTCAGCTTCCGCGGCATGGGGCCGGTCGACACCTCCGTCTTCGGCAACCGCTACTTCACCGGCGGCTCGTTCTCGTTCCTCAACACGCTCGAATACCAGATTCCGCTCAACGCCAAGGATTCGCTCTTCTTCGTCACGTTCCTCGACCACGGCACGGTCGAGCGCACCGTCACGATCAAGGACTACCGCGTCTCGGCCGGCTTCGGCTTCCGCGTCGGCATCCCGGCGCTCGGCCCCGTCCCGGTCGCGTTCGACTTCGCCTTCCCGCTCAACAAGACGCAGGGCGACAACCGCCAGGTGTTCGCCTTCTACATCGGCCTGTTCGGCGGTCAGTAAGATGGCCCCGGCGGATCGGCGCGCCCGATCCGCCCGGAGGCCCGCCCATGCTCCTCGCCCAACTGCCCGCGAACCTGTTCGACGAAATCCTCGCGAAACTGCCGTCGCTGGTCGCCGGGGCGCTGATCTCGCTCGTGTCGTTCGGCGTCGGCCGCTGGTGGGGCCGCTGGAAGGCCGGACGCGAGTGGAAGAAGAAGGAGTTCTTCAACCGGATCATCGTCAGCTTGAACATCTTCGCCGACGAGCACCTGAAGATCCGCACGGTGATGGAGGACTCGCTCGAAAAGGTCTTCCTCAACCAGGTGGCGATCGACAAGGTGCTCAAGGCGGCGAAGGCGTGCACGGCCGACGCGCCGATCCTGCCGATCGAGAAGGCCGACCGCTGGTACATCCTCAACTTCGCGCTCAACGAGGTGGCCGAACGCTTCTCCGAGGGGCAGGTGAAGCTGGACGCGGGGCTGCCCGTGACGAAGGTGAAATACGCCTTGTTCCTGACGTGCGAACTGGTCGGCGAGGAGCGCATCCGCAAGATCCGCGCGATGCTGCTGCGCGAGGAACTGCTGCGGAACTTCCCGTACCTGACGACGATGCCGAAACTCGAAAACCCCTGGCACGAAGACCGGATCAAGACGCTGCGCCAGGCGGCGGCGCTGTACGCGAAGGAACCGGATCATTTTCTGATGCTGGAAGTCTGCGTCTGACTTCGGGTATACTCGCTCCCGTTCATTCGACGGCGTCCGCCGTCGTTCATCTTCGGGAGACGGATCATGCGTCGATTGCTCACGTTGCTCGTCGTGCTCGGCCTCGTGGGGGCCGGGGTGTACATCGCGCTGTTCAAACGCGGGGACGCCCGCCGCGCCGCCGGCGGATTCAAGAAGGCCGAGACACCGCAAGTGGCGGCCGACATGTTCAAGAAGGCGATCGAGGAGCGCGACTACGACATCGCGGCCGACTACTGCATGCCGAGCTTCGCCGAACAGTTGCGCCGCTGCGGCGCCGAGGCGAACGAGTTCGCGGTGAAGCTGGACAACCTGACGTACCAGATGAAGGAGCGCGGCCTGATCCGCGACGAGGTGCAGCTCGTGCTGGCCGCGCTTGATCCGTTTCCGAAGGACCTCAAGATCGTCGTCGGCAAGGAGTCGGGCGAGACGTGCGAGGCGACGATCGGGTTCCAGTTGCCGCTCTTGAAGGGGAACCAACCGAACGCCGGGACGTGGGTGCTCAAGCCGGAGATCTTCAATGTGTACGTGAGATCATGCAAGTTCGTGAACCCGAACACGGTCTCGGTGTCGGTGCGGAAGCTGAAGGACGAGTGGAAGTTCGACTTCCCGGTCGATCCGGCGCTGCAACTTCGCGTCGGGCACATGAAGGACAAGTACAAGAATTACGTGAACCCGTTCACGATCGTGACGCAGGAAGTGAAGAACGACCCGACGACGAAGGAGAACGTGACGGGGCGCCTGAAGACGCTGCTGGAGCAGGCGGCGAAGGAGTGATGCGAGTGGCCAAGGTGGGACTCGAACCCACACGTATTGCTACGCTCGATTTTGAGTCGAGTGCGTCTGCCATTCCGCCACTTGGCCCGCGATTACCTTACGTTGAAAGGGAGGCGCGGGCAAGGCGGAGGTTCGCCTTGACCGCGCCCGGCACATGTGACAATCTGAAGGAGAGACTGGACTCCCTCCGCCCTGGTGAACCGCCATGGACTCGGCCGCGCTGGATCGACCCGCCGAACCCCGCCGCCTCTGGCAACTCCCGACGTTCCTGCTCGGATTGGCCGCGCTGTACGGCGCCTATCGTTACGTGCCGATTCCGAGCGCGAAGCCGCAGGCCGCCTCGAACGATCTCGCGGAGCTGCGCGCGGCGCTCGACCGCAAGCCGATCGACGCCGCCGCGATCGAACCGCTCTTGCGCGTCCTCGCGGCGCGGGAGCCGGCGGATACGCCGTCGAACTTCGCGCTCGGCAACGGGCACGTGGCGCTCGCGAACCTGGCGCCGGGCGAGAACGCCGAGCACTGGGTGGCGGCCGCCCGCGCGTTCGCCAAGTGCGATCCGTTGCAGCTCGAACGCCCCGCGGACGCGGCGGCGCTCGCGTATCGCACGGTGCTCGCTCAGGCCGCGACCGGCACCGGTTCGCCCGCCGAACTCGCGCATCATCTCGTCGCGCCGCCGCCGCCGGGCGAAGACTGCCCGGAACGGCCTCGCTTCCTCGCCGAGACGGCGCTGCGGCTCGTGCCGCCGGATCGGGCGCTGGCAAAGGAGCAGTACGCGAAGTATCTGGCGAGTTCGGCGAAGGCGTCGGCCGCGTCCTCGGCGCGGTGCAAGTTGGAACTGGCGCGGCTGCACCGGGCGGATCGCGAAGCCGCGCCGGCCCGCGCGTGGTTGAAGGACATCGGCGCGACCGCCCCCGCCGACGTGATGGCCCAAGCGAAGGTGCAACTCGGCCAACTGGCGCTCGACGAGAACAACTGGCCGGAAGCGACGGCGCATTTCGAATCGGCGCTGGCGTCGCCTAGCCTGCCGACGGCGGACCGCGCGTCGATCCGCTTCCTCGCCGGCCTCGCGCACTTCCGCTCCGGCAACGATGCGGCCGCCACGCCGTTCCTCCTCCAGGCCGCGAACGAGCCGGGATCGATCGGCGGCGCGGCGGCGATGAAGCTCGCCGAGATCCGCAACCGCGACCCGAAGGCGGCGTCGCGCGGCGAGGCGGCCGACTGGCTCGAAAAGGCGGTCGCCCAGGCGAGCGCGAATGGCGAACACCTGAAAGCGACCGAACTGAGGGCGCTCTTCGAGGAGGTCATCAAGGCGAGCAACTCGGACGGGGATTACCCCACGGCGTTGCGGGCCGCGACGGCGTACGCCAAAGTGGCCGAGGGCCGCGCCGACCGCAAGCACCGAGCCGAGATCGACGAACGCTGGGCCAACGCGCTCGTGAAGACGAACCCCTCGGTAGCGAAGCCGAAGTTCGTCGACGCGGCGAACGAATACGCGGCGCTCGCGGAGGAGACGCCGGCGGCCGACCTGAAGGCCGGCTATCGCCGCCGGGCGGCGTTCCAGTTCCAGCGCGCCGGCGAGAATACGTTGGCGCTCGAACTTATCGACCGGAACGCGACGGCGAAGGACCTGACGGACGAACTGCTCGGCCAGGCGTGGCTCGACCGGGCCGACCTGCTGCCGAGCGATCGCGCTGCCGAGATCGAGGAGGCGCTGCGGAAGGCGGTCGCCCTGCCCGGCGCGGCCGCGACGCCGGCGCGGTTCAAGCTCGCCGTCGGCTACGTCAAGCGCGGCCAGGCGCAGCTCGCGAAGGAGACGAGCGCGGACGGGCGCCGCGAAGCCGAATCGACGGCGAAGCTCGGCCGCGACATGCTCGCGCAACTCGCCGACGCTTCGACCGTGTCCGACGCGACGACGCACGAGCACACGCTCTTCGAGTTGGGCCGGCTGGCGATGTTGGATCGCGACCTGCCGGACGCCGAAGCTCGCCTGCGGAAGCAGTTGACGCTGTATCCCGCCGGCGTGCAAGCGGATAACGCCCGGCTCTGGCTGGCGAGCGCGCTGCTCGCCAAGGCGCAGGCCGACGGCGCCGTCGCCGACAAGGCGCGCGCCGAGGCGCTCGTGCAGCTTCGGGAACTGGCGAAATCCAACGATTCGTTCCTGCGCACCTGGGGTGAAATCTGGCAAGCGAACACGCTGCTCCAGATGGGCGACGCCGCCGCGACGATCCCGCTGTGCAAGGAGCTGATGGCCAAGCACGCCGGCACGCTGGAGGAACTGGTGCTCGGCAAACTGCTCGTCCACGCCCACCTGATGGCGAACCCGGCGAACGGGAACGACGCGAAGCGGACGTTCGCGCGGATGGAGGAGTTGTTCGCGAAGCTGCCTCGCGAGGCCTATCGCGCGGACGCGGAGTATTCCTTCGACCACTGGAAGGCCGAGATGCCGCGATTGAAGGAGATGCTGTCGAATAGCAAATAAGCAAGAATCCCGGCCGATCGGCCGGGGTTCATTGTTTTCGTCGGTTCACTTGCTCGGCTTCGATTCGTCCTTCACCGCCACGTCGAGCTTCTCCACCAATTCCTTGATCGTCTTCAAGTTCGCGTCGTCGGTGATGACGATGATCGAGTTCGTTCGATCGTCGACCGCGATGCTGAGGCGGCCGTTGGACGTGCGGCGCACGCCGGGATTGAAGCCGCCACCGCCGCCGTACGGGCTGCGATTGGCGCTTTCCTCGGAGCCGAGCAGCGGGGCGATCGTCGCAGCGAGCGCCGTCGCTTTCGCGTGTTTGATGGCGATGACGTGCGTCGATTCCGATTTCTTCTCGACGGCGTTCCCCGTGCCGCCGTCGGCTCCGCCGCCGCTGCCGCCGAGTCCTCCGAGTCCGCCGCCCGAGCCGCCCGTCTGGGCGAACGGGAACGCGCGCGGCTTCTGCCGTTTGAAGACCTGCACCAGCACGCCGCCGACATCGTTCGAGAGCGTCAGTTCCCAACCTTCGTCGCCGAGCTTGTTCAATTCCTTCTCGGCATTCGCCGTATGGAGCGTGAGGTTGGCGACCTTGTATTCCCATTGGGGCGTCATGCGGGACGCCAGCGCGGCGGCGGTATTCGGCGAGCCGGTGCCGCCGCCGCGACCGCCTTCGCCGCCGCGTCCGCCGCCACCGGGGAATTGCCCCGTCGCGTTCGCGAAGAAGACGGTGCCGACGGTGGTGGTGAGGGCGCCGGCGACGAGCAGCGCGGCGGCGAGCCATTTGGTGCGGAATCCCATGGTCAAAACTCCTTGGGCGAGGGTGAGGACGGTCGGGGAAACGGATTCGGTGGACGCGGAGAACGCGAGCGTTCGCGCGGCGAGCGCGGCGGGAACGGCGGCGTGGCCGGTGACGGTGGCGGACCCGATGGCCGCGGTGGCGGCGCCGACGGCGATGCCGCGCCGCGTGAGGTTGCCGAGCACGCGCCGGCGGGCACGGGCGAGTCGGGCGGCCAACGTATTCGGCGAGACGCCGAGCCGATCGGCCGCGTCCTGGCCGCGCGTCCCTTCGAGGCAGCAGAGCACGAACGCCGAGCGGAGGGCCGCGGGCAGCCGGTCGACTTCCTCGTGGACGGCGGCGAGCAGTTCGCCCCAGGACGATTCCGACACGGGGCGGTCGGCCTCGTCGGTGGCGGCGGCGGTCTCGCAGACGAGCCGTCGCGCGGCGGTGCGCCGCAGTTTCGTGGCGATCCGCAGGGCCGTGCCGTGCAGCCAGGATGCGAGGCGGTCTCCGTTCCGAATCGTGCGGCCGCCGCGCACGAGGGCGAGGAACGTGGCCTGGAAGGCGTCCTCCGCGTCGGCGTCGCCGGGCAATAAATTCCGGCACACGCTCCAGACCATCGCCCCGTGCCGCGCGACGATCGCGGCGAAGGCGCCGTCGTCCCGTGCCGCCAGGAACCGCGCGAGCAGCTCCGCGTCCGGCACCGTCTCCGGGTCGGCCGCGAGCGCGGTGGCGTGGCGCAGGATCGTTTGCAGGTGCGTTCGGCTCACGGACCACTCCCGGCGGCGATCGCGCCGCTCATCTCATGGTTCCCGCCGGCCCCGGGAAATGACAGGGAAGAATTGATGAGAGATCGTCGGGAGCCGATTTACGACGGTTTCCGCGATTCCAGGAACGCGACCACGGCGCGGATCGATTCGTAGTCCACTTCCTCGTTGAGCGCCAGAAAGATCGGCTTCAGTCGGCCCGTGCCGTGCTGCTCCGCCGCGGCGGCCACCCGCTCGCACACCGCCTCCGGCACCCAGTGGAAGATCGATTCCGGCTTCTCCCGCAGGATATATTCCGCCAGGTGGTCCGCGATCGTGGCGCGCGTGAGCTTCGTGCGGTGCAGTACGTCCTCGATTGCCGCGCCGTCGCGGAAGAGCGCGAACGACATCTGCTTCGCGGCCGTGAGCTTCGTCGGTGGCGGGGGCGACGGGCGCGGATCGCGCGACGGTGACAGATCGGTCGTCAGTCCGCGTTCGCGCGCGAAGCTGGCGATCGCCTTGAGGAACGCGTCGCCGAAGTCGCGGAGCTTCACGTCGCCGACGCCGCTGACGAGCCGCATGCGCTCCGGCGACGTCGGCCGACTCCGCGCGAATTCCGCGAGCGTCGCGTCGGTGAAGATCTGATACGGCGGCACGCCCAATCGCATCGCGTGCTGCCTCCGCAACTGGCGCAGCAGTTCGAAGAGTTCCGGGTCGCTGTCGGCCGGGAGCGTGCCCTTGTCCGGCTTCGCCGCCGACGGTTTCGATCGCTGGATCAGTTTCACCGTTTGCTGGCCCTTCATGATCGCCCACGACGCCGGCGTCAGCTTCAAGACCGGATACTGCCCTTCCGACTGCGCGAGCGCCCCCTGGCCGACAAGTTGAAAAATGTAATCGCGAAGCTCCGGCTTCTCCATCGTTTTCAAGAGCCCGTACGTACTGAGCGCGTCGTGCCCGCGCGAGCGGATCGACTCCGTGCCGGCGCCGCGCAGCACGTCGATCACGTGGTTCGCGCCGAAGCCCTCCTTCACGCGCGCCACGCACGACAGGATCTTCTGCGCGAGCAAGGTCGCCTCCGGCACGTCCTCCGTGTCGCCGAGGCAGATATCGCACGCCCCGCAGTTCGGCTTGTCGTACGCCTGGCCGAAGTGGTTCACGAGCGCGCGGTGCCGGCAGACGGCGCCGCTCGCGTAGAGCGCCATCTTCTCGAGCTGCTGCTTCGTGGCCTGGAGCTGTTCCGGCGACACGTTCGCCTCGGCGGCCGACTTCTCCTTGATGCGCTTGAGCGCCATCACGTCCGCCAGCGAGAAGAGCAACACGCACTCGCTCGGCAGCCCGTCGCGTCCGGCGCGGCCCGTCTCCTGCTGGTAGTGCTCGATCGATTGCGGAACGCAGGCGTGGATCACGAACCGCACGTTCGAGCGATCGATCCCCATGCCGAACGCGATCGTCGCCACCACGATGTCCGCCGATTCGTCCGCGAAGGCGTCGTGCGAGCGCTTCCGATCCTCCGGCGACATGCCGGCGTGGTACGGCACCGCCTTGTACTTCGCATGGCGCAGGGCGTCCGTCGTCGCGTCCACGTCGGCGCGGCGCAGGCAGTAGACGATGCCGGCTTCGTTCCGGCGGCGATCGAGCACCTCGCGGATCTGCGCGACGACATCCGTCTGCGGCAGCACGCGGTACGCGAGGTTCGGCCGGTCGAAGTTCCCGACGAGGATTTCGGGATCGCGAAGGTTCAGTTGCGACGCGATGTCGGCGCGGACCTGTTGCGTGGCCGTGGCCGTGAAGGCGTGCACCGCGGCGCCGGGGAAGAACTCGCGCAGCCGCGCGAGCATCCGGTATTCGGGCCGGAAATCGTGTCCCCACTGCGAGATGCAGTGCGCCTCGTCGATGGCGATGGCGTTCGCCCCGGCGGCGAGCAGCAGTTGGTGCGTCGCGGTGTTGACGAGCCGCTCCGGCGAGACGAACGCGAGCCGCGTTTCGCCGGAGCGGATGGCGGCGATGGCGGCGTTCCACTGGTCGGTGGTGAGCGAGCTGTCGAGGCGCACGGCGGCCACGCCGTTGCGCGCGAGGCCGTCCACCTGATCCTTCATGAGGGCGATGAGCGGGGAGACGACGACGGTGATCCCGCCGCGGACGAGGGCCGGGGCCTGGTAGCAGAGCGATTTGCCGCCGCCGGTGGGGAGGACGACGAGCGAATCGCGGCCGGCGAGGGCGGCGCGCATCGCGTCGGTCTGGAGGGGGCGCAGTTCGCGGAAGCCCCAGTGCCGGGCGATCGTTTCGAGCAGTTCCGGCGGCAGTTCGTTGCGCATCGGCCGCTCCCGCGAGGTCGTGCGGGCAGTGTAGCGAAATCGGCGCGGGCCGCCCGAATCGGATAAGATGACCGCCCCGCACCGTGCGATCCCGGCGACCATGCATCGCGAATTCGATCCCGCCGTCGAGCCGTTCGAGCGCCGCTCGAACCTGGGGCTGTACGCCCTCGCGGCGTTCGTGGTGGCGTTGCTGGCGCTCGATCTCTGGCCGCCGCTGGCGGGCTGGATCGCGGGGTCGTTCGGCGTCGAGTTGCCGACGCTCGCGTCGCGCGAGATCGCCGGCTATCGCTTCGCGCTCGTCGCGGCCGTGATCGGCGGCGCCCGCGTCCTGTACACGTCGCTCGAAAGCGCGGCCGAAGGCCGCATCGGCGCCGATTTCGCCGTCGCGCTCGCGTGCATCGCGGCGATCCTCGTCGGCGAGCCGCTCGTCGCCGCCGAAGTCGTCGTCATCGGCCTCGTCGGTGAGTGCCTGGAAGCGTTCACGTTCGACCGCACGCGGAACGTCTTGCATAAGCTCGCCGAACTGTTCCCGACGCGGACCTGGGTGCTGCGCGACGGGCAGGAAGTCCGCGTGAACTCGGCCGACCTCGTCGTCGGCGATCGCGTCGTCGTGAAGCCCGGCGGCAAGGTGCCGGTCGACGGCGTCGTGATCGAAGGTCGATCGTCGATGGAGGTCGCGGCGCTCACCGGCGAGAGCCTGCCGCGCGAGGTCGGCCCCGGCGACGCCGTGCTGGCGGGCGGCGTGAACCGCGACGGATCGCTCGTGATCGACGCCCGCAAAGTGGCGAAGCAGACGCTCGCGGGGCAGGTGATCGAACTCACCGGCCAGGCCCTGCGCGACAAGGCGCCGCTCGAACGCCACGCGGATCGGCTCGCGCGGCGCTTCCTGCCCGTCGTCCTCGGATTGGCCGCGCTCACGTTCGCGCTCAACGTCGGCTATCAGTGGAGCGGGCGCACGGCGGAGCGGCCGGTCTCGTTCGCCGCCGCGTCGCGGATGGCCGCGTACCCGACGCTCGCGGTGCTCGTGGTGGCGTGCCCGTGCGCGCTCGTGCTCGCCACGCCGGCGGCCGTGATCGCCGCGATCGGCCGGCTCGCCGGCACCGGCGTCTTGCTTAAGGGCGGCGCCGCGCTCGAACGCCTCGCCGGCGTGACCGCGATCGCTTTCGACAAAACCGGCACGCTCACCGAGGGCCGCCTTGCCGTCGGCGACGTGGTCCCGATCGGCGCAATGCCCACGGACGAATTGTTGGCGCTCGCCGCCGCCGTGGAACGCAAGAGCGAGCACCCGATCGCCAAGGCGATCGTCGCGGCGGCGGAGGAACGCGGCCTGGCAATGCCGGACGTGGAAGACTTCCGCGCCGAACCCGGCGCGGGCGTTCGGGCGACCGTCGAGGGCCGCACGATCCTCCTCGGCACGGCCCGCCACCTCGCGGAACAAGGGATCGCGATTTCCCCGGAACACGAGGCCATCGCGGCCCGACTCGATGGCACCGGGCAGACGATCCTCTTCGCCGCGCGCGACGCCGTCGTCCTCGGCGCCATCGGCGCCCGCGATACGCTCCGACCCGAAGCGATCGGCGTGCTGGACGAACTCGCTGAGAATGGATTGACGCTCATGCTGCTCACCGGCGACCGGCCGGCCGCGGCGCGGCACATCGCCCGCGATCTGCCCTTCGCAGCCGTCCATGCCGAACTAATGCCGGCCGACAAAATGGACCGCTTGCCGCCGAACGCCGCGTTCGTCGGCGACGGCGTCAACGACGCCCCCGCCCTCGCAAAGGCCGCGGTGGGAATCGCCGTCGGTTCCGGCACCGAGATCGCCGCCGAGGCCGGCGACATCGTCCTGCTCGGCGAACCGCTGCGCACGCTGCCGCTCCTCGTGCGCCTCAGCCGCGAGACGGTCCGCGTCATCCGCCAGAACATCCTCTGGTTTGGGTTCGGCGTCAACATCGTCGGCATCGTCGTCGCCGGCCTGCTCTGGCCGCTCTTCGCCACCACCCCCGACTTGTACGAAAAGGCCCCGCTCGCCGGCGCGATTTACCACCAGCTCGGATCGCTGCTCGTCCTGTTGAATTCGATGCGGCTGCTGGCGTTCGAGCGCAGTTCGACGAACCGCACGCTGGTCGGAGTGCGCGAGTCGTACCGTTCACTCGACCGCTGGCTGAACACCGTCCATCTCGACGATTTATTCCATTGGGCCGCGCGCCATCGCCGTCGGCTGATCGCGGGAACGATTGTCGTCGGCGCGTTCGGCTGGCTCGCCGGCGGCCTGACGCGTATCGACGCCGATCAGGTCGGCGTCGTGCAGCGATTCGGCGCCGCGAAAGGCGTGCTCACGCCGGGCCTGCACGTCCGCTGGCCTTGGCCCATTGAAACCGTGGACGCGCTGCGGCCGGGCGAAGTCCGCACCGTCGAGATCGGCTTCCGACGCGTCTCCGACGACCGCCTGCTCCAACTCGCCCAAGCGCGCGAGGAACAACGACGGCTGCGCCGGGCGAACCTGCCCGGCCTCGCCGACCGCGATCAGACCTGGTCCAGCGGCCATTCGGACGACATCGCCCGCGTCACCGACGAATCGCTGATGGTCACCGGCGACGGAAACCTCGTCGAGGTCCTCGCCACCGTGCGCTATTCGATCGTCGACGCCGAGCGTTTCCGGTTCGTCCTGCGCGAACCGAACGCGTTGCTCGGTTCGCTCGCCGAAGCGGTCTTCCGCGAACTCGTCGCCGGCGAAGCGTTCCTCGACCTGCTCACCACACGCCGTTCCTCCCTGGAATCGCTGGCGTTCGAGCGATTGAAGGCACGAGTCTCGGAGCTGGACTCCCAAAAGTTCGGAATCCGGCTGGACGGGCTGACGCTGCACGACCTGCATCCGCCGCAGGAAGTCGTCGCGTCGTACCACGCCGTCGCCGAGGCGATCCAGAAGCGGGATCGCACGGTGAACGAAGCGACGGCGGACGCGCTGCGGTTGAAGCGTCGGGCGGCGGAGGACGCGCTGCGGATCGTGCGGCAGGCCGAGGCCGAGGCCGCGCGCAAAGTCGCGGACGCGGCGGCGGATCGCGACGGCTTCCTCGCGTGGCACCGCGCCCGGACAACGCTCACGGAAGCGGAAGAAAATGAATTGAAAACCGAATTGGATGCGCGCGTGCGCGGCGGGGCGGACCGCGCCTCGGTGGTGCTGGAACTCGATCGACGACGCGCAGGCATGATCGCCACGCGCCGCTCGCTCTCGGAATTCCGACTCGGACTCGCCGCGATCTCCGGCGTGCTCGCCGCCCGCGACAAAATCCTGATCGACTCCGCCGAGCTCCCCGGCAAGCGGCATCTCTTCGTCGCCGATCCCGACGGCTTCAAGATTCCCCCGGCCCTCCTGCGACCCCCGGAGAAAGACCCGTGAGAAAGCTCCGCTGGCTCGTGCCCCTCGTCCTGCTGTTCTGGCTGCGCTCCGCGTTCCACGCGGTCGACGTGGCCGAGTTCGCCTACGTCACGCGGTTCGGCGAACCGATCGCGACGCTCGACGGCGCGTCCGACGCCGGCCTGCATTTCAAACTCCCCTGGCCGATCGATTCGGTCCGGCGCATCGACCGCCGCGTTCAGGCGTTCGACCTGCCGGCCGTCGAATCGCTCACGCGGGACCTCGCCTCGCGGACCGTGGACAAGACGATCGCCGTCGACGCCTTCGTGGCGTGGCGCGTGCCGGACGCGGCGGCGGCGGACCGGTTCACGCGCACCGTCGGCTCGCCGGAGGCGGCGCGCCGCATCCTCGCGCCGCGCGTCAACGGCAAGCTCGCCGCCATCATCGGCACGCTGCCGCTGGACGACCTCGTCGCCGTCGCGGACCCCGCCGCCATCGAGGAACGGTCCCGCAAGCTGCGCGCGAAGCTGCTGGAGGACGATCTGCTCGGCAAGGTGCGGGAGGAGTACGGCATCGAGATCGTGGATCTTCGACTGCGCCGCTTCGGCTTCCCGGAAGCGGTGCGGGCGAGCATCGCCGAGCGGATCCGCAGCGAGCGGGCGCGCAAGGTGGCCGACTACGAGAGCGAGGGTCGCCAGCGCGCCGCCGACATCGCGAGCGCCGCCGAGAAGGAGGCACGCACCACCGAGTCCGAGGCCCGCGCGCGGAAGCAGGCGATCGAGGGCCAGGCCGACGTCGACGCCGACCGGATCCGCAACGAGGCGCACGCGCTCGATCCGAAGTTCTACGAGTTCCTTCAGAAACTCAAGACGTACCAGACGCTGCTCAACGAAACGCGGGACGTGCTGCTGCTCTCCAGCAAGCATCCGCTCTTCGATCTGCTCCTGTCGCCGCCGGGGGTCGACAAGAAATGACGCGGACGCGATTCGTCATTTTGTTCCTGCTCCTCGCGTACCTCGCCACCGGGATCGCGCAGATCCGCCCCGAGGAGCGCGGCGTCGTGCGGCGGTTCGGGCGCGTCGTCGCGCGGCCGGGGCCGGGGCTGTGGATCGGCCTGCCGTGGGGCGTCGATCGCGTCGACCGCATCGCCGTGCGCACGGTGCGCCAGTTGACCATCGGCGCTTCGCCCGATCTCGACGGCGCCGCCGGCCAGTACCTCACCGGCGACCAGAACCTCGCGAACGCGCAGTTCGTCGTCGAATACGCCGTCGACGAGACGGACGCCGGGCTGGACGATTTCCTGACGAACGGCGACGCCGCGGAACTCGTGCTCGGCCGCGAAGTCGAGGCGATGGCGGCCGAGTGGTTCGGCGCCGCGGCCGTCGACGATGCGCTCCTGACCGCCCGCGCGGAGTTCCCGCGCTGGGCGCTCGATCGGCTCGCGGGCCGGCTCGCGCCGCATCGACTCGGCGTCGCCGTTCAGCGCATCAGCGTGGATTTCCTCGCCCCGCCCTCCGAAGTGCGCGACGCCTTCGAGCAGGTCAACCGCGCCCAGGCCGGGATGAGCACGCGCGAGAACCAGGCCCGGCAGGACGCCGCCGCCCGCCGGCGCGACGCCGCCGCGGCGAAGTTCCGCCTCGAACGCCAGGGCGAAGCCTACCGGATCGAACGCGAAGGCATGGCCAAGGCGGACGCGGCGGCCTTCCGCGCCCGGCTCGAACAGTATCGCAAGCTGAAGGTCGCCAATCCCGCCGTCCTCGACGCGATCTGGTGGGACGAAATGGGCCGCGTGCTGCTGGGACTGAAGAACCGCGGCCGGATCGACCTGCTCGACCACCACCTCGGCAAGGACGGACTGGACGTGACCCAGTTCCTCCCGCCGATGCGGAAATGACTCAACCCGCGATCGCGGCGCGCATCGCGATGCCGAGCGCCGTCGCGGCGATCGCGCTGGCGGCGAGCAGGACGAAACCAATCCGGCGCTGTGCCTTGAGCTGCCACCACATCGCGAGGCCCGACAGGCCCCAGAAACACATCACGAACGCCGTGGCGTCCACGATCGCGGCCCAGAACCAGCGGGCGTTCGCCTCGCCGGGGTAGCCGTGCGCGGTGTGGAGGCGCAGGAGGAAGCGCCGCCAGCCGAGTTCGGTTTCGGGCTTCGCGTCCGCGGCCGTGCCGGTCACGGCACCCGTCATCGGGTTGTAGGTCGCCATCCAGACGCGGCCGTCGGCGAGGACCGGGAACTGCACGTCCGGCACGCTCGTGACGGTCACGTCGCCGGACGGGAAGCCGGTGCGTTCGAGGATCGTCGGCACGCTGGCCTTGATCGCCTCGGCGATCGACGGTTCAAGCGGTAGACCGCCGGCGGACGGCTTCGGGGCGCCGCCGCGCGGCGTGGAACTCCGCGCCGGGGCGAACGGCGCCGGCTCCGGGTCGTTCCGCTCGCGCGTCGCTTGGCTGCGGACGGTGCCGGCGCCGGACTTCACGTCCACGAGCACGCTCACGATCTGACCCTCCGCCTTCACGGTGGCGAAGGCGAACTCGCGCGTGAACTTCGCGTCGCCGGCGAGCGCGTAGGGCGTCGCCGGCTTCTGTTTCTCGTTCAGCGTCGCGAGCGCCGCCTCCGCCAGTTCCTTCGCGCTGGGCCGCCGCTCGAACGGCGTGCCGGCGAGGGCGTCGGCGCCGAAGGTGGCGGTCGGGGCGTCCGCGAACGCGGTGGGGTGGTTGAAGAGGAACGCCGTGACGCCGTAGAGGATCGCCCACGGGAACAGTAGCAATCCGAAATAAAGATGCAGGCGACGGATCGCCTGCATCGCGCGGGTTGCCGCCGGCCGGGCCGGCCGGGGAATCGCGTCGTCCATCAGTAGTCTCCGATCGTTTCGCCGCCGGCGCGCGTGCCGAGCGCCCGCCAGGTGGCGAGGTCCAGAGTATCGCGCACGAATCGCACCGACCCGTCCATGAGCGCGACGTTCACGCCGCCGCTGTGGAAGCTGCGCGCCGTGATCGCGGCGTAGCAGATGTTCGTGGCGTGCGAGCCTTCGCGCTGGTTGTTGAAATCCGCGTGTTGGTATGTTGTGCCGTTCTTGACGACGGCAACGTTCGTGTTTGGAGGGAGTACGGTGGTGAATCCGGTCTGGTGCGCCCGGGCGTCCACCCACTCCGTGTGGCCACTATCGGCATTGAAGGCGTCGCCACCGCTCGCTTCGACGAGTGACTTTACTTCGGCGGCGGTCGTCGGCGGAACGATCATGGCGGCGGCGGCGTTGTTGTTGCGCTGGTAGGGGGTGTTGGACCGAACGTCCGACATGCCGAGCGTATTGCTCAACCCGTCCACGAAATCGGCCACGCGAAATTGGCGGTTGACGCCCCACGCGCCGTCGCCGGTCTGGAGCGTCGCGGGATTGAAAACTAGCCAGGTACCGAAATTGCCGGCATAGTTGAGCGAGTAGTGTTCCGGTGAACCGCTGGAATCCACGCGCTGTCGAGGGTTGATTTCACTCGGGCAGATGAACGTGTTCACGCGGACGCTCGCACCGGGCTTGTTCGCGGCGTTGCTGTACGGCAACGAATAATTGAACAGCCGTTGGAGATTCTCCTGTTCGAGATATGGCAGGAAACGAGCGAGGTAGGAAAAGGAAACGGACGCCGACGGCGCAGGGTACATTGCCCCCGGCGGAAACTTCCCCTCGGCCGACTCGAAATTGTGGATGGCGAGGATCATCTGCTTCAGATTGTTTTGGCACTTGGCTCGCGACGCCGCCTCGCGAACCTTCTGGACCGCGGGCAGGAGCAGCCCGATGAGGATCGCGATGATGGCGATGACGACCAGCAATTCGATCAGCGTGAACGCTCGACGAGCAATTCGAGTGCGCATGGCACCCTCCGGGGGACACGGGGATCACGGATGTGAGCCGCGTTGCGACGGAAGGTGAGCGGGAGGGGAATCCCGCGGTCCCGGGCGGTGGCGGAGCGTGCTCGTCCTGCTGCGATCTTATTGCGACAAAATCTCAACAAGACACCTGTACTCTAGACGCACTCCAAATAGAGTCAATATCGTGGATCGAAAATTCGCCGCGATTCTGTGCGGATTCGCCGGCGGAGCGACGAACGGACCGCGATTCCCGGATATTTCGTCTCAATTGGGGACGGCGATGACCGACGAAAAAAGACCGGACGACGACGACGCGGCCGATCCCGCCGCGGCCCCCGCGCCCGTCGTCGATACCAAGAATCTCTTCGGCGACCACCGCGAAATCGTCATCGAGCACGACGGCGAACGCTACCGCCTCCGCATCACCCGCCGCGGCAAACTGATCTTGCAGAAGTGACGCGCCTTCGGGTCCGATAGAATCGGGAATAGCCCCCGGAGCCTCGGACCATGGCGAAGTTCGCGCAACCGCTGGCGGCCGCCGTCCTGATCGGCGCGGCCGCGGCCTTCTTCCTCTGGAAACCGTGGGAAAGCGGCCAGGCGCAGGACAAGCCGCCGAAGCGCGACAAGTTCGGCGAAACTCGCGGCGGCACCGAGATCGTTCCTTTCGACGCCGAGCGCGCCCACAAGTACCTCAAGCAACTCTGCGACCTCGGCCCGCGCGTGAGCGCCACCGACGGCATGGCGAAGCAGATCGAACTGCTGACCAAACACTTCGAGGCGCACGGCGCCACCGTGACGCGCCAGGACTTCGAGGCCAAGCAGTACAGCCGGCGCGAGAAGGCGAAGATGACGAACCTCGTCGCTTCGTGGTACCCGGAGCGGACGCGCCGCGTCATTCTCTGCTCCCACTACGACACGCGGCCGATCGCGCACGAGGAGTTCAACCGCAACGACTGGCGCAAGCCCTTCCTCAGCGCCAACGACGGCACCAGCGGCGTCGCGATGTTCATGGAGCTGGCGCACCACGCCAAGGACCTGTCCGCCGTCGTCGGCGTCGATTTCGTCTGCTTCGATGGCGAGGAGTACATCTTCGAGAAGGACGCCTTCGGTTCGCAGCCGGCCGATCGGTTCTTCTTCGGGTCCGACCATTTCGCCGAGCAATACGTTTCGACGAAGGCGACGCGGAAGTTCCAATACGAGGCGGCCGTCCTGTACGACCTCTTCGCCCACCGCGGCGCGAAGTTCGAGGTCGAAGGGAACTCGTGGGAGAAGTCGGACAAGCTGGCGTCGCAGTTCTGGAAGGTCGCGCTCGATCGGCGTTCGCCGGCGTTCGTCAACGCCGTCGGCCGCGCGATCCAGGACGACCACGTCGCGCTCCACCGCGCCGGCATCCCCACCATCGACATCATCGACTTCGACGGCTACGAGAAGCACTGGCACAAGCTCTCCGACACGCCCGACAAGGTCGATCCCAAACAGATGGCCGAGGTCGCGCAAACGACGGCCGCCTGGCTGCAAGGCTTGAAGTAATGCTCGCCGTCCACTTCCGCGTCAACGATGCCGCCTCGAACCAGCCGACGCAGGTGCGCCTCGCGATCGCGGGGCCGAACGGCGAATCGTATGCGCCGCTCGGCCGTCTCGCGGAGTTCGCCTGCGGCGTCGGCGAGGACGTCGGCGGCCACCTGCGCCATGGCCGCGAGAATTCCTGTTACATCGACGGATCCTGCGAGGTTCGCTTGCCCGCCGGCGTTCCTCTCCGTATCCGCGTTTCTAAGGGAATCGACTACCGGCCGATCGACGAGACGATCACGCTCGGCCCCGGCCAGATGGCGATCCGACTTGTTATCCAGACTTGGCCAACGACGGCCGGCGATCGCTGGATGGGCGGCGACGCCCGCGCACACTTCCTCTCGCCCCACGCTGCGAAGCTCGAAGCCGCGGCCGAGGGGCTGGACGTCGTCAACATCCTCGCCAAGGTCCACCATCACCTTGCGAACGACGGCAACACGCACGCATCCTTGCCGGGGATGATCGAATTCACCGGGCAAGCGACAGCGTTCGATGGCGAGCCGTTGGTCGCGGTCAACACGTTCAATTCGCACCCGTACCTCGGCAGCCTGAGCCTGCTGAATTCGCACCGGCCAATCTTCCCGCTCGCGTTCGGCGAGCCTTTCGGCACCGACGATTGGTCTCTGATGGATTGGTGCAACCAGTGCCATCGCAAGAACGGCCTCGTCGTCTGGGCGAACCCGTTCCAGCCGGAGGGCGGCGAGGCGCTCGTGGCGGCGATCCTGGGGAATGTGGACGCGTTCGAGCTGACGCCGTCGCCGAAGTCGCCAGTGCTGCCCTGGTATTACCACCTGCTGAACGCCGGCGTGCGCTTGCCGTTGGTCGGCGCGAGCGGGAAGGACTCGAATCGCGTGCCGCTCGGAGCGATGCGGACGATGGCGAAGCTCGGACCGGAATGGAAGCGGTCCTTCGCGAGTTGGATCGAGGCGGTGCGGGCGGGGAAGACGTTTGTGACGAATGGACCGCATTTGGAATTGACCGTCGGCGACGCGGTCGCCGCTCACGCTTCGAGTTTCACGCCGTTCGAGAAGCTGGAATTGCTCGCGGACGGCGTGCCGGTCGCGTCCGCGGCTCCATGGGAGTCGGCCGGCCGACATCTCGCGGAGATCGACGCGCCGAAGCCGAGTGCGAGTTGGATCGCGATCCGCTGCATCGGCCGCGATCGGTTCGCGCATTCGTCGCCGGTCTGGATCGGACCACCGCGTCGCGATCCGAGATCGGTGCGCGTGCTCGTCGAACAGATCGATCGACTTCGAGAATGGACGGCGCGAGCGAACGACTCCGAGGAAAAGTGGCGCACGCAACTACTCGCGAACTGCGACGCGGCCGTGGAACTACTCAATACGGATTGATCGTTTTGAGTTTTTCGTTTCTCGTTTTGAGTTGATCGGACCATGTCTTACCAATGCAAAACGAGAAACGAAAAATGGAAAACGGTTCATTCTCTAGGATAATCCCCTCACCACTTCCCGGGGTCCATCGTCATGGCCGAGCCAGTCGTCATCGCCACGTGGCCGTTCGGCAAGATCGCCACGGACCTCGCCGGTCCGCAACTCGCCGCCGGAAAGGCGGCGCTCGACGCCGTCATCGCCGGGGCGCAGGCGGTCGAGAGCGATAAGACCGTCCGCTCCGTCGGCTTCGGCAGCCTGCCGGACCGGATCGGCCGGCTGACGCTCGATTCGTGCGTGATGGACGGCAAGACCCTTGCGTGCGGCGCCGTCGCGGGACTGGAGCACATCCGCAGCGCGTCGGCCGTCGCCCGGCGCGTCATGGAAAAGACGCCGCACATCCTGCTTGTGGGCGAAGGGGCGAAGTGGTTCGCGCTCGAGCAGGGGTTCAAGCTCGAGATGCCGCACACCGTCGAAGGGCTTCGCGAGTGGTTCGAGAAGCACCCCGACAACGAGAAGAAGCCGGCGCGGAATAACGCCCCGGAGCCGCAGGACATCAACATCGACGAGCGCAACCACGACACGGTGACGGTGATCGGGCTCGACAAGGCCGGCAACCTCGGCGGCGTCTGCACGACGTCGGGCCTGGCGTACAAGGCGCCGGGCCGCGTGGGGGATTCGCCGATCATCGGGGCGGGGCTGTACGTGGACAACGAGGCCGGCGCGGCGGGGGCCACCGGCGTGGGCGAGGAGATCATTCGGATCGCGGGCAGCCACTTCATCGTCGAGAAGATGCGGGAGGGGAAGTCGCCGCAGGAAGCGTGCGAGCTGGCGTGCAAGCGCGTCCACGCGTCGGCGGCGCGGCGCGGCGTGCACACCGCGCGCGTCGCGTTCCTGGCGCTGAGTCCGAAGGGGGACGTGGGCGCCGCCTGCACGCCGAAGACCGGCTTCCAATACGCCGTCGCGGCCGCGGGCAAATCCGAGATGCGGACGGCGAAGGAAATCCCGATGTGATAGTCAGCGGAGGGAGTGGGATTCGAACCCACGGTGGCTGTGACCCCACGGTGCTTTTCAAGAGCACTGCCATCAACCGCTCGGCCATCCCTCCGGTCGGCGCATTTTATCGGACCGGACCGCGAACGGACAAAGGGGCGGCTCGATATAATTGGCCTCCACACATACGGAGCGGGGCCATGGCGGATCGCATTGCCTATCAGGGAATCACCTTCGACGACGTTTTGCTCGAACCGGGCTACAGCGACGTCGTGCCCAAGGACGTGGACGTCCGCACCCAATTGACGCGCAACGTCCGCTTGAACATTCCGATCCTGTCGTCCCCGATGGACACCGTCACCGAGAGCGAACTGGCCATCGCGCTGGCGCAGGACGGCGGCATCGGCATCATCCACAAGAACCTCTCGATCGCCAACCAGACGCGCGAAGTCGACAAGGTCAAGCGCTCCGAGAACGGCGTCATTACCGACCCGGTCACGCTCTCGCCCGACGAGACCGTCGGCAAGGCGCGGCGGATCATGGAGCAGCACCACATCAGCGGCGTGCCGATCACGGTCAACGGCTACCTCAAAGGCATTCTCACGCGGCGCGACCTGAAGTTCCTCGGCGACAACGAGCAGAAGCTCTCGGAGGTGATGACCAAGGAGAACCTGGTCACCGCAGTCGTCGCGGACGGCGAAGTCCCCACACTCGACCACGCCGAGCGCACCTTGACAAAAAATAAGGTGGAGAAACTGCTCCTCGTGGACGATGAATACCGGCTGAAGGGGTTGATCACGATCAAGGACATCGACAAGGCGCAGAACTTCCCGAACGCGTGCAAGGATTCGCGCGGGCGGCTGCGGGTCGGGGCGGCGATCGGCGTGCTGGATTTCGAGCGCGCCCAATCGCTCATCGCCGCCGGCGTAGACGTGTTGGTGGTCGATTCCGCCCACGGCCATTCCCGCAACGTGATCGAGACGGTGCGGGAGCTGAAGAAGCGGCACGCGATCGACGTGATCGCGGGGAACATCGCGACGGAGGCGGGGGCGAAGGCGCTCGCGGAGGCGGGCGCCGACGGCGTGAAGGCGGGCATCGGGCCCGGCTCGATCTGCACGACGCGGATCGTTTCGGGCGTGGGCGTGCCGCAGATCTCGGCCATCGAGAACGCCGTGCGCGGCCTCAAGGGCACCGGCGTCCCCGTGATCGCCGACGGCGGCATCCGCTACTCCGG
>CAYVRB010000074.1:0-21857 GCA_964453375.1 uncultured Alcaligenaceae bacterium
ACTCGGCACTCGGCACTCGGCACTCGGCACTCGGCACTCGGCACTCGGCACTCGGTACTCGGTACCCGGTACTCGGTACCCGGTACTCCGCAGTTGCCTGACATTTCAACCGGAGACCCGCAATGGCCGCCAAGACCTTCTCCGAACTGCTCATCTGGCAACGGGCGCGGAAATGGTCGAAAGCCATCTACCTCCTCACCCGCCGGCCCGCCTTCAAGGCCGATCGTCGACTCGTCGCCCAGATCAACGATTCCAGCGCGTCCGTCATGGCGAATATCGCCGAAGGATTCGGCCGAGGCACGCAAGGGGAATTCGTCCTGTTCCTCGGGTACGCGCTGGGCAGCCTCAACGAAACTCAATCCCACCTGACCGTCGCCTACGACCGCGAATACGTGACGCGCGAGGAATACGGCGAACTGTTCCAGGAGGGCACCGAAATCCGCAAGATGACCATCGCGTTCGTCAACGCCATGACGATGGACGGCTCCGGCATCAAAAACGTGCGGAAGCGAATCAACTGGAACGAGAAAGTATGGGAGTCCTACGAACGAATCACCGGCAAGCCGCGGCCGGAACGCTTTCGCACCCCATCGGCGATCGAGGTCTCACAGTGAACCGTCGCGACTTCCTCGTCCACTCCGGCGGCGGCCTCGGCGGGATCGCCCTCGCGTCGATGCTTGGCACGGCGGCCACGCACCACCCGGCGAAAGCCAAGCGCGTCGTCCAGCTCTTCATGGCCGGCGGCGCGAGCCACGTCGACCTGTTCGACTTCAAGCCGGAACTCGTCAAGCGCCACGGCCAGGAGGCGAACTTCGGCGAACACGTCGAGGCGTTCCAGAACGGCCTCGGTCCGTGGCTGCGCCCGGTCTGGGACTTCAAGGCTTACGGCAAGACCGGTCGAATGCTCGGCGAGCCGGTCGCGCCGCTCGGCGCCGTCGTCGACGAAATCGCGTTCGTTCACAACATGGTCGGCAAGACCGGCGTCCACAGCCAAGGTACGCTGCTGCAATCCACCGGCTTCAACCGCCCCGGCTTCCCCGGCATGGGATGCTGGGCCAGCTACGGCCTCGGCTCGCTCAACGAGAACCTGCCGACCTTCGTCGTCCTGCCCGACCACCGCGGCCTCGCGTCCAACGGCACCAAAAACTGGGACTCGGCGTTCCTGCCGTCGCAGCACTCCGGCACCGCGATCTATCCCGGCGCGAAGGTTCCGATCGAGGACCTGTTCGCCGACGACCGCGCCGGGTTCGTGACGAAGGACGGCGACGCGGCCGGGCAAGGATTGCTCGCGAAGCTGAACCGGGAGCACGCCGCGAGCCGCGCCGGCGACGACCGGCTGGAGGCGCGGATCAAGAGCTATGAACTGGCCGCGAAGATGCAGCTCGCCGCGCCGGAGGCGCTCGACCTCTCGAAGGAGACGAAGGAGACGCTCGCGCTCTACGGCCTCGACCACGGGAAGGGGACGTTCGACAAGGAGATCAACCCGATCGAGGAGACGGATTACTTTGGCCGCAAGTGCCTCGTCGCGCGTAGGCTCCTGGAGCGCGGCGTGCGCTTCGTGCAAATCTGGAGCGGCAACGACAACGGCTTCCCCCGCCGCAACTGGGACAGCCACGAGGACGTGAAGCGCGACCACGGCCCGCTCGCGCACGGCATGGCCCGCGGCGCGGCGGCCTTGATCGCCGACCTCAAGCGGCGAGGCCTGCTGGACGACACGATCGTGCTCTGGACGACGGAGTTCGGCCGGATGCCCAGCTCGCAGGGGGGCAAGGGCCGGGACCACAATCCGTACTGCTTCACCAACTGGCTCGCCGGCGGCGGCGTCAAAGGCGGCGTCTCGCATGGCCCCAGCGACGACTTCGGCTACAAGCCGGCGGACCGGAAAAAACCGACGGAGGTCTACGACATCCACGCGACGGTGCTGCACCTGCTGGGGATCGATCATACGAAGCTGACCGTGCGCCACAACGGCATCGACCGCCGCCTGACCGACGTGCACGGGCACGTGATTCGCGAACTGCTCGCCTGAAATCAGCCCTTCATTTTTCATGGGTTCGTGACGGTTCCGGCGATTCGCTGGGATCCGTCATCGGACGTCGCTTCGTTTTCCATTGAAACCGTCGGAACGCGGGAACACCCATCGTCCGATGAAGTTCCGAAAAATGGGAATATTTTCATTTTTTCCATTGCGGGGGATCGCGCGCGTCGATTATTCTATGAGAGTTTAATGAATGAGGGTTTAATGAGTTACTCACTCATTTTCCCCTCGCATCACTTTTCATTTCGAGGGTTCATCCATGGCCCGATTCTCTCTCCAACGCGCGGCGCGCTCCCGCGCGGCGTTCACGCTCATCGAGCTGCTGGTGGTGATCGCCATCATCGCGATCCTGATCGGCCTGCTCCTCCCCGCCGTCCAGAAGGTCCGCGAAGCCGCCGCCCGCGCCAAGTGCACGAACAACCTGAAGCAGATGGGCGTCGCCCTGCACAACTACGAAGGTGTGACGCAGTTCTTGCCGCCGCGCGAAACCCGGTTCAATACCGGCTATCCCGGCCGCAAGAGCGGCCTGATCCACCTCCTGCCGTACATCGAGCAAAACGCGCTCGCCAATCAGATCGCCAGCCGGTTCACCGTCGGCTCGACGGTCTACGCCGAGTGGGGTCCCGCGCCGTGGGATCCCGCGGCCCCGCCGGTGACTACGCCGCCTTCGCTGATTTCCGGCACGGCCGGCGGCACCTACACGCCGTTCCGCACCGACGTGCCGACCTTCTACTGCCCCTCCGACGTCGGCCCGCCGGCCGGCACCGGCGTCAAGCACACCAACTACATGTTCAGCAGCGGCGACTCCATCGACCTGCACACGAACAACCCCACCAACAACGGCCGCGGCATGTTCGCCCGCAGCCAGGCGGGCAACGGCTCGCCGTGGAACGGCTACAAGTTCGCCGAAGTCACCGACGGCCTCAGCAATACCATCGCCATGGCCGAGCGGATCCGCGGCAACGCGCAGATCCAACGCACCCTCACCGGCCACAACGCCGGCACCTGGTTCAACACCCCGAACCAATGCCTCTCGCTTTACAACACGACGACGCGCACCTGGTCTACCAGCGTCGCGCTCGGCGGCTGGGCCGGCGTGCGTTGGCCGGACGGCGGCATGGGCTTCGGCGGCCTGACCACGAACGCGCCGCCGAATAGCGTCTCGTGCGCCTGGAACGCCCACGACGCCCAGAACGGCCTCTACCCGATGAGCAGCAACCACTCCGGCGGTTGCAACGCCCTCATGGGCGACGGCTCGGTGCGCTTCATCCGCGAAGCGATCGACACCGGCAACCCGAACGCGAACGGCACCGGCCTGACCGGCATCAGCCCCTACGGTATCCTCGGCGCCATGGGTACGCGTGCCGGCGGCGAGACCCGCGTCGACAACTGATTCCAGCAGGGTCGACCGTGAATTCCCGACCAAACCGAAATCAAAATAGTCCGAATTCTCGGAACTTTGGTCGCCTTCGGGGGTCGAATGCTTTGTGATCCAGCGGGAATGGGGTTTCGTTCCCGCTGGATCATCGTTCATTCAGGATGAAGTGGGTCAGGGCCACGGCGGACAATTCGGACATTTCTCAGGACTGGGCATCCCGGTCCTTGGCGGCATTTATTAAGGAATCATGAGTATTCGGGACAATTCGATTGCTCCTGAAGTGCCGAACTGAGTAGCATCTCAGAGTACACTCATTCTTTGGTGTACGATTTTCTCATTTCATTTTTGTCCGGAGTCCTGAGATGTCTCTCTCCTCCCTGCGTCGCGCGGGCCGTACGCGGTCCGCGTTCACGCTGATCGAGCTGCTGGTGGTGATCGCGATCATCGCGATCCTGATCGGTCTGCTCCTCCCGGCCGTCCAGAAGGTGCGCGAAGCCGCCGCCCGCGCCAAGTGCACGAACAACCTGAAGCAACTCGGCGTGGCCCTGCACAATTACGAAGGCGTCTTCCAGACGATGCCGCCGCGCGAAACCCGCTTCGTCACCGGCTACACCGGCCGCAAGAGCGGCCTGATCCACCTCCTGCCGTACATCGAACAGAACGCGCTCGCGACGCAGATCGCAGGCCCGTTCACCAACGGCGGCACGACGTACGCCCCGATGGGCCCGGCTCCGTGGGACCCCAATCCGGTCAACAACGCGACGACCGACATCGTCGCCGGCAGCTCGACCGTCGGCGGACTCTACACGCCGTTCCGCACCGACGTGCCGACCTTCTACTGCCCGTCGGACGTCGGCCCGCCGGCCGGCACCGGCGTCAAGCACACCAACTACATGTTCAGCAGCGGCGACTCGATCGACCTGCACACCAACAACCCGACCAACAACGGCCGCGGCATGTTCGGCCGAAATCACCTGGCCGCCCCCGGCCCGTGGAACGGCTACAAGTTCGCCGAAGTGACCGACGGCCTCAGCAACACGATCGCCATGGCCGAACGGATCCGCGGCAACGCGCAGATCCAACGCACCCTCACCGGCTACAACGCCGGCACCTGGTTCACCACCCCGAACCAGTGCCTGTCCCTCTACAACACGACGACGCGCACCTGGTCCGGCGTCACGCTCGGCACCTGGGCCGGCGTCCGCTGGCCGGACGGCGGCATGGGCTTCGGCGGCCTCACCACCAACGCCCCGCCGAATAGCGTCTCCTGCGCCTGGAACGCCCACGACGCCCAGAACGGCCTCTACCCGATGAGCAGCAACCACTCCGGCGGTTGCAACGCCCTCATGGGCGACGGCTCGGTGCGCTTCATCCGCGACGCGATCAACGCCGGCGACCCGAACGCGAACGGTACCGGCCTGACCGGCATCAGCCCCTTCGGCGTCCTCGGAGCCCTCGGCACCCGCGCCGGCGGCGAGACCATCAACGACAACTGATTCCCCGCCGCGCCCTGCCAACCCCCGACCCACCGGAATACACTTCCGGTGGGTCGTTCCACGTCCCCGTACCGCGATACCCCTCCCGGAGATTCCGCATGCGTCCCCGCTTGGCCACCGGCTCCCTCCTCGTCTTCTCCCTCGCCCTCGCGCTCGGTTGCGGCGGAGGCGGAGGCGGAGGCGCGGGCAACACCAAACCGCTCGAACAAAAGAAGACCGTTCCCGCCCGCGGCATCGTCACCTACAAGGGCAAGCCGCTCGATAACGCCGCCGTCACCTTCATGCCGCTCGACGACGGCAAAACCGTCCCCGCCCGCGGCAAGACCGACAGCGTCGGCAGCTTCGTCCTCTCCACCTACGGCGACAAGGACGGCGCGCCGGTCGGCAAGTACAAGGTCCTCGTCTCGGTCAGCTCCGCGGTCGAGACCGAGCCCGGCGTCCTCGCCCCCGAACCCGAGGGCGGATTCAAGTCCCCGATTCCGGTCAAGTACAACAACGTGAAGACCACCGACCTCCTCGTCGAAGTGAAGGACGGCGACCCGAACGATTTCAAGATCGAATTGAAGTGACCGCACCGAAGCCCGCGGACGTTCGTCCGCGGGCTTCGCCCGTCATCGGGATTTGCGATAGCGACGGATGAGCGCGTTCGTCGAGCTGTCGTGCTTCAACTCGCTCGCGGACTGCAGCTCCGGCAGGATCTTCGACGCCAGCACCTTGCCCAACTCCACGCCCCACTGGTCGAACGAGCCGATATTCCAGATCGCCCCCTGCGTGAAGACGATGTGCTCGTAGAGCGCCACCAGCTTGCCGAGCGCCCCGGCGTCCAACTTCTCCAGCAGCAGCGTGTTCGACGGCCGGTTCCCCGCGAAGGTCCGGTGCGGCACGAGCCAGTCGGGGTGCCCCTCCGCCTTCACCTGCTCCGCCGTCTTGCCGAACGCCAGCGCCTCGGACTGCGCGAACAGGTTCGCCATCAAAATGTCATGATGGCTGCCCAGCGGGTTCAGCGACTTCAGGAAGCCGAGGAAGTCGCACGGGATGAGGCGCGTCCCCTGGTGGATGAGCTGGTAGAAGGAGTGCTGCCCGTTCGTGCCCGGCTCGCCCCAATAGATCGAGCCGGTGGCGTAGTCGACGCTCGTGTTCTCCAGCGTCACGCTCTTGCCGTTGCTCTCCATCGTGAGCTGCTGCAGGTACGCCGGGAAGCGCTTCAGGTACTGGTCGTACGGCAGGATCGCGACCGTTTCGGCGCCGAAGAAGTTGACGTACCAGACCGAGAGCAGGCCCATCAGCACCGGCAGGTTCTTCTCGAACGGCGCGGTGCGGAAGTGCTCGTCCATCGCGCGGAAGCCGGCGAGCATGTCGCGGAACCCCTGCGGTCCGACGGCGAGCATGGTCGAGAGGCCGATGGCGGAATCCATGCTGTAGCGCCCGCCGACCCAGTCCCAGAAGCCGAACATGTTGGCGGTGTCGATGCCGAACTTCCGGACCACCTCGGCGTTCGTGCTGAGCGCGACGAAGTGCTTCGCCACGGCCGCGGGGTCCTTCAGCGCCGCCAGCAGCCAATCGCGCGCCGTGGTGGCGTTCGTGATCGTCTCCTGCGTCGTGAACGTCTTGGACGCCACGATGAAGAGCGTCTCGGCCGGATCGAGGTCGAGCGTCGCCTCGGCGACGTCGGTGCCGTCGATGTTCGAGACGAAGCGGAATTGCAGGTCGCGGGCGGAGAACTTCCGCAGGGCCTCGTACGCCATGACGGGGCCGAGGTCCGAGCCGCCGATGCCGATGTTGACGACGGTCTTGATCCGCTTGCCGGTGTGGCCCTTCCATTCGCCGGAGCGGACGCGGTCGCAGAACGCGCTCATGCGGTCCAGCGTTTCGTGAACGTCGGGCACGACGTTCCTGCCGTCGCAGGTGACGGTCGTACCCTTCGGCGCCCGCAGGGCCGTGTGCAGCACGGCGCGGTTCTCGGTCTTGTTGATCTTCTCGCCGGTGAACATCGCCTCGATGCGGCCCTTCAGGTCGCACTCGTTGGCGAGGGCCGTGAGCAGCTTCATCGTCTCGGCGGTGACGCGGTTCTTGGAATAGTCGAGGAAGACGCCGGCGGCTTCGAGCGTCAGCGTTTCGCCGCGCTTCGGATCGGCGGCGAAGAGGTCGCGCAGGTGCTGGTTTCGGATCGCGTCGGCGTGGGATTTCAGCGCGAGGTAGCCCGGACGGGCGGTGAGGGACGGCATCGGCGGCTCCCGGTGAGTGCGAGGAAGTGTCGAAGGAGAGGATACCAACGCGCCGCCCGTTTTGCATTTTCCATTTCCCTTTTTGCATTGGTCCGAAAATGTCGAACGCTCTCGTACCATGCCCTCATCGAATCGCAGGGGCCTCCCGATGAAATCGCTCGCGTTCCTCATCTCGTTGGGACTGGCCGTTCCCGCGTTCGCGGAGATCGACGCGACCCGCTTGACGCGCATCGACTCCACCGTCGAAGCGGCGATCCAGAAGGCGAACTGCCCCGGCGCGGTCGTCGTCGTCGTCCACGACGACGCCGTGGTCTACCGCAAGGCGTTCGGCCACCGGCAACTGGTCCCGTCGAAGGAGCCGATGACGTTCGAGACCGTCTTCGACCTCGCCTCGCTGACGAAACCGATCGCGACCGGAACGTCCATCTGGCTCCTCATCGAACGCGGCCAATTGAAACTCACCGATCCGATCGCGAAGCACTGGCCCGAATTCGCCGCCAACGGCAAGGACGGCGTGACGGTCGAGCATTGCCTGCTGCACACGAGCGGGCTGATCCCGGACAATTCCATCAAGGACTACGTCGGCACGCGCGACGAGATGCTCGCCCGCGTCGCGACGCTCAAGCTCAACGCCCCGCTCGGCACGCGCTTTCAGTACTCGGACGTCGGCTTCATCGCGCTCGGCGAACTCGTGAAGCGGATCTCCGGCAAGCCGGTCGATGCGTTCGCGGCCGAGAACGTCTTCAGACCCTTGAAGCTCAACGGCACCGGATTCAAACCCGCGACGGGTCCGTTCGCCATCGCCGGCCTCCGCGACGGGAAAACCATCGCGGGCGAAGTCCACGATCCGCGCGCCTTCGCCCTCGGCGGCGTCGCCGGGCACGCCGGCCTCTTCGGCACGGCCGACGATCTCGCCCGCTACGCCCGGATGCTCCTGCGCGGCGGCGAGCTCGACGGCGTTCGCATCCTCGCGCCCCACACCGTGAAACGCTTCACCGAACCGCGACCGGTCCCCGGCGGCTTGCGAAGCCACGGCTGGGACGTCGACACCAGCTACTCCGCCCCGCGCGGCGAATTCTTCCCGCGCGCCACCGGCTACGGCCACACCGGCTTCACCGGCACCTCGCTCTGGATCGACCCGCCGACGAAGACCGCCATCGTCATCCTCACGAACCGCCTCCACCCGGATGAAAAGAAAGGGAACGTCACCGAACTCCGCCGGCAGATCGCCACCATCGTCGCGAGCGCGATCGCGAAGGACGGCGAACGCGCCTTCACCGAACGGACGACGCTTTCGAAACCGGTTCTCACGGGCGCCGACGTGATCGTTCGCGACAAGTTCTCCATCCTGAAGGGGAAGTCCGTCGGCCTCGTCACGAACCACACCGGCCGCGCGTCGGACGGCACGCCGCTCATCGACCTGCTCGCGAAGGCCGAAGGCGTGAAGCTCGTCGCGCTCTTCAGCCCCGAGCACGGCATCCGCGGCGAGAAGGACGAAAAAGTCGGCGACGGCAAGGACGAGAAGACCGGCCTGCCGGTGTTCAGCCTCTACGGCGAGCGCCGCAAGCCGACGGCCGAGACGCTGAAGGGACTCGACACGCTCGTCTACGATATTCAGGACATCGGCTGCCGCTTCTACACGTATCCCAGCACGCTCGGCCTTTGCATGGAGGCCGCGAAGGAGCACGGGCTCAAGGTCGTCGTACTCGATCGGCCGAACCCGATCGGCGGCGTCCTCGTTGAAGGCCCCGTGCGCGATCCGGGCCGCGGCTCGTTCGTCGGATTCCACGAACTTCCCCTGCGCCACGGCCTCACCATCGGGGAACTCGCGATGCTCTTCAATTCCGAACGGAACATCGGGGCCAACCTCGAAGTCGTGAAGTGCGAGAACTGGCGCCGCGGCGACACGCTCGACCGCACCGGATTGCCCTGGCGCAACCCGTCCCCGAACATGCGCCACCTCACGGCCGCGATGCTCTACCCCGGCGTCGGTTTGCTGGAAACGACGAACCTCAGCGTCGGCCGCGGCACCGAGCGCCCCTTCGAGTGGATCGGCGCGCCCTGGATCGATTCGCGAACGCTGGCGCAGGACCTGAATGCGCAGCGCATCCCCGGCCTGCGGTTCCTTCCCGTCGGTCGCACGCCGATCTCGTCCGTCCACAAGGACAAGGAGTGCGGCGGAGTCGACATCGTCGTCGACGACTGGAGCAAACTTCGCCCCGTCCACGTCGGCCTGACGATCGCGACCGTGCTGCGGAAGGCGTACGCGAACGAATGGGACCCGAAGCGCTTCGACACGCTGCTGATCCATAAGGCGACGTTCGACGGCGTTCTGGCGGGCAAGCCGATCTTCGAGTTGGAGAAGGCGTGGCAGCACGACCTCGCGAAGTACAAGGAACGCCGGGCGAAGGCGCTGCTCTACAAAGAGTGAGTGAAGGCGTTGGACGGTCCGCCGCGCGGCTCCGACAATAGCGGGATTCCCCACCGGAGCGCCCCATGGCCGCCAAGTTGATCTACCGCACCGCCGAAGCCCTCGTCGAAGGCCCCATCGACTACCTCTGCGCCGAACCCGAGATCGTGATCGGCAGCCTCGCCGGGCCGGTCGGCACCGCCCTCGCCACATTGCTCGGCGACCAGACGAAGGGCCACACGAAGGTCTTCGCCATCCTGAACAGCGACGTGCAGGTGAAGCCGGCGACGCTCATGGTGAGCAAGGTGACGGTGAAGGACAACCGCTACACGAACATCCTGATGGGCACCGTGCAGGCCGCCATCGCCCACGGCGTGCTCGACAGTGTCCGCGAGAAGATCATTCCCAAGAAGCTCGCGAACGACCTCGGCATCATCTACAGCGTCTGGCTCGACCCGGCCGTGCTGAAGGCGGACAAGGTGGACCACGAGGCCCTCTTCAACGTCCACCGCGAGGCGACCCTGAAGGTGATCCGCAAGGCGATGAAGGGCGAACCGACGATCGACTGGCTTCTGAAGAACCAGAAGGACGTCCAGCACTACTTCCACCAACTGGGCGTGGACGGGCAGATTTGAAATCGCAATTCGTGAGATGGATCGTTGTTTCGTCTGAATTGAACCGACCAACCGATGGCCACAAAAAGGCACGATAAGCCACGAAAATTTTCGTGACTTATCGTGCCTTTTTGTGGCCATGAAAGCATTATGCGTTCGCGTAGCCGTTCGGATGCGTCTTGTGCCAGCGCCAGGCCGTCTCGACGATCGACTTCAGCGTCGCGTACTTCGGGGTCCATCCCAGCTCGCGGCGGATCTTGTCGGACGCGGCGACGAGGCTGGGCGGATCGCCGGCGCGGCGCGGGCCTTCCTTCACCGGCACCTTCCTGCCCGACACTTCCTCGACCGCGCGGATCACCTCGCGCACGCTCGACCCCGCGCCGAGGCCGACGTTGTAGGCGAGGCCCTTCCCCGGCTGGATCGCCTCCAGCGCCAATAAATGGGCGTCGGCCAAGTCCTCGACGTGGATGTAGTCGCGGATGCACGTGCCGTCGGGCGTCGGGTAGTCGGTGCCGAAGATCTCGACGTGTGGACGCTTGCCCATCGCGGCTTGAATGACCAACGGAATCAGGTGCGTTTCGGGGTCGTGGACTTCGCCGAGGGTTCCGTCGGCCGCGGCGCCGGCGGCGTTGAAGTAGCGCAGGGCGGCGAAGCCGATCGGGTACGCGGCGGCGTAGTCGGCGAGCATGCGCTCGAAGGCGAGCTTCGTGTTCCCGTAGGGATTGATCGGTTGTTGATTCTCGCTCTCGGTGATTGGCACGGAAACGGGGACGCCGTAGGTCGCGCAGGTGCTGGAGAAGACGAAGCGCCCGATGCCGAGGCGGCGCACGCGATCCAAAAGGTTCAGGCTGTTGAGGAGGTTGTTCTGGTAGTACTTGCTCGGGTTCGTCGTCGACTCGCCGACCGAGGCGCTCGCGGCGAAGTGGATCACCGCTTCGATCCGGTTCACGAGCAGCAGGTGGTCCAGGTGGTCGATGTCCTTCAGGTCGCCGACGACGAGGCGGTCGTTCGGCACGGCGGCGCGGTGCCCGGCGGAGAGGTTGTCGTAGACCGTGACCTCGTGCCCGCGCTCGAGCAGCCGCTTGACCGTATGGGACCCGATGTACCCCGCCCCGCCCGTCACGAGAATGCGCATAAGTCGGAATCCAGTACAGCCACGGATGAACACGGAGACCACCGATGGGATCAATTTAGAAAATCCCCATCCGCGTTCATCCGCGTTTCTCGGCCGCGTCCGACTTGAGCCGAATTTGCATTTCTTTCAAGTTTCGGTTCGGAATCGCCGATACGGACGGAGGAACCGGACTCTCGGAAGGGGCACGCCATGCGCGGCACGGCACGGATCGGACTCGCGGGGCTGGCGATGGTCGCGGGCGCGGCGTGGCTCGCGCTGCCCCGCGTCGCCGTCGGACAGCCGGCCGGCGCCGACTACCAGACGATGAAGTCCCGCAACCTCGCCTTCGACCTCAACGTCGACGCCGAGCAGAAGAACACCATCCATTCCATCGAGTTGTACGTCAGCCGCGAGAACGGCGGCGTCTGGGAACTCGGCGCAACGGCGACGCCGGACGCCAAGTCGATCCCGTACACGGCGAAGGACGACGGCCTGTACCTCGTGAACATGGTGATCGTGTACCGCAGCGGCGTGCGCGACCCGGCCGACGTGACGAAGACCGCCCCGCTGCAGAAGCTGCTCGTGGACGCGACGCCGCCGGTGGTGAAGATCACCGCGGCCGAGAAGGCCGGGGACGACGTGCGCGTGGCGTGGAGCGTGGACGACCGCAACCCCGCCGATGCGAAGACGAAGCTCGAATGGAAGCCGCTCGGCGACCTCGATTCGAGCTGGAAGACGGTGCCGATCGCGAATGCGGACCGCCGCGCGGCGACGTTCGCCGCGAATTCCTCTTCGGGGATCACGGTGCGCGTGACGGTGGAGGATCTCGCCGGCAACGCGACGACGCAGACGAAGGACATCGCGGGCACGACGTCGACCTCGTTCGCGCCGGCATCGGTGCTGCCGGCGCCGGAGTTGAAGCTGCCGGGCGGGGACACCGGGATCGTGCTGCCGACGCTCGCGCCGGCGCCGGCGCTGCCGAAGACCTCCGGCCCGCCGGCGCCGGTGCTGGACCTGACGAAGGATTTGGCCAAGCCGCTCGCGTTGCCGTCGATCGCGCCGCCGGCGCTGTCCGCCGTCCCGCCCGCAACGAACGCGAACACCATCGCCTCGACCGCGCCGCCCGCGCCGCTCGCTTCGGCCGACCTGCCGGCCGTCACGGCGGTGAACTACCTGAAGTTCGACCTGCCGTACCAGCTCGAAGCGGGGCCGTCCGGCATCAGCAAGATCGAACTCTACGTGACGCGGGACGACGGCAAGAGCTGGAACAAGTGGAGCGCGCACGACGGCGAGCAGCGCCCCCTGCGCGTCGCGCTCGATGCGCGCGGAAACGTGCAACCGGAGGGCGTCTACGGCCTGCGGCTCGTGCCGATCAGCGGCGCCGGCATCAGCGAGCACCCGCCGGCCGAGGGGGCCGCGCCCGACTTCCGCGTGCTCGTGGACCTCACGCCGCCGTCGATCAAGCTCTACGCCCCGGACGCCGACGTCGCGCAGCCCGGCACGCTGACGCTCAAGTGGAAGATCGAGGACAAAAATCCGGCGAAGGACGGCGTGGCGATCGCGTGGAGCGAAACCCCCACGGGGCCGTGGAAGTCGATCGGCGTCGAGACCAGCGGCGCGATCGTGGCCGGCGCCGGCACCGACAGCCCGGTGCGACTCGCGGACACGGGGAGCTTCGCGTGGAAGCTGCCGGAGCGCGTGCCGGCGAAGGTGTACCTTCGCATGACGGCGTGGGACGCGGCCGGCAACAAGAGCGAAGTGACGACGCCGAACCCGGTCCTCGTGGACCTGACGAAGCCCCGCGCCCGCATCCAGGGCATCCTCCCCGCCGGCGGCCTGCAACGGCCGTAGACGCCATCGACCGGCCGAAGGCTTCCGCGACGAGCGCGAGCATCGGCCCGACAAAAATGGCAAATCGAACCGTCACTGAAAATCGAAAGTGGATGTTGTCGGGAGGCCTTCGTTTTCGGCCGCAGGCCTCGCGATCACGACATATCAGGCCTTCAGTCTGAAAAGCGGCGATGCGAGCCTACGGCCTCTTGAGGGTCGACGGACTCGGCCTCCTCTCCATCCATGGATGCGAAGCCGATCCCGAGCACCGTCACTTCGCGCCGAGGCAGTACAAGGTTCCCTTGTCCGTGCCGACGAGGATGCAATCCGGCCCCACGGCCGGCGAGCCGGTCACGGCGCTGTCGAGATTCAGTTCCTGGATCTTCTTCCCGTTCAGGTCCAACACGTAGAAGTTGCCGTCGTTCGACAGGCAGCCGACGTAGACGCGCTCGCCGACGACGACGGGGGAGCCGTCCACTTGCCCGTCGGTCGCGAAGCTCCATTTCTCGACGCCGAGTTCGCGGTCGATGCCGTAGAGGCGCTTGTCCTGGCTGCCGACGATCACGAGCTTCTCGGTGACGGCGGCCGACGAATAGAAGGGAAGCTGGCGGCGCTCCGCCTCGAAGGTCCAGAGCCGCTTGACATTCTTCAGGTCGATGGCGAGCATCTGCGATTTGCCCATCGTGCCGAAGTAGGCGCGGTCGCCGAGGACGGCCGTCGTCGCGGCGGCCTGGTCGTCGATGTTCAGGCTCGCGACCTCTTTGCCGGTCTTGGCGTCGAGGATGTGGAAGACGCTGTCGCAGCCGGCGACGAAGGTGCGGTCGCCGACGACGGTGGGGGTGCCGTTCGAGCCGCCGTCGATGGGGAACTCCCAGACCTTCTTGCCGTCCGGGCCGATGCAGTAGAGTGGGATGTCGCGCGAGCCGAGGAGGATGTTCTCGCCGTGGAAGTTGACGCCGGACTTGAGCGCGCCGCCCTCGACGTCGAAGAACCAGACCTTGGACCCGTCGGTGGCGTTGAGGCAGTAGAGTTTGCCGTCGACGGTGCCGACGTAGAGGCGGTCCTTGCGGAGCGCCGGCGACGCGAGCACGGCCGAGCCGAGGGAGACCTTCCACTTCTGCTTGCCGGTCTTGAGGTCGATGGCGTAGCAGTGCTTGTCGGCGGAGCCGACGTAGACGACGCCGTTCGCGACGACGGGCGTGCCTTCGATGGCGTTGCCGGTCTTGAAGGTCCAGCGCTCGTCGAGCTGGTCGGGCAGCTTGGCCTTGGCGACGCCGGTGCCTTCGGGGCTGCCGCGGAAGACGGTCCAGTCGGCGGTGGCGGCCGCAAGTTTCCCCTCACTACCCTTACCGGCTTGGATGCGCAAGCGTACGTCGGGTGGTTCGGGCTGTTTTGCTACGCCGGTGGCCGCCCTATCAGTCGTGCCACTCATGGCAGGCAGGATGATGAATGTGACGGCGACGATCATGGCGATCGCACAGAGAGAGAGCGTCGCGAAGAAGCGGCGGTTCATGGCGGGCCTCGGACGGGCACAGGGATTCGGTAAGGCGTAGGTCGGGCCGAGTATTAGAGGCCCGACACAGGCGTGATAGGTAATCGTGTCGGGCCTCCCAAAGCCTCGGCCCGACCTACGAACCAGACGCAACGGATCGAGCTAGCTCCCCTGCCAACAGAGGTATAGGTGGGCTACATTTCGGAGAAACCTGTCACGCCCCGCCGGTCAGGCGTGGTCTGGTTCGGCGTGACATTGCTCGGTGGGGCGGCGAAACTCCATTATTTCATGAACGCACCCCAACGGGCAGACATCATCGGTAAGCGTGTCGGGCCTCCCAAAGCCTCGGCCCGACCTACGAACCAGGTGTCATGGACCGCTAGGAAACTCCGCGACTCATCGCGTGTTCGTTTCGATCACGATGGGAGTCGCTTCACGATTCTGGCGTTCCAGTCGCTCCAACAATTCCTTGCGAGTGAATCGGTTCGGACGTTCGGCCCGCATCCGCTCCGCGTACGCAATCGACTCCTCGATCTCGGCGTCGATCTCGGCCCGGTGGTCGTGGTAGTACGACAGCGCCGCGTGGATCTGGGCGAGCGACAAGTACGAATAATGGGCGTGGATCTCGTCCGGCGAATAGCCGTTCATCTGATTCATCACGATCATCGAGACGGGCGTTCCCGTACCGACGATCTTCGCCTTTCCGTTCGCGTCGATTTCCACGTGTTTGATGGCCACGATCGGCATGGCGTTCCCCTCAATAGGCGTTCCGGTAAATCTCGAGAATCGCCGCTTCGTCCACGGGGCGGGGGTTGAAGCGGGCGGTCCATTGCTGGTTCGCCTCGTGGGCGAGCAGCGGCAAGAGGCCTTCGTCCACGTTCGCGTCCCGCAGTCGCGTCGGGAGGCCGGCGGCCGCGACGAGATCGCCCACCCGGTTCGCCAGGCTCTCGGCGTCGCCGGCCAACTCGCGGTACCATCCCTCGCACGCCGGTGCATTGTACCGCACGACGTGGGGGAGCATCAAACCGATCGCGGTGCCGTGGGTGATGCCGTAGTGGGCCGTGAGGGGGTTGGCGCAGCTGTGGCAGACCCCGAGCATCGCGGCCTCGATGGCCATGCCGGCGAAGTGCGCGCCGAGCTGCATCGCGGCGCGGGCCGGCAGGTTCTCGGGATGGCGGAGGACGGTCTCGAAGTTCGGTTCCAGGTGCCGCCAGGCGGCGAGCGAATAGAGCCGCGAGACGGGGTTTGCCTTGACGCAGACGAGCGATTCGACCGCGTGCGCGACGGCGTCGATGCCCGTGACGGCGGTGACGGAGCGCGGCTGCGAGAGCGTGACGACCGGGTCGAGGATCGAGATGCGGAAGGCGGCCTTCTTGTCGCCGCAGGCCATCTTCAGGTGCGACGAGGCGTCGGTGATGAGGGCGTAGCTCTGCGCCTCGCTGCCGGTGCCGGCGGTCGTCGGCACGCCGATGGACGGGAGCATCGGCTTGGTCGCCTTGTCGTGCCCCTTGTAGTCGGCCATCCGGCCGCCGTTGGTGGTGAGGAAGTTGATCCCCTTGGCGCAGTCCATGCTGGAGCCGCCGCCGACGGCGACGATGAGGTCGATGCCCGCGGCCTTGGCGACGGCGGCGCCGTCGGCGACTTCGGCTTCGGTCGGGTTCTCCTTGACGCGGTCGAAGACCGTGACGGCGTAGCCGGACTTGCGCAGGGACTCGGCCGCACGCTGCGGGTGGCCGGCCTGCTCGAGTCCGGGGTCGGTCACGAGCAGGGCGCGCGAACCGCCGAGCGAGCGGGCGAGTTCGCCGAGGCGTTCGAGCGCCCCGGCCTCGCACACGACGCGCCCGAGCGGCTGGAGGTCAAACGAAGGAAGTTTGGCGATCGCGGGATGCATGGAACGGGTCGTACTCGGTTCGGAGGCGAGACTTTCGTGGGACCTGGATAAATCGAGAGAGGAAGTCAATCAGCCCAGTTCTCCAGTTTCAGGTTCGGAATCGTCGCAAAGTCCTTCGTATTTCGGGTCACAAGCGTGGCGTCGTTGGCCAGTGCGATGCACGCGTTCAACAGATCGGCCCGACCACCTTTGAATCGGAATTTTTTGATCTTGAGCAATCGCTCCAATTGTTCCGCGGCAGAACCGATTCCGATGATCGAAAATCCTTCAAACCAGTCCATGGTTGTTTGCAAGCGTTGTTCTGACTCGAGCCATTCTTGGGCCGTGCCCGCTTTCGCGAGTGCGTCGCAGCGACCGCGCAAGATTTCCGACCACGTCACGATGCTAAGCCCCAGCGTGTCCCGTTGGGGAAACGCCTCGAAACGTCTCCGCACGTTCTCGTTCCGTCCAAAGTAGACCAATGTCGCGGTGTCCGAATCCAGGAGGTGCATCGGATCATCCTTTCCACGGGTGTTTTTTCCGTTCGCGGTAGATCGATGCGATGATGGCCTCCGGATCCTCGTCGAAATCCCGACCGACACCGATTTTTGGACGCGGCTTGGAAGGAACCTCGACGTGCTCGAACCAGTTCGCGATCGCCGAACGCAGAAAACGCCATTCTCCCGCGATACATCGACCGGGAATCCGACCGGCATTCGCTTCTTGGAGAATGACGATTTCCGGCAGTTGCAGGTACGCCGCCAATCCCGATGGCGTGAGGACCTCCGCGGGTTGGCCGTGGGAAGCGGCCTTTCCGTTCACCGAGAGCGCGGACATTTCGGCGGCGATCGCGGCAGCGAACGCGGGATCATCCGCTGCGGCCATTGCGGCCGACATCGACGCGAACGCGGCGGCTTGTTCCTTAGTCATGATGGCTGTCCACGATCATCGGTTTCAACTGCTCCATCTTACACCGCGCCGGCGATCTGCAGGGCGCGTTGTTTGTAGAGGTGGGTGAAGAGATTGCCTTCGTGCGGCTGGTCCCAGGTCAGCCGGTTCGTCGGCAACGCCCCAATGTTCAGCCGCTCGATCGTCGGGCACGCCATCGCCTCGGCGATGAAGCCGGCGTCGTTCGAAATCACGCTCGCCGCGAGCGTATAGCCGATCCGCTTCAAGACGTCCGCCTGCGGGCACTCGATCACGCTCGCGTACGGGAAGAGGAACTCCTTGTTGGCGAGCGCATGCTCCGGCGAGTCGCAGCGCACCACCGTCGGCAGCAGGTACGACACGCGGCCCTCCTTCACGAGCCGCGGCGTGCCGCGGACCTTCTCCGTCACGTCCACGGCGCCGGGCGCCTTCAGCGATTCGTCGATGAGGTTGTTGATCGCCTCGGCGACTTCGGGCTTCGCGAAGCCGCTGATCTCGCAGGCGGGGTCGTCCCACGCGCGGGGCTTCATCGTCGCGAAGCGCTTCGCGATCGCGTTCGCGATCTTGTCGCCGTGGCGCGGCGTCCAGAGGGCGGAGGCGTTCACGCAGGCGCGGCCGCCGTTGGCGGCGATCGCCTCGACGAACAGGTCGACGTGCTTCTCCCAGTGATCGACCTCGTCCTCGCCGAGGATGATCTTGCTGTAGCCGGTGCCGTGGATCTCGACGCGGTGGTCGTTCTTGTAGGGGGCCATGGTGCGGTCGTCGCCGAAGGCGATGCTGCGGCCGCAGAGGCGGAGGATGTCGCCGCCGCCGGCGTGGTCGGCCGGGAGAAAGCCCATGACGTGCGCGGGCATCCCGGCCTTCAGGAACGCCTGGAGGACGCGGTACGGCGTCCACGGCTCCTCGCGGCCCGGTTTCAGCAGGAGCGGCACCTTGAACGCCAGCGTCGGCACCCAGAGCGAGTGCACGCCCGGCGAGTTCGACGGCAGCACGCAGCCGAGCACGTTCGTCGTCGGGAAGAACGCCTGCATCCGGCCGCCCGTCGTCGTGTAGCCGCGGTCGAGCGCTTCGATGTCCAGGCCTCGCGTGAGGCCGCCGATCACCTCCTCGATGTTGCCAAGGACGTAGTGCACCTTCCGCGCGTTCCGGTCGCAGAAGACCATCGGCGAGCCGGTCGTGGACGAGAGGTTGCGGACGTAGTCGGCGAACGTCAGCTCGGCGTCGCCGCAGGGGAGCGTGCCGTTGAGGAACAGGTCCGCGGCCTTCTTGTAGATCGCGAGGATGTCCCGGATCGGGATGGCGGCGAGGTCCTTGCGGGCGCGCTCGCAGCCGGAAATATCGCGCGAGATCTGGCTGCCCGTCACCTGGCTGACCTCCGCGACCGGCTCGCCGGTGGCGTGGTGGATCAGCGTGGCCTTGTCCAGGCTCGTGTACGGCTTGCCGAAGCGCAGGGCGGGGATGCGGATCATGGATGCTCTTTCCGAAGTCGAGTCAGTCTGCGGTCGACCCACTCCTTCGCGCCGCCGCGAAAGGGAGGTTTGGGTTGCTTCCAATATGCGATCCGATCGACATAACGACTTTCGTCGTACGTCGCGTGGACCATGCCATTCAAATCCAGGACGGCCGACGGTTCGCGCGACCGCAACGGGACTTCGAGATTCGGAATTCGGTCGCGGACGCCGAACGCCCAAATCGAGGCGCGTGGAAAGCGGTCGGCGGCGCAGACGAAAAGATAGTAATCGTCCACCGGCGGCGTGTCGGTGAACATCGGCGGTCGCACGCCGCCCCGGAGCAGATCGATCTCGACGAGGCTTGTCTTTCCGGCCAGGAACTCCTGCCGCTTGGCCACGTAGGCGTCGTAGTGTTGCGAGCGGTTCTTGTTGGCGGGCGAAAGCAATTCGATTGCCGTAATGACGCGGTCCTTGGCGCTATCGACGACCTTCAAATATCGCATCTTCCGAGGCGCCGACCGCGTGACCGTCACGTCCGCCGACGGGGCTTTCAGCGCCAGGCCGGGGCGATGTTTCGCAGAAGGCGATCCCGAACGGCGCGATTCGTTGATCGTCGCATCGGCCCGCCCAAGTAATTGCTGGTACTCGTCGTCTTCGTCCTCGTCGCGCAGCCAGAGGTGTTCTTCGATATCGACGTAAAGACCCTTCGGCAGCACGCGGTTCAGGTGCGCGCTGATCGCGACGATCAGGCGTGCGTGAAAGCCCGGCCAGAAGGCCGGGTCTTCCAAATACGGGTCCATGCCCGGAAACGGCGACGGCATCGCGGCCCTCATTTCCTGCGCTTCCGGGTGCTCGACAACAGGTCCGCGGCCCATGCCGCATCGGAATCCCGCAACCTCAATGTGGGAGGTCGCCGATAATCGATCCCGTGAGGATACCGCCCCTCGTCGTAGACCCGGTCGAAAACGGAACCAAAATCGAGCGAAACATCGGCGGCCCTGGTGTCGAGCGGGATCGGGATGACCGGTAGCGGTTCGCGCACTCCGAACGCCCAGATTTCCGAATTCGGATAGTCGGCGTGGCGGCACGAGAAAACGTAATAGTCCGCCGGCGGAGGTTCCGGGAATCCCATCGGCATTCGATGCCCGCCTCGCAGGAGATCGACCTCGACGAAGTTGACCGTCGCAAGGTATTCCCGCCGCTTTTGGATATAGGCGTCGCGGTCCTCGCCCGGCGACTTGTTGGCGGGGCTGAGCAATTCAAAGACGGTCACCACGCGCTCGCCTTTGCCGGTCACGATTTGCACGGTTCGATGCTTGCGCTTCCGATACACCGGCAAGCGCGAATAGGCCGAGGGCTTCGTGTTCGGCCTCTTCAGCACGGCCGCCACTCCGTTCGTCTTCTTCCCGATCGGCAAGAAGGCGTCGGGCCGACCAAACAGAGATTTTTCCAGGCTTTCCGTGTCCTGGACCCAAACGTACTCGTCGATCTTCGCAACGTAGCCGTCGGGAAGCACGCGGTTCAAATGCGCCATGGTCCCGACGATCATGGCGAGGTGAAACCCTCCCCAGCCCGCGGGATCCTCCAAATACGGGTCCATGCCCGGAAACGGCGACGGCATCGGAACACCCCCGCCTCAGTATACCCCGACCACCGTCGAACCCGCGATCTCCGAGAACGGCCGCACGCCGCTCACCCCGTCCCACGGATACTTCTCGTACGGCGGCTCGCGCTCGCCCTCGTCCCGCTCCGGGAAGCGCGGCACGAAGAACTCCTTCGTCAGCGTCGTCAGCAGCACGCGGCCGGTCCCGCCGTACGGTACGATCTCGTCGTAGTTCTTCGGGTTCACCACCTGCGCCACCGCGCGGGGCTGCGGCGCGTAGTAGGTGATCTTGAAGCCGTCCTCCGGCCCGATCGGCTTCGAGCACGCCAGGCCCATGAGCGTGTTGCCATAGGTCGGCGTCATGTAGACGTCGCCGTTGTCGAGCATCTCCTCGTAGGCTTCGCGGGTGAACTGCGGGGTGAACTCGGTGCCGCCGGAGAAGATCCCCTTGATCCCGGTCGCCTTGATCGAGCGCAGCCCGCCGGACGGGACCGCCTTGCCGAGCGAGCGGTACTTGTCCTCGAGCTTGCCGGTGCGGAGCGCCTCGTCGAGCGCCGCGAGCAGCTTCGGGGTCGTGAACATGCACTGGATCTCGTGCCCGCCGGCGAGGATCGTCAGCGCCTGGTCGATGCAGTGTTCCTTGTAGGCGTTCGCCTCGGCGATCTTGCGGTCCTTGATGCACTTCACGACCCAGCGCGGGTCGAGGTCCAGCGAAAAGCAGATGCCGCCGCGGTACTGCGCGAGGTGCTCGATCGCCAATCGCAGGCGGCGCGGGCCGGACGGGCCGAGCATCAGCCAGTTGGATCCCTTGGGGAAATACTGGTCGGGCAGGGTGGCGCTGAACGTTTCGTAGTCGATCCAGTGATCTTCGCAGACGACTCGGCTCTTGGGAATGCCGGTGGTGCCGCCGGTCTCGAAAACGTAGGTCGGTTTGTTCCAGAGTTTCTTGGGCAGCCAGCGGCGCACGGGGCCGCCACGGAGCCAGTCGTCCTCGAAGAGGCCGAACTTTTTGAGGTCATCGAAACACTTGACTTCTTTGCGCGGATCGAACCCAAGTTTGAGCAACGGGTTTTTGCCCGCGGCTGCGTCGACCCAGAAGGGCGAACCGGTCTCCGGGTTGAAGTGCTGCTCGATAATCTCGCGCACGTGGGCGTCGAGTTGGTCCTTCGCTTGTTGGGGTGTCATGCTCATGAGGGTAGTTCTTCTCCGTAAACGATATACCAGTTAAGTTTCGCCCGCCCCTTGAGGGTTTCGGATGCGAGCGCGGGTTGCATGGTCTCTTTCCAGCCCTGGACGACCATCGGTTGGTCGAGTGCTGGCACAGTAAATCTTCCTCCGCAAACCACGGTCGCGGATGGCGAGATTCCTTTGCCGATCCGGTTCGCTATCGGGTGCCATTCTGCAGCGGC
>CAYVRB010000075.1:0-21747 GCA_964453375.1 uncultured Alcaligenaceae bacterium
CGGAGAGGTGGCTGAGTGGTCGAAAGCACCGCTTTGCTAAAGCGGCGTGCGGGTAAAACTGCACCGCGGGTTCGAATCCCGCCCTCTCCGCTGGTAGAATACCCTCCATGATTTTGCCGGGATTCGACGGCAATACGTTGAGACATTTCGCGTGACTGGGACCGGTTGTCCCTTAGTCGAAAGATTCCGTCAAAACCAAAGGCGCCCCGAGCCGCGGCACGAGACCATTCCGCGGCCGTTCGATTCGTTTCCGCTCGCCGGCGGAAGCGGATGGATTCGGTGACCGCACGCGTCCGAACCGATGAAGCGAAAACCAAACGCCACGGAGATCGCCCGCGTGGCCGAACACGACCGGGCCTGGCGGTTCGCGAGCGTCACATCCCGTGCGTCTCCGCGACCGAGCGACGACCGAAGCGCAGGTAGAGCGACGGCAACAGGAACAAATTCAGCAAGGTGGACGTGACCAGGCCGCCGAGAATGACCACGGCCAGCGGGTACTCGACTTCATGGCCGGGCTTCTGGCCGCCAAGAACGAGCGGCAACAAGGCCAGACCCGTCGCGAGCGCCGTCATCAAGATCGGGGCCAATCGCTCCTCCGATCCTTGCCGTACCAGTTCGGGGCCGAACGCAACGCTCTCCTCGTCCTCCAGGTGGCGGTAGTGGCTGACCAGCATGATGCCGTTGCGGGCGGCGATTCCGAGTACGGTGACGAAGCCGACCAACGATCCGAGCGACATGATACCGCCCGCGAGGCCGACGCCGACCAGCCCGCCGACCAGCGCGAACGGCAGGGTGAACGCGACAATCAACGTCAGCCGCCAGGAGGCGAAGTCGGAATAAACGACGAGAATCACGCCCAGGAGCGCCAGTCCTGCGAGCAGGTAGAGCCGCCGGCTCGATTCGCGGCGGGCCGCTTCCTCGCCGAGGAATTCGGGATGGTAGCCGGCGTCGAACTTCACTTCGCGCACCTTCCGTTCGACCTCCGCCGCCACGGCACCCAGATCGCGGCCCTTCACGTTGCAGGTGATGTCCAGCCGGCGGGACGCGGCCTCGCGCTTGATCTCGTTGGGCATCGGGACGATCACGACGTCGGCCGCATCGCCGAGCCGCACCTGCACCCCCGCCGGCGTGTCGATCGGCAGGGCGCGGATCGCGGCCACGTCGTCGCGGCACGCCGGCACGCCCCAGACCACCACGTCGAACCGCTTCTGCCCCTCGTACACCTCGCCGACCTTCGTGCCCCGCAGCAGGGTCGTCGTCGCGCGGCGGACATGACCGGGTGTCAATCCATACCGTTCCGCCGCCTCCGGCCGCAGGCGGATTTCCATTTGCGGGAGCAGCACCTGCGATTCGACCTTCAGGTCACTCACACCCTCAACGCCGGCCATCGCCTTTTCGACCTCCTTCGCCTTGGCCCGCAATCCGTCCATGTCCGGGCCGAACAGCCGCACCACGATGCTGTAGCTGGTCCCGGACAGCACCTCCTTCGATCGTTCCTGAAGGTAGGTCTGCACGTCGCAGAACATGCCGGGGTATCCATCCATCGCGGTCTGGATGCGCTTGCGGGTGGCCTGATAATCCACGTCCGGGTCGATGCTGATCCAGAGCTCGGTGAAGTTCGGGCCGTACACTTCGTCGGCGACCTCGGCCCGACCGATGTGCGAGCCGAAGTTCCGCACGCCGGGAACGGCCCGCAACTCGCGGCTGGCGAGAACCGTCATCCGGTCCATCTCCTCGACCGACGCCCCCGGTTTGGCGATGAAGTGCATCAGGAAGTCCGACTCCTGGAACTCGGGCAGGAACTCTGACCCGAACCGCGTGGCCGCGGCCCCGCTCAGGACGAGCGCGGCCAGGATGACGCCCAACGCCGCATGGGGTTTGTGGATCAATCGGGGCAGTATGGCCCCGTAGGCGCGCCGCAACCATCGGGCGACGGGAGCTTCTTGGCCACGACCCCGATCGCCGGTGAGCAGCATGTACGACAGGGCCGGCGTCACCGTCAGCGCGACGACGAGCGAGGCGAGAATGGCCAGGATGTAGGCGAGGGCGAGCGGGCGGAAGAACGAGCCGGCGATGCCGTCGAGGAAGAAGATCGGCAGGAACACGATGATGACGATGAGGGTCGCGTACACGACCGCGCTGCGGACCTCGTTGGAAGCGTCGACGACGACCTTGAACGCGGAGACCGGACGGCCCGCGGCGTGGTTCAGCCGCAATCGGCGGACAATGTTCTCCACGTCGATGATCGCGTCGTCCACCACTTCTCCCAACGCGATCACCAGTCCGGCAATCACCATCGTGTTGAGCGTCACGCCAAACGCCGTCAGCACGACGACGGCGGACACCAGCGACAGCGGAATCGCGGTCAGGCTGATCAGGGCGGTGCGCCAGTCGAACAGGAAGACGATCAGGATGACGATCACCAGCCCGCAGCCGACGAGCAGGGCGTGGGCGAGATTCTCGACGGCGCGCTCCACGAACGTCGCCGGGCGGAAGATCGTCGGGTCGACCTCGACGCCGGTCAGGCCCGGTTCGAGATCCTTCAACGCCGCCTCGACTTTGCGCGTCACTTCGAGCGTGTTGGCGTCCGGCTGCTTCTCCACGATGAGCAGGAGGCCGGGGCCGTCGTTGATGATCGCGTCCCCGATGGGCGGCGGGGAACCGAACCGCACGTCCGTCACGTCGCCGAGGCGGATCGGCGCGTTCCCCGGAAAGGCGACGACGGCGCGGCCCAGGTCGTCGGGGTTCTGGATCATCGCGCGGTGGCGGACGGCCAGACGCTGGTTCGGCTTGTCCACGAAGCCGCCGGATTCCAGCACGGTCGCGTCCCGCGCCGCCGCCGTCACCTGATCCAGGGTGATGCCCTCGACCCGCAGCCGATCGGGGTCGACCAGCACCTGATACTGCTTGTCCCGCTGGCCCCAGATCGCGACGTTGGCCACGCCGGGAACGGACATCAGCTTCGGGCGGATCGTCCAAAGGGTTAGGACCGTCAAGTCCTGCTGGCTCATCGTCTTCGAGGACAGGCCGATCTTCAGGACGCGGCTCAGCGACGACAACGGCTGGAGGATGACCGGCGGGCGCGCGACGACCGGCAGCCGCACGGCCTCGGCGGCGACGCGCTCCTGGACATACTGCCGCGCCTGGTGGATGTCGGTGCCTTCCTCGAACAGGAGCACCACCGACGACAGACTCAGCACCGACTTCGACCGGATCGTCTTCAGGCCGGGGGTGCCGTTCAATGCATTCTCGAGCGGCACGCTAATGAGCGCCTCGACCTCGTCGGTGGACAGGCCGGGGGCTTCCGTCTGGACTTCCACCTTCGGCGGAGCGAACTCGGGGAAGACGTCGAGCGGGGCGGTGCGGACGGTGCGGAACCCGTAGGCGACGAGCAAGCCACACAGGGCGAGCACGACGACCCGACCTTTGACCGAAGACGAGATCAGCTTGCTGAGCATGGCGCGTTCACTTGATGAATCCGGTTTCGGCCCCGAAGAGTTCCTGCCCTCCGTGGACCACCACCCGCGATCCCGACGCGGGACCGCTCGCGAGCACCGCATCGACTCCCGACGAATACCGAACGACCACGCGATTGCGGATGTAGGTGCGCGGGGCGGTCTGGGCGTAGACCCACGTGCCGCCGTGGATGTCGAAGACGACCGCCGACCACGGCACGGTCAGGCTCTCGTTCGCATCCGCGAGCGGGATGGTGACGCCGAGCCGCTGCCCGGGCGTCAGATTCCCGTCCGCGTTCGACAGTTCGTAGTACAGGTCGACCGTGGCCGCGAGGGGATTGGCCGACGGCGGCGCGGCGATCGGCCGCGCTTGCAAGAGGCGCGCCCCCGGAGGGGACGACAATTTGCCCACACGGACGGATTCGCCGCGGTCGATGTCGCCGAGGTCGCCGACTGGCAGCGGTACCCGGACCCACACGGTCGAGAGGTCCACCACCTCGAACAGGGCCGCTCCGAGGGGAACCGTCTGGTCGGGCAACGCGGTCACCGCTCGAAGGATACCCTCGTGCGGCGCGGCGATGGCGATCGGCGCGGCGGTCCCGCCCTCGGCATCCCCGACGACCTTGTTCAGGATGGCCTGCCGGGCGGCGGCCGCATCCAACGTCTTCTTGGCCACATCGAAGGCCGCGCGAGCCTCGTCCACCTGCCGCTGGCTGCCGGCGCCCTCCTTCAGCACCCGCTCGGCCCTCTTCACCGCGATATCGGTTAGTTCGAAGCTGGCTTTGGCCGTGTTCACCTGGCCGTTGGCGTCCGCGAGCGCGGCCGTCAGCGTGGCCCGCCCGTCCGGGGTCAGCAGCGGAGTCAACTGGAACACGGGAGCGCCGGCCTTCACGATACTTCCGGCCTTTGGCACTCCGCCCGAGGGCGCTTTCAGCGTGCCGCCGAGCGGCGCGGCGACGAGAATCGATCGCCCGACCGGGACCGTCGCTTCGCCCCCATACACGCGGACGCGGCGCACGGCCTTCATCTCGACTGCCGCGAGTGTCAGCCCGATCCGTTTCTCGGCCTCCTCGGTGAGGACGACCGTGTTGAGGTCTTCCTCCTTCACGACTTTGGCGACGGTCGCCGGCGCCGGTGGCTTTTCGGCCTTCTTGGCGTCGGGCTTGTTCGTGATGAGCCACCACGCCCCGGCCCCGACCACGGCTGCGAGAGCGAGCGTCAGGGCGATTCTGGCCAACCGCTGAAGAGAGTTCATTTTGCCATCCTCTTTTCGGCGGCTGGATTGCGGTCGTCCTCCGATCGGGTGCTGGTTGCCGGCGGCCTGAGAGTGTCGGGCGTGTTTCCCGCGGGCGTGATTCGCTTGCCGACGCTCCGTTCCAGTTCCGCCATGAACCGCCGAAGATCGCCGTGCAGCACGGCCTCGCGGAGGTAGTTGTCGAGCAGTTGCCGGGTCGACTCGAGAACGACGAAAATGGGGACGTTGCCCTCCTGATACGCCGCCTGGGCGCGACGGACGTTCCCTTCGACCTCGGGGCGAACCTTGCCGAGCAGCACGTCGAGTTCGACACGCGCCTGCCGGTATTGGAGATCGGATCGCCGCACGTCGAGAATGATCTGGTAGGCGACCGTCTGCTGGTTCCGTTCGGCCCGTTCGAGTTCCGCCTCGGCGCGGGCGATGCCGCCCTGGTTGCGATTGAACAACGGCACCGTGAACCGCAGACCGGGGCCAAAGACGTGACTCTCCTTGCCGCTGGTGGCGTCGGCGATGCCGAGCAACCGGACCCATCCCAGTTTGGCGAACCGTAACCGGGCCTGAGCGGCGGCAACCGCTTCGGCGGCAGCCAACGCGTCTGGGCGGCCGGCCATCGCTTCCTGGGCGAGGGCGTTTGCATCGTAGTCTCGGCGCGTCGGAGCTGGCGACGGGTCGAGAGTCAGCGGACCCCGGTACGGCCCCATGCCCATGAGGTTCCGCAACCGTTCTTCCAAGACCGGCACGTCGAAAGCGACTCGGGTCGCGTCCTGTTCGGCTTGGAGCGCGTCGATCCGTGCCGTGGCCGCTTCCTGCTCGGAGATTTCCCCGGCCTTGAAACGTTTCTCGGCCAACTCCGCGATCCGGCCGCGCAACTTCACCGATTCGCCGGCGACGCGGACCCGCTCCTTCGCCAGCACCACGTCGGCGTAGGCCTGCCGTACGTCGCGCATCAGGTCGAGGCCGGCCTGGGCCAACCGGGCCGCCGTCCGCTCGGCCTCCTTCACCGCGGACTGAACTCGAATCGGGCGAAGCCAGATTGACTCGATGGGGAATTCGAACAGGTACTTGAACGGTTTGTCGGTGACGCCGAAGAAATAGACGAACTCCGGGTTCGGGAGCAGACCGGCCTGGATCAGGTCCCCGCGGGCGAGGCCGAGATCGACCAGCAGTTCCTGAAAGGCGGCGTTGTTCCACAGGGCGATGGCGACGGCCTCATCGTCCGTGATACCATCGTCGAGCGAGGCGCCGGGCGGTAGCGCAATTTGCCATCGGACCGTCTGGCCGGGAAGCGTTTGGCCGATCCGGTGTGTGAGATGGGCGGCAACGGTCGCCCGGTCGGTCGCGGGCGGCGCGGTCTGGCATCCGGAAATCGCGAACAACGCCAACATCGCGATCCCGGCCGCTGCACGCGCTTCCAACCGACTCATCGACATCGGTTGATACCTCAAATCGCTCCCTGTGGCGAACACCAACGAAGCCTTGGCCTGCCGACACTCGAATCATATCGGACTGGGTAGACTGTGAACTTTGTGCGGATTGGGAGGATGCATCGGAATTTCTCTTCTCATCCTCTGCCAAATGGCCACAATCGACCCGACATCGTTCCAGAACATGCGCCGTAATTTGCTGTCGCTCGGCGATCTTCGCCTTTCATTCTAACGCCACGACATTCCGCCCCGGCGTGAGCTACACTGCGAGCATGAATCCCGCGGTGTCGATGGAAAATGTCCGCAAAGACTACGCGACCGGCACACTCGGCCGGAGCAAACTCGCGGCCGTGCGCGGCGTCAGCGTGAGCATTCCGACCGGCAGCGCGTTCGCTCTGCTCGGGCCGAATCGCGCCGGCAAGACAACACTCGTCAAGATGCTCCTCTCGCTAACCAAGCCGACGGCCGGCACCATCCAGCGGCTCGGCCAACCGATCGCGGAGCGGGCCACGCTCGCGCGCGTCGGCTACATGCACGAGAACCACGCCTTCCCGCGCTACCTCTCGGCCGCGGAGGTGCTGCACTTCTACGGCGGCCTCTCCGGGCTTTCCTCCGAGGAGTTGCCGGGCAAAGTCGACCGGATGCTCGACCGCGTCGGCCTCGCCGACCGACGCCACGACACCATCGCCCGCTTCAGCAAGGGGATGGTGCAACGGCTCGGCCTCGCGCAGGCGATCCTGAACGAACCGGACCTGCTCATCCTCGACGAACCGACCGAAGGCCTGGACCTCACCGGACGCAAGCTGCTCCGAGAGGTCGTGCGCGGAATGAAGTCGGCCGGGAAGACGGTGCTGCTCGTGTCGCACGTATTGCCCGAAGTCGAAGAACTCTGCGACGAGGCGGCGGTGATCGTCGGCGGATCACTCGCGTTCCGTGGCACCATCGCCGAGTTGAAATCGAATCGAACGTTGGAGGCCGCCTTGCAAGACCTGTACGAGCGGGGGGCCGCGGCATGAACCTCGCCTTCGCGATCCGCACGCTCCGCTGGATGGTGCGGGACACCTTCCGCCAGTCCGTGGCGACCAAGCTCTTCTGGGCGATGCTCGCGATCACGGTCGTCTGCACGCTCTTCTGCCTCGGCATGACCGTGACGGGCGACACGCCGTCGAGCGGCAAGGACTACGACGCCGGCGGGTTCATCACGCCCGCGCAGGCGAAGGAACTCGGCGACGAGACGGTGAAGAAGGAGAAACTGAAGGTCGTATCCGGGGAAGTGTCGTTCGGCTTCGGGCTGATGACGGTGCCGGTCGCGCGCTACAAGGACGACGCGGTGCGCTACGTGCAGATCTGGCTCGCGGCCATCCTCGCCGACACCGCCGGCGTGCTGCTCGCGCTGCTCTGGACGGCCGGGTTCCTGCCGACGTTCCTCGAACCGCACTCGGCCACGGTGCTGCTGGCGAAGCCCGCGCCTCGCTGGGCGATCCTGCTCGGCAAGTACCTCGGCGTCGTCCTGTTCGTTGCCGTGCAGGCCACGATCTTCGTCGGCGCCACCTGGCTCGCCCTCGGCTTCAAGACCGGCGTCTGGAACGGCACCTACTGGCTCGCCGTGCCGCTGCTCGTCCTGAACTTCGGCATCTTCTATTCCGTGTCGGCGTTCCTCGCCGTCGTCAGCCGCAGCACCGTCGTCTGCATCTTCGGCACGCTGCTCTTCTGGCTGCTCTGCTGGACGGTGAACTACACGCACCTGCGACTGCTGGCGCAACCGGTCGAAGGCCTCGGCGCGATGTCCGGCGTGTTGCTGGATGCGATCTACTGGATCCTGCCGAAGCCGCTCGACTTGGGCGGCATCTTCTACGATTCGATGCGCGCCACCGGCTTCGCGGCCCCGGTGCCGGAGTTGGACGCCGTGCAGAAGAAGGGCCTGTTCCGGCCGGAGTTGTCGGCGCTGGCGAGCGCCCTGTTCGCGCCGGTGGTGCTGGCCCTCGCGGCGTTCGAGTTCAAGTCGACGGATTATTGAAGCTGGAAATGTGAAACGGGTCGGGAGTCGATTCCGCGGCGTAATCGACTCCCGTCCCCGTTCCACACGCCCTATGAAGACCGCACAGGTCGGCGAATATTCTTCAAACGAATCTACCGACATGACACGTCGATCGAAGAAAAGTAGACTAATGTGAACCCGGTGATTGCGATATTCGTCCAGTGTAGGGCGACTAAATCGGGCCCGTCCACCGTTCACCGACCAGGGAGAATTACAGTGCGAAACAAGGGGAACACCCCCGTACCCGGCGAGCGGAGCAAGGTGCGATTCGTTATGGTCGATTTCGAGGGGTCCTCTGGCGACCTCCAGCAACTTGCCCAGACATTTGCGAACGCTGTTAAGCCCCACTCGATCATGTTGACCGCGCCGGCGGCAACCATCGCCGCATTGCCAGCCGCCGCCGTCGCAGCAGTTAATGGCGTTGCGGCAGAGACGGTCGACGAGTCGACACCTGAAGAAGCAGTCTTCGTCGAAACAGAACAACGTACTGTTGCGCCCAAGCCATCCAATGGCGTGAAGCGGAAGGCACGCGCCTACACCGTCGTTGCGGATCTGAACTTGCGACCCGAAGGAAAGAAGAGTTTGGTAGACTTTTACCGTGAGAAGGCTCCGGGTAACCAAGAGGAGCAAATCACGGTTTTCCTCTACTACATGTCACGCACCCTCAACGTAAGTGGAATCACTGACCGGCACATCTATACCTGCTACAAGGCGGTTGACGAGCGAGTGCCTCCAGAAATCCTGCAAGTGGCACGCAACACAGCCAACCGCAAGGGGTGGGTCGACGCCAGCGATGGCAAAAACCTGCGCCTCACAGTCAACGGGGAGAATCACGTGGAACACTCGCTCCCCAAGTCGAAGTCCAATGCAAAATAGGGAGTTTGATCGCCCATGTCCTTGGAAGATTTTTGCACCAAATTGAGTGATCTAACCTTGTCTCAATCAGAGCAGGCTCTCGCCATCCTCTGGTACCACGACGAGAAGAAGCCAGACGCTGTAATGTCGGCTGGCGAGCTGGCGAAGATTATCCATAACATGGGCCTTGGAAACCCTAACAGCACCCAGTTGCGTGACGCGATTGTCCGCACGGGGAAAGTCATCTCAACAAAATCAGGTCTCCGGCTGAAAGTGCTTGCTCGCACACAAATCCGGCAGTCGATCGAGTCGATTCTCGGGGCTGCAAAGCCTGCCGTCGACCAAGAACTGGGGTACCTTCCTCAGGATGTTTGGAAAAATACCCGCGGCTACATCGAGAAAGTCTGTATCCAGCTCAACGGATGTTATCAATTCGGTTTCATGGACGCGGTCTCGGTTCTTCTCCGACGGCTGGTCGAGACCCTCATCATCGAGGCCTACGAGAAACTCGGCCGCGATGCGGATATCAAGGACGGCAGCGGCAATTTCTTTATGTTGCGCGATCTCATCGCCCGCGCGTGCGACAGTCATCCGATCAGTCTCGGTCGTGACGCGAAGGAGTCACTCAAGCAGATAAAGGAATTGGGCGACCGGTCAGCCCACAACCGCCGTTACAACGCGAATCCGTCCGATCTCAACAAGGTACAGTCTGGAGTGAGGGTCGTGGCTGACGAGTTAATAAATATAGCCGACTTGCGGAAACAGATAATCTAGTCTGGAACGTTGCCCGGTACCTATACCTGAGGGAGAGGTTGCTCATCCCTGAAAATGAGCTGCGTCCCCTTTTTCCCCCGGCACGGTCGTGCCGGGGCTTCCACCGCGAGCGGCCTCCTGGATGGCGATGTGGCGGGCGAGCTGCGTCACCTGACGCTGGACGCGCAGGTGGCACGAGTACAGGAAGAACGACACCCACAGGAACGCCAGCACGAAGAGATACAGGACGACGTCCGCCCCGCGGCCGATGCCGAGGAGGTTCGCGACGGCCTGCGGCAGGCCGGGGTTCAGGATCGCCGCGGTGGCCGTGCCCCATACCACCATGCGCGCGAGGCGCATGCCGCGGCCCCGGGCGCGCGTGAACGACACGATCAATTCCCGCAGCGTCAGGCTGCCCAGCACCGCGACGGCGACGATCTGGAACGTACTCATCGGATCACCTTGCCGATCAGGAACTGCCACGCGACGCGGACGGCGTTCCACGAACTCTGGCCCTTCGCCAGCGTCGCGTCGGAATAGCGGATGGTGACGGGCACTTCGACGAATCGCAGGCCGAGGGCGCGGATCTCGTCGAGGATTTCCGAGGCGTGCGCCATGCGGTCCTGCGTGATGCGGATGCGCGCGGCGGCCTCGCGGGAGAAGGCGCGGAAGCCGTTGTGAGTATCCGTGACGGCGATGCGGGAGACGAAGCGCGTGAAGAGCACGCCAAGCTTGAGCACGAGGCGGCGGGAGGCGGGGATGTTCTCGGCGCGGCCGAGGAAACGCGAACCGAGCGCCATGTCGGCGGCGCCGGCGAGGACCGGCGCAATCACCGCGGGCAGGTCGGCGGCGTCGTGCTGGTTGTCGGCGTCGAAGGTGACGAGGACCTCGGCCCCCTTCGCGCGGGCGAAGTCGAGGCCGGTCTGAAGCGCCGCCCCCTGGCCGCGATTGATCGGGTGCCGCAGCACCCAGACGGGGAAGCGCCCGGCGACGGCGGCGGTGTCGTCGCGCGAGCCGTCGTCCACGACGACGACGTTGCGGCAGACGGGCAGGAGCGCCGCGAGCGTGACGGCGAGGCGTTCGCCTTCGTTGTAGGCCGCGATGACGGTCCAGACGGACTCGGGCACGCGCGGGTCAGGGCCGGGCACCGAGCACCTCCGGGAAGAGCGTGGCAATCCAGTGTAACAGGTCCGGGAACGGACCGGCGCCGGCGGTTCGACCGGCGGCAAGGGCGCGTTCGACCTTCGCGCGCAGGTCGGCGGGCGAGCGATCGGTGAACGTCAGCCCGGCGATGCCGCGATAGGGATCGAAGCCGGGATCGTCGCCGAGGACGACGGGCAGCCCGCACGCGAGCGCCTCCTGCACGACGAGCGGGAAGCCTTCGCGGACGGCGGCGGGGAGCACGAGCACGTCGGCGGCGTGGTAGAGCGCGGTCAATTCCGATTGCGGTCGTGACGGCAGGTATTCGACGCAGGCGCGGGGCAGCGGGCCGAGGATCGCCGGATCGCCGGGACCGCAGAACACCAGTTCCCAACCGTTATTCGCAAGGCCCAGCACGAGCGGCACGCCTTTGGTGGCGATGAGCCGGCCGACGAAGAGCACGCGCGGGCGCTCGCACCAGCCAAAGCATTTGCGAGCGGCGGCGCGTTGCTCCGGTGACGGCGGGTGGAAGAGATTCGCATCGACCGGATTGAACAGGAATTCGACATCGTTCCGCCGGCGGAACTTCGCGAGCGTGGCACCGATGCGGGCGTTGTAGACGACGGCGCGGTTCGCCAGCATCGCGCTCAGCCGGCCGACGGTTTCGGCGCCGAGCCGTGCGATGGCCGTCGTGAGCTTCGAGCCGAAGGTCTGGATGCCGCCGTGGTCGGTGAGGATGCTCGGCTTTCCCAGGAGGCGTGCGAGGGCGAGCGCGACGATGGTGCCGGGGAAGAGGAAGCCGTGGGCGTGGACGACATCGGCGCGGCGGACTTCGCGGGCGAGGACGGCGAGGAGGCGCGGGGCGAAGAGCGGATACGGGATGCCGGCGCGGCGTTCGAGGCCGTGCCAGGCGCGGACGCGCTCGACGCGCACGGTCGGCCCGTAGTCCGGGTCGTGTCCGCGGCCGGTGCCGTCGCTCGTCACGAGCGTCGCCGTGTGACCGGCCCGCACCAGTGCGCGGAGTTCCAGGTCGACGAGGTTCTCGACTCCGCCGACGTGGGGCAACGCCAGGTGCGAGACGAGGAGCGCGTTCACGGCTTCACCCGCAGCACGAGGCAGGTGATGACGAACGGCCGCACGAGCCAAGGGAGAAAGCGCAGGGCGCTGCCGGAGCGTGCGTTCGACTGGTGCGGCTTCGCCCGGTCCGCACCGCTGCGGCCGCGCAGGCGCTCGCCGAGCGTGCGCAGCATCGCGCCCGAGTTGCGAACCAATCGCATCGCGGCGTAGGTCGTCAGGTTCCCGCAGCGAAGTTTTTCGCCGATCACGATCTCCGTGCCGGGGAACAGCGCGGCCAGTTCCTCCGGCGACGGGCGGTACATCGTGTCGATCGGGTCGGCGTGGTACGGGAATTTGTGCGGCACCGATAGGAACAGGTACCCGCCCGGCGCGACGGCGGCCGCGACGGCGCGGCAGATCCGCTCCGGGTGCTCGACATGTTCGAGCAGGTTGTTGCAGAACGCCGAACGGAACTTCCGCGCCCGCAATTCCTCCTGGAACGTCGGGTCGGTGAGGTCGCCGACGAGGTCGACGCCCGGCGCGGCCTGGATGTCGGCATGCACGACTTTGCGGCCCCGCGCGGCGAACGGGCCGAAGACGTGGCGGTCGATCCACGGCTGCGTCGTCGCGCGGAACTCGGCGGTGTGGCTGCCGACGTTCAGCGCCGGGAAGATCGCGGCGTCGCCGAGGCGAGCCGCCTGCGTCGCGAACCAGCGGGCCTCACGCGGCAGCATGGTCGCCCTCCGGCTTGCGCGCGAAGAGGATGCCGTGCGACATCCGATCGCAGGCGGCGTGTTCGAGTTGGCACAACGGCAGGGCGGCGAACGTGAGCGCGCCGCCGAGCAGGCGCTTGGCGATGGCGATCCACTTGCCACCGCCGTAGACGTGCGTGAGCGTCGCGCCCGACACGATGGAGGACGCCGCCGGCCCCGCGGCGTTGAGCATCGCGTCGGGCCGGAAATGGATCGCCTCGTAGCCGGCGGCCTCGGCCGCGAGGCGCAGCCCGGCGCGCGTCGGCAGCGAGAGGTGCCGCGGCGCCTCCGTCACGTGGATCCAGCGCTTCCCGAAGAGCCTCGCCTGGAGCGAATCGGCGAGCGGCACGGCCGCGACGAACCAGCCGCCGGGCTTCAATGCGCCGCGGCAGTCGGCCATCACGCGACGAACGTCCCGCACGTGTTCGAGGAGGTAGAACGCCGTGACGAGATCGAACGACGCGGGCGGAAAGAGCTTGGGCAAATCGTCCGTGCCGCCGATTTCGGCCGGGATTCCCAGCGAATCCCGGACAAAGCGCACAGCGTCGGTTTGAAAGTCGAGGCCGGTCGGGCGGAAGCCGGCGCGCTTCAGTTCGGTCAGCCTCAGGCCCCGTCCGCAGCCGACGTCCAAGAGCGTGCGGCCGCGCGGGGAGCGCCCGCAGGCGTCGGCGATGCGCCGGACCTGTTCGCGGTATTGGGGTCCGAAGAAGAGCCGGTGTTCGAGTTTCGCGAGAAGTTGTTTCAGGCCGCCGGTTTGTTCCGTCGTGAAGCTGTAGACCGGCGGATAGAAGCCCGGCAGCTCCTCTTCGGCCGGCAGCGGATCGAGCAGTCCGGAACCGCAGGCGCGGCAGCGGACGAAGCGCCGTTCGCCGGGCACGTGGCCGAGCCGGTCGCGCACGCCGTCGTGGAGCGGATCGAATTCCGTCCCGCCGCAGTACAGGCAGGCGGGCGCGCTCATGGCACGGCGCCGGGTTGGGAGTACGGCTTCCCGGCCCGGTAGAGCGCGATGCGCTTCGCGATCCAGCTTCGCTCGTAGTCGCCCGGCGCGGCGGCGAGAGCCTTCTCGCCGGCGGCGACGGCGTCGCGGTACTTGCCCAGCCGCGCCAGCACGATCGCGAAGGTGTCCCATTCCTCCCAATCGACGGCGGGGTTGAGCCGCACGGCCGCGAGCGCGTCCAGGTAGGACTGCCGTAGGCGGAACGGCGTCGCGTCCTCCGCGAGCGCCGTGCGCCGGGCGGAGGTCGCCATCGCGTGCCGGTATCCCTCCGGCGCGAGGCGGCGCGTCTCCGCGTAGATCGCCTCGGCGTCGGCCGGCTTGCCTTGCTCCTCGAGGATCACCGCCAGCAGCAGTCGCGTGCGGATGTCGTTGAGCGACTGCATCGCGAGGCGGGCGGGCGCTTCGGCCTCGGCCGGCTTGCCGTTCTGGAGCAGCAGCAGCGCGTAGGCGTAGTTCCGCCGGCCGTCGGTCGGACGGGCTTCCAGCAGCGATTTCAGCACCGTCTCCGCTTCGGCCGTCTTGCCCAATTCCTGATAGCAGCTCGCGAGGATCGTGAAATCGCCGACGAGGTCCGAGCGTTCGAGCGCCTTTCGCGCCTGGTCCAGCGCCTCCTGCGCGAGGCCGAAGCGAAGGAGTTGCCCGGCGTGGCCCACGCGGCTGCGCGCATTCTCCGGGCGCAGCGCGAGGTTCGAGGCAAGCAGCTTCGCTTCGCTCGAATAGTCCTCGTTCCGCAGGATCGTGCGCCCCGTCAGCGCGACGAACGCGCCGAGGATCGCGACGGTCGCGACGGCGGTGCGCGCGGGCGCGGGCCACAGGCGCAGGAGCGGCTCGACCGCGAGCGCCAGCCCGGCGACCACCGCGATCAGCGAGAGGTACATCCGGTGCTCGAAGGCCGGGTCTTGGATCGGCACGATGCTCGACGTCGGCGCGAGGATCACGAAGAACCAGGCGACCAGGAACGCCCACGGCTTCGCGCGCAGCACGCCCCAGGCGCCGACCGCGAGCGTGGCGAGCAGGCCGAAGAGTTGCGGCCCGACTTCGCCGACGTGCTTCCGCACCGGCCAGTCGATGTAGTCGATGCAGAGATCCTTCGGCCAGAGGGAAAGCTGGAGGTAATACGGCACCACTTCGGCCTGCGTCAGCGCGTAGGTGATCGGCGTGTAGCGCGGGATGGCGAAGCCGACGGTGCCGCCGGCGTCGGCGAGCACCCCGCGCGCGACGAGTAGGGCGATGCCGAGCATCGGCCCGATCGCCAGGATCGCCAGCGGTTTCCCGCGGGAGAGCGTCTCGCGCCAGGAACCAGCGAGGAACAGCCGATCGTAGAGGGCCGCGAGGACGGGCACGGCGAGCGTCAGCTCCTTGCAACCCGAGGCCAGCACGCACGCGAGTCCGCCGAGCCAATGCCAGCGCGATCGCCCGGTCTGGACTCCCTGGAGATAGCACCAGAGCGACACCAGCACGAGCATTCCCATCAGCGATTCGCAGCGCTGGACGAGGTACGTCACGGACTGCGTGTTGAGCGGATGCACGAGCCAGAGCAGCGCGATGGCGAAGGCGAGCCAGCCGGCGGAGGTCGCGTAGCGGTCGCCGAAGCGCGGCAGCGCGAGGGTGCGGCGGACGAGGTCGAAGAGCGTGAACGCCGCCAATACGTGGATGATGAGGTTCGCGAGGTGGTAGCCGCGCGTGTTGAAGCCGTCGAGCCAATAGTTCAGCGTGAAGGTCAGCGAGACGATCGGGCGCCCGGCGAGGCGGCCGGCGAGCGGTTTGCCGATGTCGGGGTCGACGATCATCCCCTTGTCGTCGAAGACGAAGACGCCCTGGAAGGAGTTGAAGTACGCGGCGAGGCCGGCCAGCGCGAAGACGACGAGCGCCTGGCGGAGCGTGGGGCCGGAGAACGTGGGAGAGGAACTCATGACGTTCAAATCGGGTGGATGCGGACGACGATCAGTTGCCGGTTCAGCTTCTGCGCCTTCTCCGTGCTGCCGGTCTCATCCAGCAGGATTTTCCATTGGTCCGGGCGTTTCTTGATCTCGCCGAGCAGCTTGTCGCAGTACTCGGCTTCCATCACCATCAGGTTGACGCGGTACTTGTCGACGATGTCCCACCAGCCGGCGTTGCCCTGGCCGACGACGCCAAGCTCGTCCCAGAAGTCGGGGTGGAACAGGTGGATGTGCGCGTAGGTCACGGGCACGCCGGGCGCGAGCGACCACATGAGATAGTCGCCCTGCATCGGCGTGGCGAGGATGGCGCCGCGGAAGCGGCCGCCGTAGTGGCGGTTCAGCACGGTCTGGAAGTCCGCTTGCCAGTCGGCGACGAGCGGCTTGTCGGGGTCGGCGATCTGTCGCGCCACCGGCCAGGGCGTGCCGCCCGAGACGGCGTCCTGCAACTTTGGTAGACCGTTTCGCAGCGTGTCCGCCAGGCCGGACCAGTTCAGGATCGCCAGCGCCAACACGAACGCCAGCATCGTCTTCCGCAGGCTCGGCACGCTCGTCGACGCGAAGCGGAGGGGAATGCGCTCCGCGGCGTCCGCGAGGAGCGGCACGAGCGCCCACGGCAGCACCATCGCCCACCAGATCACCATCCGATTCTGGATGCACGCGCCGACGCCGAAGAGCAGCACGGCGAACAGCGTGCCGAGCGGGATCGCGCGCCGCGACGCCAGCGCGAGGCCCGCGAGCACCGCGAGCGAGGCGAGGAACGGCCAGTGCCAGCCCGGCCCCATCGTGAACGAGAGCGGCTGCCATTCGCCGACGGCGGTGACGAGGCTGGGATGGCGCGTCATCTCGAAGGTGCGCGCATAGAGGCCGGCACCGTACGGATTCGCACACGCCGCGAACGTTACCGCCGCGAGGGCGATCGCCAGCCGACGCGCGGCCGGGTCCCGCCAGGGTGCCACGGCGCACCTTTCGGGGGGAAACAGCAATTCCGCGATCCGGCCGGCCAAGAGCGCGAACAGCAGGCCGTGGACCACGAGGTAGCTGCCGTGGGTGTTCGCCCAAATCGCCGTCAGGACCGCCAAACCGAGGATCGCCCGCCGACTCAACACGGGCGAAGCAAGCGGGATCAGCGCGAGGGCGAAGAAAACCTGACCAAAGCTTTGCGGGCGGAAGACCGCCATGTTCGAGAGGTCCAGCAGCACCACCGCGACGATGCCGACGAGCGCGACCGACCAATTTCGGGCGAGCCGGCCGAAGGCGAAATAGAGCAGCGCGTAGCGAAGCGCCACAAGGAGGGCGTGCAGGCCGCGGAGCGATTCGACCCCCCCGGTGAACTTCGCGAGGTCGTCTCCCGTCGCCAGCGCCGCGCCGGCCGCAAACGTCCCGTACATGACGAGGTGGCTCAGCGTGTAGAACTGCGTGAACCGCTGCCGTCCGTCCCACCACGGACAGAACGGCTCGCGATCCGGGATCGCGCGATTCTCCACCATCCATTGCCCGTAGCGCACGTGGCCCCACACGTCGGTGTGCCAGAGCGGGAACATCGTGTTGACGACGAAGATTAGCGCGAGGAAGGCGATCGCGACGACGTGCGTGGTACGCAGATAATAGGGCGCGAGGGGCGAGTTCGGATCGGCGAAATCGAACCCGGCCCCGACTTGCCGGGGCGCCTCGGCTTCGTTTTTCGACGGTTCGGCATCGGACATGACGGCTCGTCTCGCGGTCCGGTCATTTTACCGATTCGCCCACTGCCGCAAGCAGAACCGGCACGGTCGCCGGAGTTTATGCGTCTTGTGCGGCGTTTGAATCGCCGCGGTCGGGCGAATCGACACAACGGTTTTTCCCGGTGGATTTCTAGTTAAGCCGCGTGCGCCGGATTTAACGCGATTTCCGGTTGGGCAAAGACGCTAAAATGGAGAATGTGGATAAAATAGAGAAGATGAATTGATTGGAGAAAGTGTGCCTTTTAGTCTGTGGGGGACGACAAAACGCCCCGCACGACATGGACCACCGGGATGGCGTGCGCGGGCCGGTTAAACCTACCCCTTCCACCCGGTCTGCCGAGGAGTCGCTCAATGACGAACCTGTTCCAGAAGATGTGGGCGGACGATGACGGTGCCGTCATCTCCGTCGAGTTCATTCTCGTGGTCAGCATCCTGATCTTCGGGATCATCCCCGGCCTGGTCGCGCTGCGCAACAGCGTGAACGCGGCCCTGACGACGACGGGCAACCTGCTCAACGCCCTGCTGCCGAGCTTCACGTTCTCCGGCTGGGTCGTCGGTTCCAGCGCCGGGACCACGAACGTCGCCCAAGTGAACGGTTTCCAACGCGACTTCGCCCAGACGACCTACCTGACGGCCGACCAATCCGCTCCGGTCGCGCTGCCCACGCTGCTCATCGTTCCGCCGGCCCCGTAAGGCGATCGGCGATCGCGACGCGACGAACGCGAACCCGGCGAAAGCCGGGTTCGCGTTCGTTCCTACCGTTACAGTCGGAAAAATCGGTGCTTCAAGCCGTCACTCTTGGGTAAATTGGGAAGAATCGACTTTTTGGGTTGAATCCTCCAATTCTCCCGATTACTCTTTCCCGGCCGAACATGCGGTCTACGCGCGATGTTCCGCCGGGTTAGCGCGTTGAGACCTCGAACTAATGACCCGGTCGCACTTGAGGTATCGCAACATGGCGAGTCTTCTGCGGAGTTTGTGGGCGGACGATGATGGGGCCATCATCTCCGTCGAGTTCATCCTCGTGGTGAGCATCCTGATCTTCGGGATCATTCCCGGCCTGGTGGCGCTGCGCAACAGCATCAACGCCGCCCTGACCTCGACCGGGAACTTGTTGAACGCCCTGTTGCCGAGCTTCACGTTCTCCGGCTGGCTCGTCGGTTCCAGCGGCGGCGACCCCGCCCTGAACGTCGCGCAGGTCAACGGCTACCAGCGCAACTTCGACCAGACGACCTACCTGACGGCCGACCAAACGCCGCCGGTCCAACTGCCGACGTTGATCCTGATTCCGCCCGCTCCGTGAGTTCGGGACGCATCGGATTCTTCGACGGGCACGGCGAACGCCGTGCCCGTTGTCGTTGCGCCCCCGATCAATCGTTTCCCGGCGATTTCCCGCTACAGCTTAACAGGCTTTTCCACTCGATTCCTTTTTTGCAACTTTTGCAAACCCCGAAATCGTTCCAGAGTGAAATGCCATCCCGGTGGCGGTCGCACCCGTTTCCCCCCTCGCGGCCGCTGCCGGGAATCGCACACCCCAGGGACGACACCATGCGCGACCTCCTGACCCAATTCTGGAACGACGACAGCGGCGCCGTCGTCTCCGTCGAGATCCTGCTGATCGTCAGCATTCTGATGTTCGGCTTGATCCCCGGCCTCGTCGCCATGAGGAACAGCCTCAACGCCGCGCTCACCTCGTTGGGCAACCTCGTCATGACGCTGATTCCGAGCTTCACCTTCTCCGGATTCGCCATCACCGGCACCGACGGCAACGGGAACACGGTCACGGTCCTTCAGATTGGCGGCGTCCAGTTTACGCCGAACATCAACTACCTCACCGTGGATCAAACCGCGCCCGATACGATCCCGCCGGAAGTTATCGTACCGCCGGCCCCGTGATCCGTTGGGACCGGCATAGCCGTCGGGATCGCCGGAGAATTCCCGACCGATTCCGCCGGAGCATTCTTTCGGGAATTCGCGCCGGGCGTCAGAATGGGACTCAAGACCGCAGCGTAGGACGAGACGAATGCCGATCGCGCCCCCGTACTTTCCGTATCCCGCGACCGAGTACCTGATCGCCGTCGCGATCCTGCTCACGGGCCTGATGGGCGCGGCCGCCTGGATCGACTGGAAGACCTGGCGCATCCCGAAGAAACTGACCGTCGGGATGTTCGCGCTCGGCCTCGCGATGCAGCTCCTCGGCGGCGCCTGGCTCGGCTCGCAGGGCCGCCCCGGCTGGCTGTTCGACGGCGGCACGGCGCTCGGGCTGGTCGACGGATTGCTGTTCAGCCTGGCGGGCGCCATCGCCGGCTTCGCGATCTTCTTCGGCTTCTGGATCATGGGCGTGGCGGGCGGCGGCGACGTGAAACACGCGACCGCGCTCGGCGCCTGGGTCGGGCCGCGGTTCTTCCTCGGCATCCTGTTCTTCTCGATGCTCGTGGTCGCGGTGCTGACCGTCGCCTCGCTACTCTCGGGGCTGGCGAAGGGCAAACCGCGGGGCGACGCGCCGACTGCCGCGAAGCCGGGCAAGAAACGCCTGATGTCCTTCTCGCTGCCGCTCGCGGTGGCGACCTTGATCGTCTTCCTGTTGATCTTCCGAGTCCCGCTGGGGCTATCGAACTCCTGATTCACGTGCTTCTTCGAGGTGTCTACCATGAGAGCCAGTTTCCTCCTCGTGCTCGTCGTGGCGGTCGTGGTCGGCCTGCTGGTGGCGATGGGCGTGCGCTATTTCGGGTTGCTGAACCCGCCGCCGGCCCCGCAGCCGTTGGTGGACAAGCCGGAACCGAAACCGGAACCGAAGCCGGCGCCCCCGCCGGTGCCGCGCGTCCTGGCGACGCTGCGGAACGTCTTCGCCGGCGACACGATCGAGTACACCGACATCCGCTCGCGGCCGCTCAAGGACGAGGAAAAGAAGGACTACGAGGCCAATAAGGCCGAGTACCTTCCGCCGCACGAAGCGATCGCGCTGTTCCGCACGCCGACGCGGAACCTCGAAGCCGACACGCCGCTGAAGAAGGCGGACCTGCTGGAGATGGCGAAGCCGGAAGCGCTAAACGCGCGGCTGACGCCCGGCACGCGGGCGATGGGCGTGACCATCCCGAAGACGCAATCCGCCGGCGGCCTGATCCAGGTCGGCGACTGGGTGGACGTGTACGTGACGACGGACGTGTCGCGGACCGATTCGCCCGTGAAGGCGCCGCACACCGGCCTCGTCGCGAAGGCGGCGCAAGTCGTCGCGAAGCGGGACACGCTGCACAAGATCTACTCCGGCCTGCCGTCCGACAGCGTGCAGTTCACCCTCTCCGCGAACCCGTACCGCACGGCCCTGATCGAATACGCCCGCACTATTGGCTCGCTCTCGCTCGTGCCGGTGTCGGCCGAGGAGAAGAAGAAGCTCGACGGCCTCCGCGACACCGCGATGAAGGACCCGACCAAGGCCGCCGCCCTGACCGTCGGCAACACCGACACCTCCGAAGGCAACGCCGAACTCGAACGCGTCAAGAAGTACGAGGACGGCAATCTGGCGATCGGCACCGACGACCTGAAGCGCGTGCTGGCGCTCAAGCCGATTCCGATTCCTCCGCCCCCGCCGGCGCCGATGATCCCGCCGCCGCAACCGATGCCGCCGGCGCCGACGCCGCCCCCGCCGCCGACCACGATCGAAGTCTTCTCCGGCACGACGAAGCAACCGTCGGCGGTCTTCCCGGCGAACGTGCCGCCGCAACCGGCGCCGCAGCCGGTCCCCCCGCCGACGCCGATCATCGTCGTGCAGCAGCCGGCGCCCGCGAAGCCGGCGGAGTACGTCTTCAGCAAGCCGGCCGCCCCGGCCGCCGCCGACAAGGGCAAGTGACTTCCGCCGCCCGCGGCCGCATCGGTCGCGGACGTTCCCCCGTGCGAACACCACCATGGCCGCCACCGAAACCGACCCCCGCGCCGCGCGCTTCCGCGACGAATTGCACCGCACCGTCGTCGAATCGCTGGACCTCTCCCGCATCGACCGCTGGAGCCCCGAGCGCGTGCGCACGGAAGTGAAGGCGCTCGCCGAGACGATGGCCCCGCGCGTCGACCGCTCGCTCTCGAAGTCGTCGGTGGACGGCGCGACGAACGAAGTGATCGACGAAGTCTTCGGCCTCGGCCCGATCGAGCCGCTGCTGCAGGACGCGCGCGTGACCGAAATCCTCGTGAACGGCCCCGACCAGATCTTCGTGGAACGGTTCGGGCGCCTCCAGAAGACCGACGCGCGCTTCGCGGACGCCGGGCACCTGACGCGCGTGATCCAGCGGATCGCGTCGCGCGTCGGCCGGCGGATCGACGAATCGTCGCCGATGGTGGACGCGCGCCTGCCGGACGGTTCGCGCGTGAAC
>CAYVRB010000076.1:0-21428 GCA_964453375.1 uncultured Alcaligenaceae bacterium
ACTTCCAGAACTCGGGCTACGGACGAACGACAGGATGAAATCTAAAATGCTCTAGCCTAGCGAGTTCTTATCTCGCTGCGACCGGAGACATTCAACTCTCAAAACTGTCTGCAGGCAATAGTACCATCTATTCACCCGGATTGATCAATGTACCGATGAATGCGCGTCTGAATGCAAAACCGAAATCCGAGCCTTTTGGCATCCGCTTCTTCCTGCTTGCCGATGTCGGAGTCGCCGCGAAAGTTCATGCGAAGGGGGCCGAGATCACGGCGATCTCGCCGTTATCGCCGCTGCGGCTTTTCGGGCTGCGCGTCGGCGATGTGGTGACGAAAGTGGACAACCGCGCCATCGACTCCCCGGACGCCCTGCGCCGCGCCACCCGCACCGCCTACGTTCGCGAGGCCGGCGTCTTTTACCTGCTCCGCAACGGCCAAACCATCGACCGCATCGTCCTCTTCGGCGATTATCAACTGCCCAAATGATCCGGGAGCGGGTCCGGCCGAGTTATACGATTTCGGGATCCACCGAGCACTTCTACTACCGAAGTCCTGCTTGTCGCAAGCCAATCGCAGACACTCTGCAGGTCGTCGCCGCTCCTCAGTCACCACTTCATCCACAATTTGATCAACCGATAGATGTCCAGCCCCACCGTGAACGCCATCAGGCAGAGCACCATCGCCAGGCCGATGTAGCTGAGGATCACGAACACGCGCTCCGGCGGCGGCTTGCCGCGGAACCCCTCGTAGATCAGGAACATCATGTGCCCGCCGTCCAGCATCGGGATCGGCAGGAAGTTCACGACGGCCAGATTGATGTTGATGAGCGCCAACAGCAGGATCAATTTCCAGACGCTCTCGCCGGCGAGGATGTACGAGATGCGCGCGAGCGTGATCGGGCCACTCATTGTCTGCACCGCGGATACGCGGCCGAAGAGCATCGCGTAGAGGTTGATGTAAGTACTCTGCACCATGCGCAGGGTCCGGTACGCGCCCATCTGGAGCGCTTCGCCGATCGAGTTCGCCTTCTGGATGCGGAACTCGTTCAGGAAGCTCAGGTGGTTCGCGTCGGTCCCGAACTCGCGGGATTCCGCGGTCGCCAGCGCCATTTCCTTCTTCTCGCCGGACCTGTTCACGCGCACCTGGCACTCGTGCGGCGCGTTCATCTGGAGGTATTCGTCCACGTACGCCCACTGGTTCGGCTTGGCGTTCTGCCAATTCCCCTCGTCCGGCTTCCCCTTCGCGTCCAGGTAGCGGAACTTCACGCCTTCGATGGTGTCGTTCGCTTTGAAGCCGGCTTCTTCCGCCGGCGAACCGGGCGCGACCGCGTCCACCACCGCCTGCACGTGGAACGCGAACCCAAGACCGTTCACCGCCATCGGCGTCGACGCCTTCATCCCGGTCATCCGGTCGAGGCGGGCTTCCTCGTCCCACGCCAGCTCGAGCGCGATCCGCTTCTCGGAGTGGTCCCCGGATTGTTCCCGCAGCACCGTCACCTTGACCGTCTTCGCGCCCGGCGTCCGGTCGGCCCAGCGGTTGAGTTCCAACGGCAACTGAAGCGGATCGAGCGGCTTGACCGTGCGCCCCGCCGTCGCTTCGACCTTGCCCCCGGCCGCGAGGACCGTCGTGCCGAATTCGACTTCGACGATCCGGTCGCCGGGGTTGGCGCCGTCCTTCGGTTGCATCTGCGTGCGGTCGGCGGCGGAGCCGGCGCGGGTGGCGACGATCGGCCCCATGCGCATCCGCAGGCCCGACTCGCGGCGGAACGTCGGCGGCACCGTCACGGTCGCCTCCGACGCCTCCTGCCCCGGCGGCGCGAGCCGGCGGACCTGGAACGCGATCGGTTCGCCGGCGAGCTTCGCGAGGCGGCGGTAGTAGTGGAAGATGGCGCCGAGGCCGTCCTTCGAAGCGACGAGCGGCGTGATCTTGCGGTCTTTCTCGTCGGGATCGGTCATGCCGAGGAGAGTGTCACCGGCTCGGAATCCGTGGCCGTCGGTGCCGGTCGCGGTCGCCGCCGGGGAGCCGAGCCGCACCGGGGAGGAATCCTCGTACTTGCGGCCGTGGTAGAGTTGCAGCGATTCGGTGGGGGCGATGCCGAGCATGGGGAACGGCGCGCCCTCGTCGAGGATCGGCTCGGCCTTGATGGTCCGGGTCTGGCCGCGGTGCTCGAGCGCGAGGTCGATCTGGTCCCCTTTGTTCGTGGCCCAGACGATGGGGCGCAGGTCGTCGAACCAGGGGTTCTCGCGGTCGGCGATCTTGCGGATTTCGGTGCCGGTGCGGATGTTCTGCCGCCAGGCGGTGCCGCCGGCCTCCATCTGGGCGATCGTGGCGGGCATCTCCTCCAGGCCGTTCATGTAGACGAAGACGAACAAGACGGCGGCGAGCAGGATGTTCATGATGACGCCGGCGGAGATGATGAACATCCGCTCGACGACGGTCTGGTTCTTGAAGGAGCGCGGGTCGCGGTCGGCGTCCTCGTCGTTGGCGCCGTCGCCTTCGCCGAGCATCTTGACGAAGCCGCCGAGGGGGACCATCGCGAGCTTGTAGGTGGTCTCGCCGTACTTGTAGGCACAGAAGGGGAGCGCCGGGCCGAAGCCGATGGAGAAGGTTTCGACGCGGACGTTGCAGAGCTTGGCGGCGCCGAAGTGGCCGAGTTCGTGGATGAAGATGATGAAGGTGAGGCCGGCGGCGGCGAGGACGACGCTGAGCGGATCGAGGTAGCGCAGGACGAGGACGAGGCCGATCGCGCCGATCAACACGGAAAGCAGATTCTGGCGGAGCCAGGAGGCGGGCGTTTCCTCGGCCGGGGCCGGGGGGTTCACGGGCTTGTCCAACGCGAGACCTCCTGCCGCGCCCGTCGGTCGGCGGCGAGCAGGCCGGCGAGCGTCGGGGACGGGTCGAAATCGTGGGAGTCGAGCACGGCCCGGCCGCACCGGGCGATGTCGAGGAATTTCAGTTCGCCGGCGAGGAACCGGGCGACGGCGGCCTCGTTGGCGGCGTTCAGCACGGCGCCGGCCGTCCCGCCGCGGCGGGCGACCTCGAAGCCGAGGTCGAGCGCGGGGAACGTCGCGCGGTCCACCGGCTCGAAGCGCAGCTCGGCCAGCGATCGCCAGTCCAACTTCTTCGCCGGCCCCGGCCGGCGGTCCGGGTGCAGCATCGCCAACTGGATCGGCAGCCGCATATCCGGCGGCGACAGTTGCGCCAACACCGAGCCGTCGACGAATTCGACGAACGAATGCACGACCGACGCGGGGTGGACAATGACGTCGATCTGCTCCGGCCGCAAGCCGAAGAGCCAGCGCGCCTCGATCACTTCGAGCGCCTTGTTCATCATCGTCGCGGAATCGACGCTGATCTTCGGCCCCATGTTCCAGGTCGGGTGCCGCAGCGCCTCCTCCACGGAGACATTCGCCAGATCCGCGGCGGTCTTTCCGCGGAACGGTCCACCACTGGCCGTGAGGACGACCTTTTCGACGTCCGCGGCGGCGTGGCCGGTCAGCGCCTGCTGGATCGCCGAGTGTTCGCTATCGACGGGAAGGATCGGCACTCCGCGCCGGGCGGCCAGGTCCATGACGAGCGACCCGGCGACGACGAGTGTCTCCTTGTTCGCCAGGGCGATGGTCTTGCCGGTTTCGATGGCGGCCCAGGTGCCCATCAGTCCGGCCGCGCCGACCACCGCCGAGACGACCAGTTCGATGTCGGGATCGGTGGCGAGTTTCAGGACGCCGTCGTTGCCGAACAGCAGCGTCGTTTCGGGTGGAAACGAGGCTCGATCGACCTTCGGAATCGCGTCGACATCGGCGATCAGGGCGAATCGGGGCCGAAATTCCCGGCATTGTTCGGCCAGTTCGGCCCAGCGGGAATTCGCGGCGAGGCCGACGATTTCGACGCGGTCCGCGTGGTGCCGGGCCACGTCCAGGGCGTTGCGGCCGATCGACCCGGTGCTGCCGAACACGGCGATGCGCCGTCGCGCGCGCGTTTCGGGGGTTGCGGTCGAACTCACGCGATCATCCTGGCGGTCCGGTTCGATCCGGGAATTGTAGGGATGGGCGAGCGGGACGGGGAAAAAACGAACCGCGGCGAGAATGGAGCGATATGTCGCCCGTCATTCCAACCGCGGTCACGTGTTTCTGTGTGTTATCACTTCATCATAACAGTCGCACCGAGAAAAACAAGGCTAGCCAGCAACATCGCGGCGAGAATCAGTCCTAAAGTCCCGAACGCGCCGGTCGATTCCGGTTCTTCGTCCGGGGGAATCCAGCCGCCGGGCATGCTCTGGCGGTTCGGATCGGCGAACGGGGGAGGATCGGCGAGGACGGCAGTGAGGGGGACTTCGCCATCGTGGCCGGGCATGTTCAAAGAGGCGCGGCTGGGGAAGGCGGGGGAACCGGGCCGCGGCGGCATTTGGCTGGGCGCGGGCAGTCCGCCGCCGAAGCTCTGGCGGGCCGCCGGGATCGGTCGCGCGGCGGGCACGGCTTGCGGAGGCGGGAGCGCGGCGCCGCCGGCGCGCGGCGGCGGCGCCACGGCGGGGGCGAAACCGGAGGTCGAGGCCGCCAGCGGACGCGGGGCGGCGATCGGCGCGGCGAACGCGGACGGCGCGGGCGGCGGCGTCTGCACCGGCGCCGCGAGCCGGCTGGGCAACGGTCGGTTCCCGTTGTTCGATCCGCCGCCACCGGTGGCCAGACCGGCCATGCGACCGCGCGAGCCGGAGGTCGTGCGCGCCGCAGCGGCCGGCGGCGTCTCCACCGCCACCATCGCCATATCGCCCACGTACGGTTCGAGAGCCTCCACCACTTCGTCCAGCCCGGCGAAGCGATCCTCGGGCTTCTTCGCCATCAGACGATGCACCACTTCGACGACCGCTTCGGGCACTTCGGGGTGGAATTCGTGGATCGGCTGCGGTTCCTTCGTCTGGTGCGCCATCATCTTCTCGACGGCGCTCCCTTCCGGGAACGGGACATGGCCGGTGAGGCATTGGTACAGGACGCAGCCGAGGCTGTACTGGTCGCCCGCCGGCGTGCGGTTCGTCGGTTCGAGAATGCTCTCGGGGGCGCAGCAATCGAGGCCGCTGGTGAGGGTGTTCGCGGTGGACATGGTGTCGACGAGCGATTCGCCTTCGTTTTCGACGAGGAGCGAACCGATGCCGAAGTCGAGGATGCGCGATTGGCCGTCGGCGCCGATCATGATGTTGGACGGCTTCACGAGGCCGTGGAAGAGGCTGTTCTGGTGCGCGACGGCGAGGCCCTGGGCGACCTGCAAGCCGATGAGGGCGGACTGGGACACCGAGAGGCGCCCGTCGCGGGCGATCATGGCTTCGAGCGATTGCCCTTCGGCGAGCGGCCAGACGAGATAGTGCAGGCCGCCGGCGGTGCCGACGTCCATGAAGGGAAGCACGGCGGGGTGGTTGAACTGGCTGAACGATCGCACTTGGCGGCGCGCCAGCCGCACGTTCCACATGCTGCGGCGGGGCAGCACCTTGACGGCGTAGGTGGTGGCGTCGTTCTTGGAGCTGGCGCGGTAGACTTGGCCCATGCTCCCCTGGCCGATGGCGTCCTGGAGGATGTACGGCCCGAGTACGAGACCCTGCGTCTTCCCGTTGAGGATGCGCTCGGCCTGGAAAGCAGTCAGAGCGTTCCCCTGGACCATGTACTCGGCGAGCGCGGGCGCCTCGGCGCGCGGGTTGCGCTTCAGGAAATCGCCGACGAGTTGATCGAGCTGGCCGCGGTCGATCAGCCCGCTGCGGCGGAGGTCCCACACGAACCACTCGCACGCGCCCAAATCGTTCGTCACCATGATGCCGTGATCCTGTGGGGATGGCGAGCCGGGAGTAATTCCAACCGCGTCGCGTCCCGGCGCACCGCGCCCCGCCGGGATTCTTGGCTCGCCCAAACTTAGGTCACGGTTTCGGGGTGTCAAACTGTCAACCGGCGTTTTCACGGCGAACAAAAGCCATATCTTGACGGGATATTTTGCGACCGGCCTTCCCAGGAACACGAGACCGCGCATGGCGATCAATCCGTACGAGGCCTGCCCCTGCGGCAGCGGCAAGAAGTTCAAATGGTGCTGCGTCGGCTACTTCGACCAGCTCCAACTCGCCTTGCAGCAACAGCAACAAGGGCAACACGATGCGGCGCTCCGCACCATGGAGCAGTTGACGAAGAGCCAATCGCAATCGCCGCCGGTCTGGTGCCATTACGCGAACGTCCTGTACATGGAAGGCCGCGTCGAAGATGCGGAAAAGGCGCTTCAGGAGGCATTGAAGCTACAACCGGACTGCCCCATGGCGTACTTCACCCGCGCCATGTTCCGCCAGAGCGAGGGCGAAGTCCTCGGCGCGCTGCTGTTGTTCCGCAAGGCCCTCGAAGCGTATCCGTCCGACGCGGGCGGGCCGATCGCCGACACCTGCGAGATGATCGCGCGCACCGAACTGATGTTCAACCGGCCGGTGGCGTGCCGGGCGGTCTTCGAGCGCGCCGTGCACGCGCAGCCGCAGGACCAAGAACTGCGGATGCAGTTCGAGGCGATGTTCGGCGAGGAATCGCGGATCCCGGCGCCGGCGCGGCGGGGGTACGCGTTCCGCCCGGCGTCCCGCGCGCTGCCGCCGACGGCGAACGTCGCGAAGTTCGGCGAGGCGAAGGCCGCCTTCGAGCAACTCGTGCAGCAGGTGCCGGACGACCCGGCGGCGCACTTCAACCTCGGCCTCGTGAAGGCGTGGCTCGGCGAACAGCCGCAGGCGGTCGAAGCCCTTAACCGCTCCCTCGAACTCGAAGTCGACGACTACCGCGCCGAGGAGACGGCGGCGCTCCTCGAAGTCCTGAAGTGCGGCCAGGGGATGGAAACTGAAGCGGAGTACGTCGAGTACCGCGCGTTCCTGCCGATCCGCGATCCGGGCGCGATTTCCGGGCTGCTCCAGGGACTCGTGCAGGCGGGCCGGCTGATCGCGCCGCAGATGTCCGAGGACGGCGCGTTCTTCAGCGCCCTGCTCGTCGAACCGCTGCCGAGCCTGCTGGACACCGGCACGCAGCTCGCCAAGGTGGTGGCGAACATCAACATCTCCGGCGGCGTCATCCGCGTCTGGTATCCGGTCGAGGAGACGCTGAAGAAGATCGTCGCGGAACTGCGGGAACGGCTGCAACTGGCGGTCGGCGAGCCGACGTTCCAGCTCGGGCCGATCCAGTTCGGGGACGTGGCGCTCGAGGCGCTGGCGTACCCGACGCGGACGGCGGACATCGGCGAAGCCGAAGCGAAGATGCGGGACCACGCGACGAACTACTTCGAAAACAAATGGCTGCACGCCCCGCTACGCTCGCTCGGCGGCATCGGCCCGATGGACGCCGTGGGGAGCAAGCTCCTCCGCAAGCGCGTGCTCGGCATCCTCAAGTTCCTCGAAGGCTGCATGCTCGGCTCCGCCCCGCGCAAGAAGCGCGGCGAATCGACGGAGCCGATCGCGATCTACGATTTCAACCGCCTGCGCCACAAGCTCGGCATCGAGATGGTCGCGGTCGCCGCGCCCGTGCCGGTCGCGGCGCCGGCGCCGACCCCCGCGCCGGCGGCGCCGGCGAAGCGGGACTTCGGAGCGATGAACGCCGCCGAACTCGGATCGCTGGCGATCGACGCGCTGGGCGTGGCCGAACTCGAGGACGCGATGAAGGCCGCGATCAAGCTGGACGCGCGCGAGCTGGCGGTGGCGTTCGCGAAGGCCGGCGCGGCGAAGCCCGCCGACGCCGCGAAGCCGGACCGCTATCCGTTCTTCGCCTGCCTGATGACGGCGGCGCTGGCGTCGGGCGACGCCGACGGCGTGGTGCGCGTCGCCGACGACGGTGCCCGCTACGACGCGGAACAGAACGGCGGCAAGCGCCAGAACGACTACGCGTTGCGGAAGGTGGCCCTCTACTCGAAGCGCGGGGACTTCGACGCCGTCGAACGCGAATTCGACGCCATGCTGGACCGCGCCCCGAACGACGGCAACCTTTACGTCAAGGCCGCGGAAACGATGCTCGGCGCGAAACAGGGCGCCCGGGCGGCCAAGTACGCCGAGCGCGGCATGGCCAAGGGAAACCGCGACCTCGCCGCCGCCTGCCGCGAACTCCTCGACGCCGCCAAGCGATTTTCCTGATCGCTTGTGGAAAAGGGGACTGGCACCTTTCTGGCGGCCAAAAAGGTGCCAGTCCCCTTTTCCACGACACGCGGCCGTCGAATGATCTAGACTGTCGCGTCCGCGGTGTCCCCGGGGAATCCCATGGCCGACCGATCCTCGCCCCTCCGCGCCGAGCGTCTCGAATCCCGCCTCGTTCCGGCGGTGACGCTGCGCGTCGACTACACCTACGACACCGGCGGCTTCTTCACCGCCGAGCGCCGCGCCGCCATCGAGCGCGTCGCCGCCGAAGTCAGCGCCCGCCTCGGCGACACGCTCTCCGCCATCCAGCCCTCCGGCTCGAACACCTGGCAGGCGTCGTTCTTCAACTCGCTCACCAACCAGACGATCACGCAGGACAATCCGACGATCCCGGCGAACGAAGTCGTGATCTACGTCGCCGGCGGACCGATCAGCGGCACCGAACTCGGCATCGCGTCGGGAGGCTCGTTCCAGGCCTCCGGCAGCACGCAGTGGCTGAACACCGTGCGCGCCCGCGGCCAGTCCGGCGCGCTCGGGAACACGCCCACCGACATCTCCCCCTGGGGCGGCTTCATCGCCTTCGATTCCGCCACGAACTGGGACTTCACCGCCGGCGCCCCGGCCTTCCTCCAGTTCGATTTCGATAGCGTCGCCCGCCACGAGCTCCTGCACCTGATCGGCTTCGGCATCGGCGATTTCTCGTTCGACCGGCACATCGTCAACGGCGCTTTCACAGGCCCAAACGCCGTGGCGCTCTTCGGAAAGTCCGTGCCGCTCGCCAACGGGGACGACGGCCACTGGGCGCCGGGCACCGCGTTCGGCGGCCAGACGGCGATCATGGTCTCGTCCATCCCGAATGGCGCGGCGCGCGGCGTGACCGAACTCGATTACGCCGCCCTCGCCGATGTCGGTTGGGAGATCAACCTCGGCACCGTTCCCCCGCCGCCCCCGCCCCCGCCTCCTCCACCGCCTCCACCGCCTCCGCCACCGCCCCCGCCGACCGATACGGTTGTGCGCTTCGCCGTCGGCGTCGGCGTCGGCGGCGCCTCCACCGCGTCCACCGTCAACGCCGGCGGCGAACCGATCCGCACGTTCGATCCGTTCAGCGACTTCAGCGGCGGCGTGCGAATCGCCACCGCCGACTTCACCGGCGACGGCATCCGCGATGTCGCCCTCGCCACCGGCCCCGGCCGCTCCACCCTCGTCCGCATCTTCAACGGCGCCACCGGCGCGCAGGTCTTCTCCGTCCAACCGTTCGAGGCGGCGTTCACGGGCGGCGTGTACCTCGCGGCCGGCGACCTCTCCGGCGACGGCGTGCCCGACCTCGTCGTCACGCCCGATCAGGGCGGCGGACCGCGCGTGGACGTTTATCGCGGCGGCGCCTTCGCCAAGTTCGAGAGCTTCTTCGGCATCGACGATCCGAACTTCCGCGGCGGCGCCCGGGCTGCGATCGGGGACGTGAACGCCGACGGCCGCGCCGACCTGTTCGTGGCGGCCGGGTTCGGCGGCGGACCGCGCGTCGCCGGCTTCGACGGGAAAACCCTCGGCACGGGGAACCGCGTCAATCTCTTCAACGATTTCTTCGCCTTCGAAGAGACGCTGCGCAACGGCATCTTCCTGGCGGCGGGCGACGTGAACGCCGACGGCCGCGCCGACCTCGTCGCCGGCGGCGGCCCCGGCGGCGGCCCGCGCGTGCTGATCTTCAGCGGCAAGGCGCTGCTGACCAACGCCTACTCGCCGCTCGGCAATTTCTTCGCCGGCGATACGAACAGCCGCGGCGGCATCCGCGTCGCGGCCAACGACGTCGACGGCGACGGCCGCGTCGACTTGATCGCCGGCGCCGGCGACAACGCCGGCTCGCGCGTCACCGTCTACGACGGCACCACGCTCGGCCAGCCCTTCCCCGTCACGCTGCTCGACGGCGATTTCTACCCCGGCTTCGACGGCGGCGTCTTCGTGGGCTGACGAAACGACTCTATCGCGGCTTCGTCTCGATCAACTCCCGGACTTGCTCCAGCGTCACGTCCGCCAGCGAGCCGACGACCAGGTCCGCGCCGGCGGCGCAGAGCGATTCGGCAGGATGATGGCCGACGAAAGTAACGGCGACGCACGCCATGCCGCCGGCGCGCGCGGCCCGCACGCCGGCGATCGCGTCCTCGAAGACGAGGCAGCGATTCGGCGCGACGCCGATCCCGGCGGCGCCCTTCAAGAACACCTCCGGGTCCGGCTTGCCGCGCGTCACGTCGTCGCCGCTCACCACCGCCGCGAAGGAGTCCCCGATGCCGGTGGCGTCGAGGAGGAGGTCGAGGTTGCCGCGCGGCGCCGACGAGCCGACCGCCTGGGGAACGCCAGCGGCGCGGAAGGCCGCCAGCAACTCGCGCACGCCGGGCAGCACGGTCGCCCCCGTGGTCCGCACCATTTCGCGATAGAGGTTTTCCTTGCGTTCACCGAGGTCGGCGCAGGCGGCGTCATCGGCGCGGGGATCGTAGAGTTCGCGGACGATCTCGGGGTTGCGCCAGCCGAAGGTCTTGGCGAAATCGGCGCGGGTGAAGGGATGTCCGAGTTCGCGCGAAAGCTGCGCCCAGGCGAGAAAATGTTGCTCGGCCGTATCGACGAGCGTGCCGTCCACGTCCCAGAGGATTCCGATCGGGGAGTTCGACATGGCGATGGTTTTCCGTGGGGCCGATGTTTCGAGGCGGTTCTCCGTTCGAGAAGGTTTATCGCCGAGGGCGCGGTTTGACTTTCCCGAAATCCGAACCAGAGTGCGGGTAGGTTTCTCCGGTGCCGCGCGACCATGTCCCAGACTCCGACGCGAACATTGTTGAGCGATGGTATCGCCGCCGCCCAGTCGGGCGGGAAGGCGAAAGCCCGCGAACTGATCCGGCAAGTCGTCGGCCTCGAACCCGAGAACGAGACCGCGTGGCTCTGGCTGGCGAACGTCGCCGCCGACTCGACCGAGGCGCTCGCGAGCCTGCGGACGGTGCTGCAACTGAATCCGTCCAACCGGCACGCGAAGTCCGGCCTCGTCCCCGCCATCGTCCGCGCCGCGGTCGACGCGTCGCAGGCCAAGGATTTCCCGCTCGCCCGGCAACTGCTGCGCGAAGCCCTCGAGATCGAACCGAACAACGAGCACGCGCTGCTCTGGTCCGCCGGCGTGGCCACGTATCCGTCCGATTCGATCCGCTTCCTGCGCCGGGCGCTCGAAGTGAATCCGAACAACGAGCGCGCCAAGCAGGGCCTCGCGCAGTTCCAGGACGAGTTCGGCACGTGGACCTGCCCGCTGTGTGAGTCGCCGGGGCGGGAATCGGCGCACCGGTGCCCGACCTGCCGCGCGGTGATCTCGCTGGCGGACCCGTCGGCGTTCGACACGCCGACCGGCGCGGACGAGACGGCGATGGGCCGCGCGATCGCGCGCCTGACGCCGCTGGCGCAGAAGGCCCCCGGCGGCGCCGACGCGTTTCGGCTCGGCCTCGCGTACCTGAACATCGGCCAGCCGACCGAGGCGATCAAGGTCTTCAACGCCGCCGCGACGCGGCCCGACGCGAACGCGCAGTGGAAGACCGGCGTCACGAAGCTCGCGGCGCACTGGCGGCAGACCGGCGCGACGCGGCCGGCGAAGGCCGAACCGGCCGCCGGCGGCCCGCCGCTGATCTTCGTCGTCGACGACAGCGCCACCGTCCGCAAGCTCGTCACCGTCGCCCTGCAAGACGCCGGCTACCGCGTCGTCAGCTTCGCCGACGGCCTGCAGGTCGCCGACGGCATCAAGTCGCACGGCGTGCCCGCCCTCGCCATCCTCGACATCGCCATGCCGGGCCTCGACGGCTTCCAGGTCTGCACGCTCCTCCGCGAGAACCCGTCCACCGCCAAGGTGCCGGTCTTCTTCCTCACGGGGAAGGACGGCTTCCTGCACCGCCTGCGCGCCAAGTGGGCCGGCGCCGTCGAATACCAGACCAAGCCGTTCCAGCCGAAGGCGCTCGTCGCGATCGTCGAACGGCACGTCCCGCTCCCGAACCGCCACCCCGTGCCCGCGTTGGTATGACCCCGCTCCGAACCTTCCCCCTCGTAGCTGGACCGCAATGCCCTCGACGCATCAGTTGCAATTGCCGCCGACGACCGCCGATTCGCAGGACACGCTCGACACGCAGTTCGGCCTGAACACGCAACTGCTCGCGCAGCCGGTGTTCCTCGAACGCGATCGCGATTGGGAAGCGGAGTTGCTCGGCCACCTGTCGGAGCAGGAGCAGCGCCTGCGGGAGTTCGCGCGGACGCGCTTCGCGAACGATCCGCATTCCGCCGTGCAGGGCGCGATCCGCATGGTGCAGGCGCTGGACGCGTACACGGCGTGCCAGGCGGAGCGCGCCACGCTGGTGCGCGCCCACCTGCCCGAGACGCGCAAGATCACGGGGCAATACATTTTGAAGGCGGAATCGCTGCCGAAGCCGCCGCCGCCGCGGACGGTGCTGGGCGTGGCGCTCGGCGCGCCGCGGATCACTCCGACGCAGCGCCAATCCTACGCGGCCGTCGTGCGCGAACTTCCCGGCGCGATCGAGCCGTACCTGCTCTTGCTCGGCAACGGATTCGCCACCGGCCCGATGGCCGCGAAATGGGTCGAGACGTGCGGCGTCTTCGTCCGTCAGCTCACGAAGCTCGTGAACCACGTCACGGACGCGGCGCCCGCGAACTGATTCCGCCGCGCCAACGAGAACGCCCGTCGATTCCGGGGAATCGACGGGCGTTCTCGTTTCCCATTCCGGTTCAGCGGCCGGGGAAGTACGGGTTCCCCTGGCCGGCCGTCGGCGCGGGGGTGTAGCCGCCCGGGATCGGCCCCGGCGTCATGAAGTGGCTGTTGTACGGCCAGTACAGGTACCACGGCGCGGCCTGGAACGCGGGCAGCGGCTGCTTGCCGAACAGCTTCGCGATCGGGCCGACGCGCACTTGCTGGCCCGGCGTCGCGCTGAACGGGCCGCCCGCGGCGGACGCGGAACCGGCCAATGCGAGCGCGGCCGCGACGGACAGGAGGAGCTTTTTCATGGACATCCCTCTCGGCGTTTTCGATCCGTGAAACCGACAGCGCACTCCCTGCGAGCGCGCCGAGAAGATCGGGTCGGAATCTGTATCCGCGTTTCCGGTCCGCGAAGCGAAGGCCGGTCGTGCGGATTGTGGCGACCGGCGCCGCAGACCACCGGAATGCCCGGCACGCCAATAATCCCACGCGGATTCGGCGGAACCGGCCGAATGCGATCCTCGTGCATCGTGGTTACGACAGCACCGGCGATCGGAACTTTCTTCCGACCGCCGGCGGGAATTGTTCAAGTTCCGACTACTTTCCGCAGGTGCCGCACGAGCCGCACTTGCCTAGGTCCAGCCCCGAACCGCAGCGGTTCGCGAGCGGATTGACGCGATGGAACACGTTCTTGAGCGTACTCAGCGAGTAGCGGCCCCAGGAGCGGCCGCCATTGCAGTCGTCGCAATCGCCTCCGTGCTTGCCACACGACATCGGCGGCGGGTTGTATTGCAGGTTGGCCGTCCAGGGGCCGTGCGGCTCGAAGGGGTAGTAGCCGGTGTACGGGCCGTAGTTGTACAGCGGGCCGTGGTAGTGGAGCTTGCTGAGGAAGCCGATGCAGAAGCCGCCGCAGCCGAACGGCGGGAAGTGCGGGTGCGGATTCTGGGCTTGCGCCGATCCGCCGGCCGCCAGCAGAACGGTCGCCGACACGAGCGCGGCGAAGAGCGATCGCTTCATGGGTGCGTCCTTGACACGAGGGAAACCGGACGGGGCCGACCCCCGGCCATCCGTGGTTGCAAGTCTTCCCGCTAACCGTCGAACCGCAAGTCCGAACCCCGAGCTTCGCGCCGGCTATTCGATCCCGGCGGCGTCATCGCCGGGCCAACCGGCGCAGGTCGTGCACGTCGCGCATCGGGATCGACCGGGCGCCCAGGCGCCGGTCGTCGCCGTGGCAATCGCTGCCGCCGCCGCAACCCATCCCGAGCGCGCCGGCCCATTCCCGCAACCGCAGCGACCGCGAGCGCGTCGCCGCCGGAAACTCCACCTCCACCGCATCCACGCCGATCGTGTGAAGGGCCGCGAGTTCGTCGAGCGTCGTCGACTCCGGCGGATGCGCGAGGCAGGTCCAGCCGCCGGCGGCGCGCACGACCGCGATCGCGTTCGCCAAGTTCGCCGCGTTCAGTCGCGGGACGGACAGTCCGACGCGGTGCAAGTGCCTGCGGAACGCCTCGAAGCGGCGGCAGACCGTACCGGATTCCACGAGCAGGGTGGCGACGTGCCGCCGGCCGAGGCTCGCCCCGCTGGCGAGCAGTCGCTCGATGGACGCAACGTCCATGGCTAGACCATCGGCGCGAAGGTGATCGACGAAGCGCAGGAATCGCGTCCGCCGTTCCGCTTGGAGACCGGTGAGCATCGCGAGCAGTTCGTCCGTCGGCGCCGCATCATACGCGAGCAGGTGCCAATCGCGGCTGTCGTGTGTGGTGCTGATTTCGACGCCGGGGATGAACTCGAGGGCGAAGCAGTTGTCGCGGATCGCCGCGCGGGCTTCGTTCCAGCCGCCGATCGTGTCGTGGTCCGTCAGGGCGACGGCTTTGAGCTTTGCCTGTATCGCGAAGGCGACGACCTGCGACGGCGTATGCGCCCCATCGCTCGCGACGCTATGGACGTGCAAGTCGGCCCGGTCGGGATCGGCCAGTTGGGACGCGAGCCGACAGAGTTGCGTGAAGGGCGAGCGGCGCGGCATGGTCAGGCGTTCGCGGCGGGGCGCTTCGCGATCCGGTCCAGCACGCCGTTGACGAACCCCGGCGAATCGGCCGAACCGAACCGGCGCGCCAGTTCGATGACTTCGTCGATGGCGATCGCCGGCGGTAGCGGCTCGGCCGCGAACTTCATCTCGTACGTGCCGATCCGCAACAGGTTCCGGTCGACCGGCAGCATCCGGTGGATCTTCCAGTTCTCCGCCGTCGCCGCGATCAGCTTGTCGATCTCGCCACGATGCGCGTCCACGGCGTCGTAGATCGCGAGGCAGAACTCGGCCGCGCCGCGGTCGCTGCGCAGCCGGTCGCGGGCGAAGCGCTCGATGGCCTCGCGGGAGATCGCCTTCGGGTTCTGATCCTTCTGGAAAAGCAACTGCAACGCGACCTCGCGGGCGCGGGAACGGCGAGTCATTCGGTCGAACCCCAATAAACTTCTGGTGGACAGTGTATCGAACGAGGAACCACCCGTGCCGCAGCATCGCGTCGCCATCGCCGACTTCCTGAACGACGACCTCGCCCCGGAGCGCGCCGCGCTCGGCGACCTCGCCGACGTGGTGGCCTACGACGCCGCGCACGAGGACGAACTCGCCGGCAAGATCGAAGCCGCCGACGCCATCATGCTCTACCACAACATCGGACTGTCCGCGAAGACGATCGACAAGCTGACCAACTGCAAGCTCATCATCCGCTGCGGCGTCGGCTTCGACAACGTCGACCGCCCCGCCGCCCGCGCCAAGGGCATCCCCGTCGCCAACGTGCCCGACTACGGCACGGAGGAGGTCGCCGATTCCGCCATCGGCCTCACGCTCGCCCTCACGCGCGGCATCCACCTCTTCAACCACCGCCTGCAACGCGACTCCGGCTCGTGGTCGTACTCGCAGGCCAAACCGCTCTATCGACTGCGCGGGCGCACCTTCGGCATCGTCGGCCTCGGCCGCATCGGCGTCGCCGCCGCCCAACGCGCCCGCGCCCTCGGCATGGTCGTGAAGTACTACGACCCCTACCTGCCGGACGGCATGGACAAGGCGCTCGGCCTCGAACGCTGCGAAACCCTGGAGGGCCTGCTCGAACAGTCGTTCGTCGTCAGCCCCCACTGCCCGCTCACGCCCGAGACGCACCACATCCTGAACGCCGAATCGATCGCGAAGATGCCGCGCGGCTCGTTCCTCGTGAACACCGCGCGCGGCGCCGTCGTGGACCTCGCCTGCCTCCCGGACGCCATCGCCTCCGGCCGCCTCGCCGGCGCCGGCATCGACGTGCTCCCGCAGGAGCCGCCGTCGGCCGACCACCCGCTCATCGCGGCGTGGCGCAACCCGAACCACCCGGCGTACGACCGCCTCATCGTGAACCCGCACGCCGCGTTCTATTCCGAGGAAGGGCTAATGGAGATCCGCACCAAGGCCTCGGCCGCCTGCCGACGCGCCCTGCTCGGCCAACCGCTGCGGAACGTGGTGAACTGAAACACGGTCACGCCGCGCGGCGCGTTTCCATCGTGCGGCCGGCATGGACGCCGTCCACGAAATCGAACAACTCCCGTTCGTAGCGCGCCGCGTTGAACGGCAACGCCTGACGCCGCGCCGCCTTCGGGTCGAATCGGTCGGCGTTCCGCTCGAACGTCTCGATCGCGCCGATCACCGCGTCCACCGTCTGCTCGTCGAAGAACACGCCCGTCGGCTCCGCGCCGCCGATCGGCCGCACCGTCTCGGCGCCGCCGCCCTTCCCGAACGCGAGCACCGGGCAGCCGCACGCCTGCGCCTCGACCGGCACGATGCCGAAGTCCTCCTCGGCCGGGAACAGCAGCGCCTTCGCGCGGCGGAAATGGTCGCGGATCACCTCGTTCGTTTGCCAGCCGAGGAAGCGCACGGTCGGCCCCGCGAGCCGCTTGAGCTTCGCCTCGTCTTGCCCGGTGCCGATGACGACGAGCGGCCGGCCGAGCCGCGAACACGCTTCCACCGCGAGGTCGAAGCGCTTGTACGGCGCGAACGCCGAGACCACGAGATAGAAATCGCCGCGCGGCTCGCTGGACGGCGAATAGAACTCGGTATCCACCGGCGGGGAGATGATCGTGCTGCTTCGCCCGTAGCACTCGCGGATGCGATCCCGCACCGTGCGGCTGATCGCGACGAAGTGCGTCACGCCCTCGGCCGTTCGTCGATCCCACTCCCGCAGCCGGCGGAGGAGCCTGTCAAGGGCCAGCGCCTTCAGACGGCCGAAACCGCCCCGCCCGAAATACGAGTCCCGCATGTGCCACGCGTAGCGCATCGGCGTGAAGCAGTAGCTCACGTGCGGCACCCCCGCGGGCGCCTTCGCCGCCTTCGCCAGGCAATGACTGAAGCTCAGGACGAGATCGCACTCCGGGATGCGCCAGTTCGCCGCGTACGGGAACGCCGGCAGCAGGTAGCGATAGTACCGGTGCGCCCCCGGCAGCCGGTTCAGGAAGCTCGCCTGCGGCTGGAGCGCCTCGATCGCCGGCGATACCGACCCGCGCTTGTGGAACGCCGTGAAGAGCTTCGCCGTCGGCCAGCGGCGGCACGCCGGTTCGAGGCACTTCTCCCCGCCGCGCATGCCGGTGAGCCAATCGTGGACCAGAACGATGTCGTGCGGGCCGGGCATGGTCCGTTTCCTGTCGAACGCAAGGGCCGCAGGGTACGGCATCGCGGCGAAAGCGGGAAGCCGAATCGCCCGACAGGGTTGAAATGGGATATTCCCAGTTGCCCCGTCCACGGGGCACGAGAACCATTCGCGACAGTGCCGAAGGTTTCGATTGTCGCCGGCCCGGCGGTCCGGTAATTTGGTAGCGAAGACCCCGCCCGCCTCCACCTTCCCACCCGAACCATGAAAATCCGATATTACCTCGCCGGCCTCGCTTCGACCGTCCTCGCGTCCGTCGCCACCGCGGACAACTGGCCCCAGTGGCGCGGGCCGAAGAACGACGGCCACAGCGCCGAAACCGGGCTGCCCACGCAGTGGAACGAGGAGACCAACATCGTCTGGAAGGCGCCGCTGCCCGGCATGGGCGCCTCCACGCCGTGCATCTGGGGCGACAAGATCTTCATCACCACGCAAGAGGGCGCCGACCTCTTCGTGAAATGCCTCGGCACCGACGGCAAGCCGAAGTGGAGCAAGGAACTCGGCGTGAGCCGCGGGAAGGCCTACCGCAACGACGAGGGGAACGACGCTTCCGCCTCGTGCAGCACCGACGGCAAGCACGTGTACGCCTTCGCCGGATCGGGCCACGTCGCCGCGTTCGACTTCGACGGCAAGAAGGCCTGGGGCTTCGACGCGCAGGAGAAGTACGGCGAATTCTCGATCCAGTTCGGCGTCCACCAGACGCCGGTGCTGTTCAAGGACCGCCTCTATCTGTCGCTGCTCCACCGCAAGGCGCAGCTGCTCGTCGCGCTCGACACGAAGGACGGCTCCGAGGTCTGGAAGCACAAACGCCAGAGCGACGGCAAGGGCGAATCGCCCGACGTGTACGCCTCGCCGTTCGTCTGGACCAACGGCAAGGACGCGCTCCTGCTGTCCCACGGCAACGACTACTGCACCGCCCACAAGCTCGACACCGGCGAGGAAGTCTGGCGCGTCGCGGAGTTGAATCCGAAAGGCGCCCGCTACAACTTCGCCTGGCGCGCGGTGTCGTCGCCGCTGGTGACGCCCAACCTGATCGTGGTGCCGTCCTGCAAGCGCGGCGTCACGGTCGCCGTCGATCCGGCGAAGGCGAAGGGCACGATCGTTCCCGGCAACGCCGCTGAACTGTGGCGGCTGCCGAAGGACACGCCGGACGTGCCCTCCCCGCTGCTCGTCGGCGAGCACGTCTACATCATGGGCGAGGGCGGCACGCTCTACTGCTACGACGCGAAGACCGGCAAGAACGTGTACGCCGAGAAGGTGACGAACATGCGGCACCGGGCGAACCCGCTGTACGCCGACGGCAAGCTCTACCTCGCGGGCCGCGACGGCGTCGTGGTGGTCGTGAAGGCCGGCGCGACCTTCGAGATCCTCGCGACCAACAAGCTGCCGGATACGTTCACCGCGTCGCCGGCCATCGCGAACGGTCGCATCTACCTCCGCGGGTTCAACCACCTGTGGGCGATCGGCGGCGACAAGGGATCATGACTTTCGCCGCGCCGCCGTGGCTCGAACCGCGCACGGCCTACGTCCACGTCCCGTTCTGCGGCCACCACTGCGGCTACTGCGACTTCGCCGTCGCCGCCGGCCAGGACGAACTCGTCGAACCCTACCTCGACGCGCTCGACCTCGAACTGCGCTCGCTCGACCGGCCCCGCCCGGTCGAGACGCTCTTCATCGGCGGCGGTACGCCGACGTACCTGAACCTCCCGCAACTCCGCAAGCTCCTGTCGTCGATTCGCGAGTGGCTGCCGACCGCGAGCGGCTCCCATTCCGAGTACTCCATCGAATCGACGCCCGAGAGCCTCGACGCGGACAAGGTCGAACTCCTGCGCGAGTTCGGCGTGAACCGCGTCAGCATCGGCGTGCAATCGTTCCACGGCCACCTCCTGGAATCGCTTGACCGACGGCACGGTGTTGAACAGATCGCGAATTCGATCGAGACCGTGCGAGCCCGCATCCCCGCGATCTCGCTCGACCTCATCTTCGCCGCGCCGGGGCAGACGCTCGCGGACTGGGACCGCGACCTCGACGCGGCCCTCGCGTTCGCCCCGGACCACCTCTCCACCTACGGGCTGACCTACGAGAAGGGGACGCCGCTCTGGAAGCGCCGCGAGCGCGGCCTCCTGCCGACCGTCGGCGAGAACGACGAGCTGGCGATGTACAAACGCGCCATCGACCGCTTGGAGGGCGCCGGTTACGAGCACTACGAAATCTCGAACTTCGCCCGGCCCGGCCGCCGCTGCCGACACAACGAACGCTACTGGGCGAACGACGCGTATTACGGCTTCGGCGTCGGCGCCGCGCGCTACGTCGACGGATCGCGGGAACTGAACGTGCGCGAGACGGCGCTCTATGCTCGCCGGGTCCTCGCCGGGGAATCGCCGACGTTCCAGAGCGAACGCCTGCCGCCGCGCGAACGCGCCTTCGAGACGCTGGCCGTTCAACTGCGCCGCTGCGACGGGATCGACCGATCCGAATTCCACCATCGAACCGGTTACGAACTGGACGAACTGGTGCGCGAACCGGTCCGCTTCTTCGCGAACGATGGCCTGCTGGCGGACGACGGTCAAACCGTGAAGTTGACCCGTCGCGGCCGGAGCGTGGCCGACGGTATCGTCGAACACCTCCTGAAATCCCGCTGATTCTCAGCCCGCGACCGCTTTGTACGGCTCCCCCTCGTTGAGCGTCGGGCGTTCGGGCCGGCCCTTGTACTTGTAGATGAGGTCCATGTTGCCGAGGCCCATCAGCCAGAGCACGGTGGCGTGCAGGTCGTGGACGTGGAGCTTGTTCTCGGCGGCGCGGAGGCCGAGGTCGTCGGTGGCGCCGATCGCCTGGCCGCCCTTCACGCCGCCGCCGGCCATCCACATCGTGAAGCCGGTGGGGTTGTGGTCGCGGCCGCCCCCCTTCTCGCTCATCGGCGTGCGGCCGAACTCGCCCCCCCAGACCACGAGCGTGTCCTTCAGCAATCCCCGCGCCTTCAGGTCCGCGAGCAACCCCGCGACCGGCTTGTCCATGCTGCGGCAGAGGCCGGAGTGGTTCTCCTCCAGCTTGGTGTGCGCATCCCACTTGCTGCCGGCGCCGTGGTAGATCTGGACGAACCGCGTGCCGCGCTCGACGAGCCGCCGGGCGAGCAGGCAGAGCCGGCCCATCGTCTGCGTCTCCTTGTTGTCCATGCCGTAGAGCGCTTGCGTCGCGGCCGTCTCCTTGGAAACATCGACCGCCTGCGGCGCCTCGGCCTGCATGCGGAAGGCGAGTTCGTAGCTGGTCAGGCGCGCGTCCAACTCCGTCTGGTCCGGGTGCTTGCGGGCGAAGTCGCGGTTGAGCGAATTCAGGAGGTCCAGCTTGCCACGCTGCTCGGCGTCGGCGATCCCCTCCGGGGCGTTCAGGTGCGGGATCGGCTCCGCGCCGCCCTGGATGCGCGTGCCCTGGTAGACGGCCGGCATGAACCCGGCGCCCCAATTGCGCGGGCCGTTCACGACCGTGCTCTGGTTGTCCTGCATGACGACGAACGCGGGCAAATCCTGATTCACGGTGCCGAGGCCGTACGTGACCCACGCGCCGAGCGACGGCCGGCCGCCGAGGATCGAACCGGTGTTCATCTGGCAGACGCCGGCGGAGTGGTTGATGCCGTCGGCGTGGCACGAGCGGAAGACGGCGAGGTCGTCGGCGTGCTTGGCGGTCTCCGGCAGCCAATCGCTGACCCAGAGGCCGCTTTGGCCGTGGCGCTTCCACTTCCGGCGCGAGGCGAGCAGCGGCGCGCGGTTCTCGCCCATCGAGAGGATGACGTTGCCGAAGCTCGCGGGCAATGGCTGGCCGGCGAGTTTGTCCAATTCGGGCTTCGGGTCGAACGTGTCGATGTGGCTCGGCCCGCCCTCCATGAAGAGGAAGATGCACGACTTCGCCTTCGGGGCGAAGTGCGGCTTGCG
>CAYVRB010000077.1:0-21427 GCA_964453375.1 uncultured Alcaligenaceae bacterium
GAACGTGGGCTTCCCAAGCCTGAGACGAGGGTTCGATTCCCTTCACCCGCTCCAGCTTCACAAAACACCAGCAAAAGCGATTGTTTTCGGGTAAGAATTGCAAAAATTACCGGGCTGGTAAGAATAAAAGTAAGAATGAGTTTCGAATTTGTCCGAACGGTTCAGGCGCAAAGATGTTGCTGAAAGAGAGTTACGGGGTGTCGCGGTCCGAATCAGGGTGCCCATGACGGCGAGTTCCCTCGAATCAAAGCACCGGTTTGTCGAGACCGTCTTTGGACAGTCTTACCGGCCTTGCACAGCATGCTGCGCGAGCGCGACGGCTTGAAAAATGTCCATCTGGTAATCCTCACTTGTCCACAGCCGACGCTTTCGGGGTAATCGAAAGCCCAATTCCTCTGGAAAACGAGCGGCGATATGTTCCGCCAAAGCCTGCTTCGTCCCATGCTCCTCTTGGAACATCCCCAAGTTGACCTGCGTGCGGGAGAACTGACGCACTCGAATTTGCTCCTGCGTGGCCAGTACGACAATCTCCTCGATGAGGGCTTGGACGCGCGATCCTCGCCGCGATCCTTGCGTATCCTCGATGGCCAGCACGTTCGGTCGGTAGTGTGCGATCAGGTTCCCTGCGTGCGACAGGCACCGTTCATTTTTGCGCCCACCCTTCACCGCTTTGACACCCCAATCGACGAGCGTGTTCTTCCCGGCCAGCACGGCAAAACCAAACCCGCGCGACGATGGCGCAATGCCCAGAACCCGGATCCCTTTGGGGTTGACGTTCTTCATGATCGCTGATTTTTAGGCTCCCGGGAGGCGATGGCGGCAAGCGTCTGGCGTTTGCGAGCGGTGAGTCGCTGGGAATTGCCGCGGAATTCTTTCTTTTCGAGTTTTTTGGCACGCGCTTGGACTGCCACTTGCGCCTGCTCGAAAAGTCCGGGGAACAGTTCCGAGGCTGGCCGGTCGTAGATAGCCTCAAAGGCAAAAGCGGTTTGCAGACCGGGCTCACGGAGAAAGCGTTCATAACGGCAGACCTTGGCCCCACTCTGCGATCCCAAAAGATACGCCACCTCCTCTTGGGACAGGGCCGAGCGTTTCCGGTATGCGAGCAGATAATTAAGAAAGGGTTGGGAAGACATGGTGTGTTGCCGAGGGAACACTGAAGTTCAGAATTCCAGAATAAATGAAGGCGAAGGCAATCCAAAGAGGGGCACCTTTGCCGGAGGCGACAATATCCAGAAAAAAAATATCCAGAAAAAAGCCGAACCCTTTCAGGCTCGGTCACGACCCATATTACAGCATGAATTTGGGGTGTTTGCAAGAGTGCCGCGATCTTGTTGCCGGAGAGCACAAGCCTGCCCTGCTACATCCATGACGAGCGCCGCTGTACACTGACCGGCATGAAAACGCCACCGCCATTGAGCCGTCCAGCCATCGACGAGTTCAAAGCCATTTACCACGAGGAATTCGGGGCGGTACTTTCCGATGGTGAGGTGCAAGAGATCGCCCTGCGCCTCCTCCAATTCTTCGGGATTCTGTCGGAACCGCGTTGATTTGAAAGTCGGGAGCCTTCCGGTTTTCCACGGCGGACCCTTTGACGCCCCGTACCGGTACGCTAGCATGAGGAGTACCCCGAAACGGTTCCTTCACCTTCTCTTCCGTTAATACACAACCATGCCTGGATATTTCATCTATTGCCGCAAATCATCGGAAGCCGAGGACCGGCAGGTTCTTTCCATCGAATCGCAAACACGCGAACTGGAGGCTCTCGCCAACAAGCTGAACGTGCCCGTCGTGGATATTTTGGTTGAATCGAAATCGGCCAAGGAACCGGGCCGCCCCGTGTTCAACCAGATGATGCAGCGGCTCTACCGGGGTGAAGCGGCTGGCATCGTTTGCTGGAAGCTGGATCGCCTAGCCCGCAACCCGGTGGATGGCGGATCGATTATTTGGGCTATCAAACAACATGGCATCACAGTGATGACGCCCGCGCAGAGTTACGCACGAGAGGACGACAATATCATCCTCATGTACATCGAGTTCGGCATGGCGCAAAAGTATGTCGACGATTTGAGCAAGAACGTGAAGCGCGGCCTGAAAACGAAGATCGAGAACGGCTGGTATCCGGGAGTGGCTCCGCTTGGGTACCTGAACCACACCGACCCGCAGACGGGCGAAAATACGCTGGTCGAAGATCCAGAGCGATTTCCATCGATCCGGCGCATGTGGGACCTGATGCTCTCGGGACTTCATACGCCGCATAAAATCCTCGACGTGGCGAATACTCAATGGGGCTTGCGCACGCGACAGACAAGGAAAATGGGCGGTAGACCGCTCAGTCGCAGCGCCATTTACCAGATTTTCAGCAAGCCGTTCTACTACGGTTCGTTTGAGTATCCTCGCGGGAGCAACCAGTGGTATCAAGGAAAGCATGAACCAATGGTCACCCAAGCCGAGTTTGATCGGGTGCAGACATTGCTCGGGCGCGGGGGGATGCCTCGACCCCAATCGCATCATGATTTTGCTTTCACCGGGCTCATTCGTTGCGGGGAATGCGGCCAAATGGTGACCGCCGAGGAGAAACACCAGCTCGTGTGCGGCGTCTGTCATAACAAATTTGCCTATCGTCAGCGTGCCTCCTGCCCCCGTTGTGCCACCCGGATCGAGAACATGGTGAAGCCGCTTTTTCTCCATTACACGTATTATCATTGCTCGAAAACCAAACAGCCCCGGTGCCCGCAGAAAAGCGTCAGCGGGGTGGAGCTCGAACGGCAGATCGGCGAGCATCTCGGACGTCTCCAAATCTCTCCGCGATTCAAGGATTGGGTGATTAAATACCTGCATGAATTGCACGCGAAGGAAATCGTCTCACGCCACGATATCGTTCGCTCCCAAAAAAAGGCCTACGAACAGTGCCGTGGCCGTATTGACAACCTGATCGCGCTCAAGACTTCGGCTGGGAACACCGATGGCGGCCTGCTGTCGGAAGAGGAGTACAAGCGGCAGCGGGTGCAATTACTCCAGGAAAAGGCGGCGCTCGAAAAACTGCTTGCCGATCCCGGCCCTCGCCTCAAAAAATGCGTGGAGCTGTCCGCGCAAGTGTTCGACTTGGCCTCCACCGCCCAGAAAAGGTTCGCAAGCGGTGGCCCGGCGATCAAAAAGCAGATTCTGGCCGCAGTCGGATCGAACCTGACCTTGATGGGCAAAAAACTCAGCATTGAAGCCAGAAAACCGTTTCTCACTCTCCAAAAGTCCACGACGGGTTGCGGAGATCAAAATCGATCAATCGAACCTAAAACTAACGAGGCGCCACAAGGGTCAAATGGCAGAATTGACCCATCTCGTCCACGACTGCTGGGAGACGTGAATGACGTTCGAACCTTCGGAGATAAAGACAAGAGCCTCGTCAGGTCCGTTTATCACTACTTTCAAAGAAGAAGTTCCTGCGGTTGCGAGGAATGCCGGGACGAGTTTTTCCCGACGGAAACGAATTCAGCCCATCGGATAGTGCCCAAAAGATGGAATTCTTTACCGGCTCCGACGAGCCAATGCCTTTTCAAGATGAGACAGACGTTTTCCGTAAAGAGGCAGACTGAAGCACGCAGATTAGACCGAACAGCAGCGGGGCCAAACAAAAGCCCGCGGTGACTTTGCAGAGAACGGACTGCCCACGGGCGACATACATGGTATGTAGGGGCGAAGGACCTCGCCCTTTCGACTTTAACGGCTTAACCGCCGCACCACGACCTCCCCCAACGTGTCGTCGGCTGCGCCCGACTGATCGCTTTTTCCTTCGGCTACCGGGTGCAGGCCATTTAACCAATGTCCTTTACCAAAAATCGATCAGTCGGCCGCACCGTCCGATTGTCCTTGAGCGCCGACACGTTGGGGGGGACTGGTTTGGAAGGAGGCGCTATCGCACCGACGACAAGCTCGTTATCACGACCGTTCACACGGAAGTGTGGATGACGAGTTCGCGATGGCGACAGCTCCGCACACGACGAGTGGAAAAAGCGCCGCCGCCAGTGCGGCGTGCCGGAACAGCCGCGCCGTGGGCGCGTCCGATTTGGCGCATTTCGAACTGCCGCCTCCGGCAAGGAGGCGAGTCTTGGTCAGATTTCTCCATCGGGTATGCTGTCCTCATGGAGACCACAAATGACGGACAACGGACTTGCCAAGGAGCTTGGCCGCACAGAGAGGTGAAGAAACTCGTGGTCCGACCGTTGGCGCGTCGCATGCGAAAGCATGCACGCGTCAGTAATGCGTTGGCGCAAAGGATTTTCCAGAAAATCCAGGACCTCGAAAAATCGGTCGAAATGATCGCGTGTGAACTCCAAAGGCAGTCGGAGCAAGCGAAGTGATGCTGGCTGGCTCCGTTCGGTTTTCAAGACCAGCCGCCATTACCCCGCCGTCTCGTTCCAACTACGTTTGGCGGCGGCCGAGGAGTGGCGGTTGATCTGGGAAGCACGAACCAAGAGCCACATATCGTCATCGGAGAGCGCCGGGGGTGGAACAATTTCGTGCCCTTCGGTCTTTCCGCTGCCGACCACCGCCACCATGTGTACGTCATCGGCAAAACAGGTTCTGGCAAAACGACCTTGCTGCGAAATCTGATCGTCCAGCACATCGCACTCGGACACGGCGTGGGCTTGATCGATCCTCACGGCGACCTGGCCGAGGAGCTGTTGCACTGCATTCCTCCGTCGCGCGCCGATCATCTGGCCTATTTCAACCCGGGCGATCTCGCATACCCCGTCGGGATGAACCTTCTGTCGAACGTTCCGAAAGACGAACGACATCTTGTCGCCTCAGGGATTGTCGGAGCCTGCAAAAGCATCTGGCCCGACTCGTGGGGACCGCGCCTCGAGTACATCCTGTACAATGCCCTCGCGGCGCTCCTCGAATGCCCGAACGTTTCCCTTTTGGGGGTGAATCGAATGCTGACGGACGAACCTTATCGCGCCTGGGTCACCCACCAAATCGAAGACCCGTTTATCCGGGACTTTTGGCAGAACGAATACGCGAGTTACGACCCGCGCTTCCGGCGCGAAGCGATTGCGCCGATTCAGAACAAGCTTGGCCAGTTTCTCTTAAATCCCGTCATCCGAAACATTCTCGGCCAAGTGCAGTGCAAGTTAGATATTCCCTTCACGATGAACACCGGACGGCTGTTCATCGCCAATTTGGCGAAGGGCAAGCTGGGCCATGACAAAGCCAATCTGCTCGGATCGCTCCTCGTCACTCAATTTCAATTGGCGGCCATGGCACGGGCTGATCTTCCTGAGTCAGAACGCCAAGACTTTTACCTTTTCATCGACGAGTTCCAAAACTTTTCCACGGAAGCGTTCGCCTCAATCTTGGCGGAGGCGCGGAAGTACCGGCTCTGCCTGATTCTTTCGCATCAATTCATCGGCCAATTGTCGCTTGCGGTCCAGCAGGCAGTGATTGGAAATGTGGGCACGTTGATTTGCTTTCGCATCGGCCCCACCGATGCGGAACTCATGGAAAAAGCCTTTGGCCACGAGGTCCGGGCGCAGCAGTTGGTCGACCTTGGCCGTTACGAAATTGCGGTCCTTCTTTCCGAGAACGGCGAGAGCCGGTTTCCGTTCGAGGCACGCACCCTTTCCCCGTTGGAAACCCGCGTGGGGAGAAAGCATAAACTTATCGCACGATCACGCGAGCGGTTCGCGACCTCGCGGAGTGTGGTGGAGCAAAGATTTCTGCGCTGGGTTGACGACCCTTCGTTCGCATTTGCCAAACCACGGCTGGCGGGGAAAAATAGCGATGGTCAAAAACAATCCGACCTTGATTCGGATTCGAAACTTCGCCACGGCTCCATTTTCTGGAAGACACCCGCCGGATGGTGACACGACGAAATCACCCGTATCGCGGGCTGAACTTCGTAACGACATGGTCTTTAGGCCAATAACGTGGTCATCTCGCCTCTGCCTGTTTGCCAGGGCACAGAAAGAATATCGCCATGCTCGTTGAGAGTCGCCTGGTCGCAAAAGAGAAAAAGGCCGTGGCCACGCTTCAGTTGCGAACAGGCCACAACGAGTGACTTAACCCTGGCGGCGCTCGTCGTCACCGTGAGTACTCGAAAGCGATGAAAACCGAGTTTCGAACGGTGCAATCCGGTGGCCCAGGTCGCTTCGTACGCGAGGAGTTTGCGCTGAATGGAGCATTGAGAAAGGTTTTTGCGCACTACCGGCATGGTTCCTCGGTCCGCCTCCAGAAAGAAGAAGGCGCGGTTGAGGCGGCCGTTCTCGTCGTTTACGTCCAATGCGAACACGCGGTCCGGGACGATGCCGAGCGTCAAACGTTGGTTCACTTGGATTCGCCACTTGCTCGGATAGGGCCGGCCGGTATCGCCTGAAACCTGGTGATCGTCGCTTGCACGCAAGAAAACATCGCTTCTGTTTCGGCAGGCGAGTTCCAGCTTGACCATAATATCGGAAACCAGGAGGGCATGCTCGAAGAAGAGACGGCCCACGGTGCGGTTTTTCTGATCCCAACGGAGTTTTCGCTTCGCCTCGCCCTGCTCCTCTGGCAAGACCGCCTTTCCCATGTTTCCCAAAGCGTACACGATGGGGCGGGAACCGCCTTGGCGGTAATAGTCAATCTGTGCTCGGGGACGCTCCAAAAAGCCGTGATGGTAGAGCCACTGCAATCGACGCAACAGGTGTTGCGGGCTGTGGCCAATGAGGGCGATAATCTGCACGGAAGAGAGAAATCGGTGCCGGTGAATTAACCGGACGATCTCCCGATCACGCGGGGTCAGTTCGATCCGAGGAATTTTGGAATCGCGCAGGAAACGTGGAAGGCGGGAAGGTCCCATCCTCCTACCCTACGGGAACGAACCGTATAGCATAGAGGTGAAGTCTTGCGCTTTGCAGCACTCCGGCGTGCTTGCCGCATCACACGCCCATGCGTGACCACGCGGCGAGATCACGAACCGTCACTTACTGCCGCATTTTCAGCAGCGGTCGAAAGCCCATGGGCTGCACCCGTAGTGTTCCCTAACGTAAGAACGACAACGTCCATATCGAACAGAAACACTACACGCGCGGCAGTGTTTTGGATATGAACGGTATGACCACCCGGCGGTGGCACCGCTCAGGAACGTTCACCAATTCTTAACATTGGAATCCGTCCGCTATCCCGCAATTTCCCCTCCTTCGGCCAAAGTCTTGGAGATGTCGCCCGTTGAGCGATCCGCCCAATCACAGTAGCTCTTCCAATCATCCCTCATCTTCTTAAAAACTTTCATCTTCTCTCGCCGATATCGCCTCCAACCAACATAAAGCAAGAGGGGGAAAATACTACACATCGTTAGCGGTACTGGACTTATGCTAATTTGGTCTTGCGACATTCTTCCGTCCCATATTGGTGCCGCAGTCATCACAATATACAATGCAACCAACATCGTGTTGGCAACATTAATCAAGCTCCTACCGTGCCCAAATGTCTTGCCTAAGTAATGCCCCTTTAGCCCAAAAAAACTCTCAAACTCCCAATCCTTATTTAGGCCTTTGCTCCTACGCAGATAACTCTCAATCATGGAGCCCATCAGCTCAAACATGTCCGCGTTTATTCGTTTGTATAAATAATAAAACCATCCAATCAAGAACACAGCATGAAAAACACATATATGCTTCCAACTGTAGACGAAAATGGTGTTCTGATTTGCTCCAAACACTCCTGTTGCACCAACGATGCACAAAAATATAGTGCCCGCCCAATAGAGCAGTTTATTCATCTCATCTTTGTAGTACTGACGGGCCTGCCAGCACTTCTCAAGATAGCCTTCTAAATAGCTTAATCGGTCCTGATTCATATGAGTCACATCCTAGGCAACCAACTTTGTGCAATCGGCGGAGCGAAAAAGCGTGCGAAGCGAAGTGGCGAAGAGTGCCAAACAGCTCGGTCTTCTCTGATTTCGTTCGCAACTGTGTTTCGCATTTGACGTCGAAGAGCGCTAAAACTCGGCGAGGCAAGTGCGACTTTGACAGTGATCTCCGGGGAACGAAATCAAAGAACAAACGGGCTACCCTTGAAGAAAACATAGATGAGAAGTTTTGTCCATAGTGTGCGAACAAACGCACACATTGTCGCTTCGGGGCTTCGGGGAAGAGAAGGCGATAGCGTATGCGAAGCATCGATTCCACACAAATGAGGCCTATGAGAGTTGGATTGTGCGCGACTACGAGCGGACAGAAACCAGCGCCGCAGCTTGGATCTCTATCGCCATGATATGAATCCAATTCCGCCGATTGGTCTAATTCATCAGGAATCCTGGTTTTTCGGACACGCTCTAAGAAATGCAACCACGCCGGATGAACATAAAAAATACGGACGATTTTGTTATCGTCCGTTTTGATCTGTACTGAAATCAGAAAAACATGATGAGCGGTAGCAAAGCGGCATAGTAGAGAATGATGCCGACTGTAATTATTGTATTTAAAGGTTCGTCATCGAGTTCATTGTAGTTCATAACTGAGATCATTCTAGCATGCAGAGATTATGGCCATGTGGATAAGAGGATGTTAAAGAAGCAATTAGAAAACGCAGCAACCAACCTTTGCGCTCTCCACAACTAAACATCGCTCTCTATGGGAAGTTTTTCATTTCGTTGGTCTTCGAGGATGAACCGAGGCAAGAATTCGGATTTTGAAGATACCGATAACCCGCAGCCCCATGTCAGCCCGCAAGCCGTGGCCCGCTGCGTCGTAGGTCATGCCACATGTCTCCCGTGTTAAGTTCTTCCAGCACCAGATAACACGTCGAGCTCTGCGTGAAAGTCAGCGAGCTTGCCATTGTGTCATAGGCAAACTGACGGTCGTCTGGCCGCCCGCGACATTGGCTCCGATGCTGTCCACGAGCTTCATATTATGATCCCGCGAATTCCCCGGCAACACCCAACGTCCCAATTCGCTGACCCGCACCGCCCCCGGCCCCGTCGTAAGCTTGAACCCCACCCAGCCCGAAAAGTTATTCCACACGAACGCGCTCGGCACCACCCGCGCCACTACCGGCCTCAATGCTTGATTAAAGAGGTTCCGTCCGCAATCATAGTCGCCCACATCGTTTGGAGGGTCGCATCCATGACCGAAAGCGAAACGGACGTGCTGAGGTGAAACAAATTCGCGAAACCACGTTCCTGTGTTGACCGGGACAGCGCCACGAGGTGGGCAAGGCGTTTGGATGTTCAGTCAGAGGTAGGTGATCTTTGGGTTCGTTTTGAGAACCGTGTTCGTAGCCGAGAAGCTGTCCAAACGCCGAATCGATTTTCTCGGCATCCCGCGTGCTATGGTTGGCGTGTGCAGTTCATTTCGGCTGGCGCCTGGCCAAACTCTGCGACGATCTCCGCGACGGCCGCCTCCTCGCCGTGCGCACCCTCCCCGAGCGCTACGCCAACCTGGATCGCAATAAACCCCATGTTGTGAGCATCTCGGTGATCCCGATCAGGCGCAGGAGTGAGCCTATGTATCTAGAGAAATCTCGTCCCAACCTTCCTCGCTCAGCAACCATTCCAAGGCCCGCCGACGTTCAACGACGACGTAAGGTTTCAGTTTTGCAGGCTGCTTGCCGCTCAGTTCCGACTGCCGGATGGCCCAATGAAGGCAATATGCCAAATCACACGCCGCAACGACTTGCTCCAAGGAACGAGGATTGGCTTTCTTGCGAAACTCGCTGCTGCTCTGGCTCTGCTTAATATCTGGGAGCATTGTCGCGAAACGATTGTCGCAGTCCTTGCTAAAGTTCATTTCGTTCACAATTCCCATCGCCCAAGCCAGTGCCCACATGCCTTCTACCTGCACTTGAAAGCGATTGGCCTGGCCGAAACCTTCAAACACAAAACGTCTCTCTTCTTCACTGAGCGAGTCCGTCAACGCCTCCTGTTTCAGCCACGCAATAGCTTTTTCTTTGTCGAAGCCATAGGCAGTCGCGGCCACCGCGTTCATCGCCAGGATTCGAGAGACTGTCTCATCGGCGCTGCGCATCTCAAGCCCGGCATCCAGCAAGGGCAGCGTGGCCGACAAATCAACGCCAAGCTGCCGGGCCGTTCGGATGGATTCGTCTCGGATTCGCTTAAGGTCCATAAAAGTTTCCAAAGCCGCCAACGCCTCCAGGATGCAAAACAGGTTGCAGTGCGGGCGCGGTGTGTTCGCTAGTGCGCAGCAAATGAACAACGTTGGGATTGTTTGCCGGATGGTGCCAGGCGGTACCTGGCGGATTTAGAAGACCGCTGGTGCCAGACTCCATATGTCGAACAACATTCGCTCCAAGCTCCTGGTTGAACATCGTATTTAGCTGAGGATCATTTCTGAGATAGTTGGCAAAGTGCTCGTTGGCAGATGCCCGGTGACTTGCGCGAGACGTTCCGTTAATGGGAGCCTCAAAAAGCGCCTCATAAACATTGGGATTTCTCGGCACTGCCTTTTGAAACATACCCCCGACTCCCGCGAGAGTTCCGGCGGTCAGCGAGATGTCCATGAACATCCCTGCGCTGTTTTCCAGTGTCGGATTTCCAAAAAACGTTCCGGTGCCTTCTCCGAGATGGCCAAGAGCCTGTGGCGTTCGTAGAATTCCTCCTACAACATCGGCAACTGTATTTGCTGTTCCAGCCACGCCCCACGGCGTGTTATTCTCCATGAAACCCTTGAAAGAGTTCTGTCCCTTCTCAATCCAGCCGCCCCATTGGTCATACCACATCCCTTGCGCCCCCAAACCGAACGGGTCAATGAGGCTGATGGGATTACCGTCGGCAAACGCGTAGAAGTTCAATCCGCCTTCGAAGCTGCTGGGATCCGCGTTCATGAAGCGGCAGAGATAGGGGTTGTAATACCGGGCATGCATGTAGAGCAGCCCGTTCCCGTCCGTTTGCACGCCGAACCGGCCATTAAACAAAAACGGTGTGTCGGTCCTTCCGGTCCGGTAACTGATCTGGCCGTAAGCCGAATACTCGATCCGGTCCGTGACGTTCGCTCCGCCATCGGTCAGGGCCACCGTCGAGCCCCGGTAGTCGTAGTGGTACGTCCGCGTGCCAAGCTCGATGCCACCGGCGCTCTCAGTGATTTCGTAGAGCAGCCCGATGCCGCCCGTGCCATGGATGTAGTAGGTCGTCGTGCCATCCGGGTTGGCCCGGATGAGCACCTGCGGCAGTTCTGCGGACGGGTTCCAGACGTAGCGGTATCCCACCGCCCCATTGTCCGCCCGCAAGCGATGCCCGGCGGAATCGTAGGTATATGTCCAGGAGCCCGGCCCAAGGTTCCGCGTCCCGTAGTCGTACCACGTATCGCCCGTGTTCAACTCCTCCGACACCAGATAGTACGTAGAGTTCGCCGTCAACGTCACTGGGGTTGTCAGCGTGCCGTACGCAAACTGGTGCGGCACTGCCCCCGCCGTCACGACCGTCGTCTGGCCGTTCGCGACATTTGCTCCCGTGCTATCCACCAGCTTCACGACGTGATCGCGCGAATTCCCCGGCAGCACCCATCGTCCCAATTCGTTCACCCGCACCGCCCCCGGTCCCGTCGTGAATTTGAACCCGACCCAACCCGAAAAGTTATTCCGCACAAACGCGCTCGGCACGACCCGCGCCACCACTGCTCCACCACCCGCCACCTTCAGGTTCACCGGCCCATAACCCTCGCCCGCCGCTCCCACATTAGAATAAGTCGTCGGCGCGTTTGTCCCGGCATAAGCCGCGTTCACGATGACAATGCTTCCACTGGTATTGGCCAATTGATTCCGGGTATTGTAGGCATGCCCCACCGGCACCCCACGCGCATCCGGCCCCGAGGTCATATTCCCATCCAGGTCATGAATCACTTGGACGTTTGCAACGCCGTTATGGTAGTTGGTAATCCAATTATCCTTGTCCACCACCACACTCGTCCGCGCCGGCGGCGTCCACGCGCGCGGCTTCGGCCCAAGCCACTCCCATTCGGCCCGCTGGGCCGCGTTCCAGTTCAACCGCCCAAACGCAATGCCCGCGCCTGTGGCTGTGCGCTCGACGATATTTGTCGTCTGTCCGCCATCGTTGTACCCGATCTCCCGCACCGTCCCATTTGGCCGCGTCACCTTCTTCAATCGCCCATTAAGGTCGTATTCCAGAAAGGTCTTCCGCCCCTTCCAGTCCCGCACCTCGGTCAATTGGTTTCGCGCGTCATATGTGTAGCTCACATTGCGCGCGGCGTAATTCAGATTCGTCAGATTGCCGTTCGCATCGTAGCCATACTCGACCTGAGCCCCCAATCCATCTGTATACCGCGAAGGGCGGTTGTACGCATCATAATTCCACCGGACCGTTTGACCCCCCTCCGTAATATTCGTCAGATTGCTATTGAAATCATATAAATACAACTTGCTCCCCATCGTGTCCGTGTTCGTCGCCAGACGGCTGCGCTGATCGTAGACCATCACATTCGACTGCCCTGACGGCTCCCTTCGCCAGTGCAGCAACCCCCGCGTGTCGAACCCCTGCCGTGTCTCCCGCGACTCTGGCGAGATCGAATTCGTCAACCGATTGGCGGCGTCATACTGGAACGTCCAGATGTTATTGAGCCGGTTGGTCAATTTGATCAGATTTCCTCCGTCGTCGTAAACTCTCCCCACATCGTCGTCCAACGGGTCCCAAGCCACTTCGGCTTCGCCTCTCGCGTTGAATTGAAAGCGGTTTGTTTCGTTAGGCGCAACGTTCCAGGAACGGACCCGCCGCCCTCCGGCATCGTAGGTAAACACCGTATACTGGACCTCGTTGCTGATGGCGTGTTTGCGAATGGGCTCCGTCACGCTGGATACAGCACCGTTGGCCCGATACTCATAACGGGTTAAGTTCAGCAGCGGATCCTTCACGCTCTCCAGCCAGTCGCGCTCGTCATAGATATTCTCCAGCACGGCGGTGCCCGCCGTGACGGTCGGCAAGGTTGTGGTCTTCAGTTTGCGCGTGGCCGTCCAGGCTCGTTCCGTCCAGTAGGAACGCCCATCTTGCGTCTTCCACACCTCGCCATTGTCATCGTACAGCGTGTGGGTCGACTGACTGAGCGGGCCGGCAACGTCCGTCAGTTGCCGTCGCTTGTTCCAGGTAAAATCGGTTTGGATACGCTGGCCGTCGAAGGTCGTCGTCACATCCCCGCGCGGGTTACGGGTGGTGGTATTCGTGCCCAGCCCCGATGGGTGAATGACATTGGCCAGTTGTCCGTACGAGTCATACGTGAACGTCGTGACCCCAAGGGCGGCGTTCGTATGTTTACTGAGCGTCCCGTGGGTTGTGTCGTAGAGATACTCTACCCAATTGCCCATTGGGTTCTCCTGGCGGACCACTTGATGTTTGGTGTTGTACAGGGTCGTATTCGTATAGCCGCGCGGGTCGACGACACGGTGCAGCCGGTTGGAACTGTCGTAGTAAAAATGGGTCTTCTTGCCGAGAGGATCTTCACTCCACTGAAGGTCTTTGGCGGCATTGTATTGGAAGCGATTTGTCGAAACTGGCGTGACGGTTCGAACGACATGATCCTCCCCATCGTACTCCATAGAGGTGCGGATGCCCGAACCGTCCATTCGTCCTACCAAGCGAGTCTTCTTGTCGTAGTAATATCGCTCGACGTTCCCGGAGGGATTCATGGTGCTATTCTCGACTCCGGTCCAAAAAAACTGCCATTTCTTGTCAGTGTCCCCTTCGCTGAATTGTTCGGAGACCCGCCCAAAACCGTCATAGACGTTCTCGGTCACCGCTTGCGTCTTGGCATCCTCGTGCCTGGTGAGGCGGTGACTGTCGTCGTATTCGTAGCTGCTCGTTTTACTCTCGACATCGGTTGCGCCAGTCAGGTCTCCCTCGGTACTGAAATTGGTCGTATATTGATACGTTACAGTGCGCACGAGGCTGCCGGTCGTGTTTGTGATTGACGTGAGTCGCGCCGGGGTTCCGGAATACCCCAAAGCCAGCACGCGATTCGTCCAGTCGGTGATCGTTTCGGGCCGCTTGCTGCCATCGTAAGTAATGGTCAGCTTCTTTCCATAGACATCCTCGATCATCTCCAATTGCTTGTCTGAGTTGAAAGCGAACAGACGTCCGTTGCGCTCCCGTAATTGGAAATTACCGCTGCCGTTTTTCGTCAGCGTCATGGTGTTCCCCGCCGGTGGCGTGTATGTGCCATCGGGCTGCTTGACGAAGAGCAACGTCTCGTTGCCCATATCGATGGAGACGGACCGATTGATCAGTTGATCCACCCCCCAATTGGCGATCAACGCTGTCACTGCCCATTTTTTTACATCCGGTGTCGCCGTATATAAATTCCAAGCGGCACACGTCGCCACGAGCATCGGGGCTGCTTGGGCGGGCGTGGCGGTTCCCAGCCCCGCTTCAGGCACGCTGGTTTCGGTGATCTGGAAGTAATAATTGTGCAGCCATCCATTGGCCATGTGCGCCGGGTTCTGTCCGCGCCGCCGAGAGCTGTAGAATCGGGAGAAACTGAGTCCGCGAGGGGGCGCTTCGCCGAAGGCTAGATCGGTGGCTTCCAGCCGGAAGGAGCCGTCGGCCATGTTGACAGGATCGCCGCCCGTGACGCGCGCGATTGGCTCCCACTTGTACATCGTCGCAAAGCTTGCTTGGGCGACGACGCTCGGCTGCGGAGTGGCGCTCGGCACGCCGGCATGGGCACCCTTATACCCGCCGGTAATCAGCATGAAGGTTCCTCGATTCGTTGCCACCCCTCCCACGGCCGCAGCACCATAACCGGCCCATGTGTTTGTTGTCGCTCCGACGTTCTGCGCACCGTTCTTTGGCAAAAGAATCGAGTAGCCATTGGTTACGAAGTTGGTATGAAAATAATCCAACGTGGTGCTGCCATAATTAGTGAGATTGGCAGTCACCGTAGACCAATTGGTGACATTAGCCAGGTAGATGCGATCACTGCCGGCCAGGCTCAGCATCTTGACCGCCGAAGCCGCGACCAGGTTGCTGCTCTGCAACTGTTCGATCAAACCATGTTCAAGCGCGCTTTTAAAATACTCACTCAAGTCGGTGTAGCGCATCTGCCGGTCCCAATCGCCGTTGGTCCACCCGCTGTTGGGGGCGGCACGATACAAGGCAAAATAGGAGTCCACGCCGTAGCCATGGCCTGCTTCCTGCGCCATCCGGCCGAACTGGCATCGCCATAATGGAAGGATGCCTGCTTGCTCGGCCAAAAGCGATTCTACCTGGGCGGTCTGGAGACGCCATTTCATGCCCATAACCTGCAAGGTGGCCCGGATGACCGCCGGGGAGGCGTCGGAATCTGCTTCGCGCGCTGCGGCCAGTTCGTCTTCCCGCAATCGTAAAAAATCTTCACTCGGATCAAAGGAGTAAAAGAGGGCGTACTGAGCGTCAGCCGCCTGATAGGTAGTCTTTTTACTATCGAGTCCGAAATCGATTCTCAATTCGAATTCGGAAACGCCTGCTCCAAGGGTTTTACTCAGTTTAACCTCGTCGCCATGCCGCAGTTCAATGAGCTTGCTGGAGTTAGCGGAGAGCGAGAGTGGTTTGCCAAGCAGTTCGTGGGAATAGATGTCCCAATCCTCGCCGTCCATTTTAAACTGAAGCAGCTCGAGGTCGGCGGTTTGAAGCTCGCTCCAATCGGTGCCGCCAGTATGGGAGATTGGCAACATCTGATCCAAGCTTGTTGCCGTGGATGGCACAATGCGCCAGCCCCCAGCAATCTGAGACACTGCTTTTCCGGCGTGAGCGGACGTGGTCAAGTTGCTTGACAATGCGGAGGCCCTGTTGGCGAGTTCCGTTCCCACTGCGGCTTGTTGAAGATCCACGACGAAACTGGCATCATTCCCACCCCCTGCTGCCGTGAGCAAGGCGTTGGTGCTAAGTTGTGCTTCAGTGTAGAGATTGAAGGCGACGTCTTTGAGCGACTCGCTCACTTTGAATCCCGGATCCAAGTCGTGGGTTTGCCCGTTGTAGACGATTTGCACGACGTGGCGCAGCACGGAGAACAAATTCGTCGAAGTTCCAACTCGAGTGATCGGACTGCCGAACCCTCTGTACAGCGACAACTCTGCTAGATAGTTCGTGACCTCTGTATCAGTCTTTCCAGCAAGATTGAGGCGCAACCAATGCGTCAAATCGTTATGACTCGCATCGTTCAGCGGAATATTCATTGTGACGCGATGATATTTGAGGCTGGTGATATTGGCATTGGTCGTGGCGTTCAACAACGCGATCAACAGGGCGCATTGGTCCGCGTCGTTGCCGCTTTTCTCGAGAAGGGTAAGGGCAGCCCCTTTCTTCGCTCTCCGGTAGAATTCGTGCCGAATATTGTCGTGGACGTAGTTAAAAATCCGTACGGGATCTTTCCCCAACCCGGCCGCCAAAGCCTCGATCTCAGGTGTTTTGAAATGGGCCATTGCGGGATCCGGCCCAGCGGCGTTGTTGGTCACTGCGGCTGCACAAATACCGATCAGAAACGCGAGGAATCGAAATGTCTTCTGGATCATGAGGTTGCCTTTCCGTATCACTGCGCGCCAACGACGTTGCTTTCTTTGTCCACCGTGATGGTCTCCGACCGTTTTCCAGTGACGGTTTCAAGCCGTCCCACCTTGTCATACGTGTAGTTCACCCGTTCGCCACTCGTGGCCGTTTCATTGGTTTTGGGATCGGTCCCCAAACGAACCTCTGCTCCATCCGAAACGGCATCACCATCCGTGTTCGCGTTTGTCCAATCGGAAAGATCACTCCCGGATTCATACGTTCCGTTGCCGTTGCTGTCCTCCAAGTAGTCGGCCAAGCCATCCCCATCGGTATCGATGGGGAGTCCATTGCCGTCCAACGCGACATAGTGAAATCCAAGATCATTCGTGCTCGTTCCCTCCTTGGCCTGGCTGGTGCGGGTGGTGTAGTGATACATGCCAACGCTGGAGGCCAAGACACCGGCGGCATCCCAGAGATTGGTGGGGCTGTTTACATACCACAAACGTTCGCCCATGATTCCGAAGGTGACTCCATTGGTTGCGCCGGTATCACTCCCAGTGGGATCGTTCGCCGCGAACCCACCCGGATTGCCCATAAATCCGTTGTGGCTTCGGTCCACCTGGTTCGTCCAGTTGCCATCCCCGTTCAGCAAGAAGGACCCCGAGTTGAACATGTTGCGCCGGATTTCCCATGGAGGCGCGGAGGAGGAATTGATCATGCCGTAGTACATGTTGATGGAAGAACTCCACAGGAGATTCTGCATCAGCACGATCTCGTACGGGTTATCGACCCAGGAGCCGCCGTTACTGACCGCTTCCTTGCGCACGTCCAGCGTGGACGTCGCGAACGCGCAGTTTTCGAACGAGAGCAACGGTGGGTTGACGCCCTGCCAGAAATCGTTGGTGCTTTGCGCGACAATGGCGACTCCGCGAAACTGGGTGTCGACTGCGTCCAGCAGTTCCAACTGATCCGCCACGGCGAAGGTTCGGCTGCCATCCCCGAAGAACGGCATCGACACTCCCAGCATGGCCACGTCGAGAAACCGGAGCTTGAGAATCGGCCGGGAGACGCCGGACGCGGAACCGGCATAGATCAGGTCGAAGATGGCGTTGGGATCGACCCCGGCGAGCTTGACGGGATGCTCCTGGACAGAGGGGTAAAAGCACAGGCGGCTGAGGCTTGTGGGAGTGCCTGCCATGTGAAATTCCGACTGATCCCGCAATCGGAAGGCGGATTGGCCATAGAAGGCCAGCGCCGCGCCGTTGGTCATGACGACCGTCATTCCCCCGGTCTCGAGCGCTATGCGGCGGGACATGTAGTCCAGGGCGAGGTAGTGATAGCCGCAGTCCCAAAAGCCGTCGTCGTCGCGCGGCGTGATTCGATCCAGCACCACCGTCGAGGCTCCTGAGGAAAAGCCCGCCAGGATGGCGGGCGGATGCGTCGTCATGGTCGCCAGTTCGTTCGTCAGGGAGGGATCGATGGTACTGGTGCCCAAGTTCCGGTAGGTGTCGTTCAGCAAATAGTGCCGTCCAGCCTGCACCACATGAAAAGGACCCGGATTGGTAGAAGGGGCGTAGACGGCGTTTAAGGAGCTGATTGTTCCGTGGTTTGTAATCGTGTACAGGAGTGAGTTCGTGACATTCAAGGTGCCGATGCTGTTGCTGTAGTTGAACCAATTCCCGCCATCCGCGGTCATGAATTCGACATGCGCGACCGCGCCCGCTCCCCGGAAGGTGGCGGTGTTGGTGGTCAACCATGCCGATTCGTTCCACGCCAGCGCGTTTTGCACCCGCGCGGTCGCGTTCGTCACCTGGAACGCCGTTTGCGCGTTCACAATCTGCACATGCCTAACCCCACTGTTCGTGGTATTTCGAAAAGTCAGGCCGGTTTGGGCGTAGGCGATGCGCAGGTGCGAGAGGCTGCAATTGGTGGCCGCCGCCGTGCCTTCAAATTCCAATCCGGTGTCCGCGTAAAAAGCGCCGCTCGTCGGTGTTCCTGATGACCCGGAGATTTTCTCGCCGACGCTGTCGTCATCCTGGGCGGTGAGAATGACCGGACGATAGGCCGTTACCCGCGTCCAGTTAATCGGCCCCTGCAAAACCAGCTTAGCGCCGACGCTCGATTTGAACTTGAGGACTGCGCCTCCTTCGAATTTCGTCGACCCGTTCGAGGGCGCGGTCATCGTGACCGGTCCGGTCAGGTAATACGTGGAGGCTCCACCCAGGCTGTAGTTCGTATAGGTGGTATTGATGGTGACATAGTCCACGACGAAGCCAGGCCCCCCATTCAGAGCCAGCCATCGTTCGTGCTGGGCGCGGCGCAACCCGGCCACGGTTTGATCCTTCGCCGGTGAAGTCCGCCCCTTGGCCAGTAGCGCTTCTCGCTTGCCGCGCCGGACGGAGGCCGTGCCCGGAGACTGCGCGAGTCGGTCCAGGTCCGCCGCCACCACCGGAACGGGGACGGCCTCCACCAAAAACCGCCGAAGGAGGCCGGCCTCATCCTGCGTTTCCAGCCAGGTCTTGGCCACCTCGACGGGAGCGAGCGACCCGGACGCGTCGCCGATGGCAAAGGCCACTCCCCGCGCCATCCGCGTGCCGCCGAAGCTCAACGTTTCGTTCGCCACCTCCCAATCCCCCTCCGAGGTTGAGACCAGAAGTGGAGATGGTTCCCTGACCGGCTCAGGAGCCTGCTCGAACTCGGTCCACACTTCGAGCTGGGTGGTAGCCGGGTTCATGCCGAAGTCTTGGGGAGGCCGGGGCGCGCGACGCAAAATGACATCCTGCTCGAAACGGGCCTTGCCGAAGGTGTACCGCAGATCCGCTTGCACCCCCTGCGGTTCGTTGAACGCGAGAGGGTACACGACTTGATTGGAGGAGACCCACCCTTCGGCCGGCCGGACTTCCGCCAATAGCTCCGCCTGTCCGGTACCAGTATCGAGATAGGCCAAGCCAAAAACTCTACTCACCAGCCGTTCCCCAGTCGGCAAATCCAGTTGGACAGCACCGGGTTCGTCCGGGCTGGCTTTCAGCCGCACTTTATGCTGCGCCCGCAAGCCAACCGCTTCGCCCTCAACGATATCGAGCTCATCCGAAGCGGGTTCGAAGACGCCGGGCTCTACTTCGTAATTGAGCCCGTCTTCCAATTGGGTGAAGCGGCTCGTCCTAGTGACGGTCTCCCCGTCCGGACGCCGAAATTCCTGGGAAAACTCAACGAAATCGTGATTAGCCCCACGTTCGAGAAGTCTCGGAGGCGAGGTGGTAATCAGTTCGAGCTGATCCATCTCCTCCACGGGCTCGACCGGCGGTACGATCTCGGGCGGCCCCATCTCCCCGAACGAAGATTCCTCCGGCGGCCGGTCTGGAAGCTGCTCCTGGGCACGCAGTTCCGAATGGTGGAAAAGGAAAAGAAGAGTCCACGTCAGCCCCAAACCAGTCCGTCGCGTCAAACGTTTCATACGATCAAGGGAGCAACCTCCAAGCACTCGGTGTTTTTCTTTTGATCCCGGAACTTTGTTAGCGATTCTGTTTCTCGGGCGGAAGGGAGAGAAAAGCAACAACAATCTTTGAAAATATTTAGCGAATCGAATGTATGCCCTGACAGACATTTCTCAGATATATCTCAATACGGCTATTTCGAGGTTTGAAAAGAGAAGTAGCCTGCGAGAGGAACTCATCTTTGCCGATGCATGGGTGCGGCTGCTTCGAGAATGCGGAACTGCTCAGCCGGCCCGTCGAATTCCCGATGTTTGCCTTCGAGTCTTGACCGCCGAAACCGTTCGCCCGAGCCGCTTCGCAACTTCAACGTCGGATGCTTTTCCCAGCAACCGCTCCTCATTCCGGGTCCACAGCCGTCGCACGGGAGCAGCGTTGGGTAATCGTCGCCGGTAGCGATACACTTGAACCACACCGAGAGAGCGTTTGAATTGACGAGCGAATTCCTGACCGGGAATCTTCCCGAGCAACGCCCATTCCTCTGCCGTCCACGGTCGATGGCGAGGATTCTCCAGCCGAATTCCCAAACGCCACCGAGTGTGCCGCACGGAATGTTCGGGATGTCCGGTTCTTTTGGGCAAACTCCCGGATAGAGAGATTGCCCAAAAGCTTTCGGTGCGCTGCCGTCCACGGGTTCCAGATCGGATTGCACGGCGGTTTCCCAAGGAGTTCCCTGCGAAAGCGCGTGGCGGCCAAGGTGCGTCCCAGCTTCTTGGCAGCCTCTTTGTCCGGCATGGTGCCAAGGATGCCATCTTCCCTTTTCGTCCAGAGTCGTTGCCGTTTGATACCCAGCCGCAATCGTCGCGACTTGATCGTCGTCCAGTCGCGACTTAGCCTGGCCGCGATCTCCTTGTCCGGGGCGGTTCCCAGAATCGCATCCTCGGCGGGAATAAAGACTCGATACTTGGGATTGAGTTGCGGAATTCCCAGAATGGCTCGCCGATTACGGATGGCCGTGGGGGTCCGGCCCAGCCGCTTCGCCAACACGTCGTCCGGGAATTTCCCCAGAAGCCGCTCCTCCGGGCGGGTCCACGCTTTGAATGGAGGCCGGGGCTTGAGCGGTGGAATCTTTAGCGCTTGACGCTGGTGCCACACTTCCTTCTTGGTTCGGGCCAGACGGCGGGCCACTTCAAGGTCGTTGAAACGGCCCAAGAGTCTAATCTCCCGGGTGATCCACGGTCGGCGTGCTCCGATTCGCCGAGCGCCCCGGTGTTCCCGCATGGCCACGACTTCCTCGATCGTTCTCCCCCAGCGGGCGGCAAGGACGGAATCGGGCTTGCGACCCAAGAGGTCCAGTTCCTTCCTCGCCCACGGAGCATCCTTACTCCAAAAGCGTGCCTGGGTTGTCGTTTGCGGCAAGGAGCGTCCTTCGCTGGACGACCGTAGAGTGGCTTTTGGCGAGAATCGATCATATTCGACCAGAACCTTTCAAAACCCCCACGAAATTTTTCTCGAATTTCTGTAAATCGTTGATGTAGAG